>NZ_JBITBU010000008.1:0-278000 GCF_044452545.1 Nocardia sp. NPDC051900 | reverse complement strand
CCGGTCGCGGGGGACGGACGCAAATCGGCCGCCGGGCCGCGCCGGTCGCGGGGGACGGACGCAAATCGGCCGCCGGGCCGCGCCGGTCGCGGGGGACGGACGCAAATCGGCCGCCGGGCCGCGCCGGTCGCGGGGGAGAGCGGCAAAAGAAAGGCCCTCCAGCGATCTTGCTGGAGGGCTTTCGCCGACTGTGCGGACTATCCGCTCTTGCGCCGGAATTCCCGCTTGTGGCCGACCGCGGAGTGCGCCGAGGACGCCTTCGACCGTCCGTCGAGGTGGTCGGCCGCGCGGGCGTTCTGCTGGTTCTTGCGCTCCAGTGCTTCCCGGAACTTGCGCTTCACCTCGTCGGCGCCGTTGGACTTACCCGAATCCGCCATCGCTGCTCCTCGTCGTCGCGGCCGCGCGCCGCGTCCTCGCGGGCGGCGGTGCCCGGCCGATTGCTGTCGAACACCCCGACGCTAGCCCGTGCGAGGCGGTTGTGTCAGTTGGATTTCGCGCGCGTCGCGCGGCCCGATCGCGTTCGGGCCGGTCAGTCGAGTGCCTGCGCGGTACTGCCGCCCAGCGGCATCGCCGGAAGGCCGAGCTTGCGATGATCCCAGCTGCGCGTGCGCTCCGGCACGACGCGCACGGCCACCCGCTTGTTCAGCATGGCTTCGACCATCGGGCGCAATTCTTCGTTGTAGGGGCCGGTGTAGCGCTCCCATACGCTCACGCCGACGGCGAAGAGTTTCTCGGCGTCATCGATGATCTCGGCGCGGCCCTCGATCGAGACGCCCCGGAGTTGGTCGTAGGTGTCGCCCGCCTCGACCATGCAGGTGACCCGAGGATCGCGGCGCAGGTTCACTGCCTTCTGCGATTTGGCCTTGGTCTCGAACCAGATCTCGCCGCCGATGAGCGCGTACCACATCGCGGTCAGGTGCGGCGTGCCCTTCGGTCCGATGGTCGCCAGCGTCGCGATCCGGCTGCGCTGCAGGAACTCGGTGATCTCGGTGTCGGACATCACGATCTGTGCCCGTTGATTGACTCCCATGGGGCAACTCTAGAGAGTCCGGACTGAAACAGGTTACAGGCGCTTGTGCAGCGCCTCGGCCGCCGCGACCAGATCCGCCGCCCACCGCGCGCCCGGCCTGCGGCCCATCCGATCGATCGGTCCCGACACCGAAACGGCCGCGACCACGGCGCCGCCCGCGTCGCGCACCGGCGCGGAGACGCTGGCCACGCCTGCCGCACGCTCGGCCGCGCTCTGCGCCCACCCGCGCTTGCGCACTTCGGCCAGCGCGCGTTCGCCGAACACCGCGTCGGCCAGGATGGTGCGCTGCAGTTCCGGGTCGGCCCACGCCAGCAGTACTTTGGCCGCCGACCCCGCGGTGAGCGGCAGCCGCGCCCCGATCGGCACGGTGTCGCGCAGTCCGACGGGAGGTTCCAGCGCCGCGACGCAGACGCGGGCGTTGCCGTCGCGGCAGTACAGCTGGACGCTCTCGCCGGTGATCTCGCGCAGCCGGGGGAGGATGGCCGACGCGGCCTCGAGCAGTGGATCGTTCGCGCTGGTCGCGAGCTCGGCGAGGGCCGGCCCCGGCCGCCAGGTGCCGTTGCTGTCGCGCGCGAGCAGGCGATGCACTTCCAAGCCGACGGCGAGACGGTGTGCGGTGGCGCGGGGTAGACCGGTGCGCGCGCACAGCTCGTTGAGACCCGAGGGATGCTCGGCTACGGCGTACAGGACCGCCACTGCTTTGTCGAGGACGCCGATGCCGCTATGCTGTCTCATAGAACGATACTAGCGTCTCGGATGTTGAGAAATCCACCTCCATGGATCCTTCCTCTCGGCGTTCGGACCAGGCGCAGCTATCCCAACTTGTGCAACCGTCGCCGCGTCGGAGTCCAGATCGCGGAACGGCTGCTTCGTCCGAAAGGTGATCGACAATGGCCGAACCGCGCACGCTGGCCGAGAAGGTATGGGACCAGCACGTCGTCGCTCGCGGGGAGGGCGAGGGTGCCTCGCGCGAACCGGACCTGATCTACATCGACCTGCATCTCGTCCACGAGGTGACCAGCCCGCAGGCCTTCGACGGACTGCGCGCGGCGGGCAGGCCGGTGCGACGGCCCGATCTCACGATCGCGACCGAGGACCACAACGTTCCGACGATCGATATCGACAAGCCGATCGCCGACCCGATTTCACGCACCCAG
Organism: Nocardia sp. NPDC051900; assembly: GCF_044452545.1. Lineage (NCBI taxonomy): Bacteria > Bacillati > Actinomycetota > Actinomycetes > Mycobacteriales > Nocardiaceae > Nocardia > Nocardia sp. NPDC051900. The sequence continues at coordinate 275,813 of NZ_JBITBU010000008.1, read as the reverse complement.
GTGGAGACGCTGCGGCGCAACTGCGCGGAATTCGGTGTGCGGCTGCACCCGATGGGCGACCTGGACCAGGGCATCGTGCACGTGGTCGGGCCGCAGCTGGGCCTGACCCAGCCGGGCACGACCGTGGTCTGCGGCGACAGCCACACCTCGACGCACGGCGCGTTCGGGGCGCTGGCGATGGGCATCGGCACCTCCGAGGTGGAGCATGTGCTTGCCACCCAGACCCTCTCGCTGCGCCCGTTCAAGACGATGGCGATCACGGTGGACGGCGCCATGCCGCCCGGCGTGACGAGCAAGGACCTGATCCTGGCCGTCATCGCGAAGATCGGCACCGGCGGCGGACAGGGCTACGTCCTGGAGTACCGCGGCGAGGCCATCCGGGCCATGTCGATGGAGGCCCGAATGACGATCTGCAACATGTCCATCGAAGCGGGCGCGCGGGCAGGCATGATCGCGCCGGACGAGACCACCTACGAATTCCTCAAAGGACGGCCGCACGCGCCGCAGGGAGCCGATTGGGACGCCGCGGTGGCCGCCTGGGAGGCGCTGAAGACCGACGAGGGCGCTGTTTTCGACGCCGAGGTGCACATCGACGCCTCCGAGCTGACTCCGTTCGTCACCTGGGGCACCAACCCGGGTCAAGGCGCCCCGCTGGGCGAGGCGGTGCCCGACCCCGCCGCCATCGCCGACGAGGTGGCTCGCGAGTCCGCGGAGAAAGCTCTGCGTTACATGGACTTGGAGCCGGGTACTCCGCTTCGACAAGTGCCGATCGACACCGTATTCGTCGGCTCGTGCACCAACGGACGCATTGAAGATTTGCGTGCGGTGGCCGGGATTTTGAAGGGACGTCATGTCGCCGACGGCGTGCGAATGCTGGTTGTACCGGGCTCGATGCGGGTTCGCGCACAGGCGGAAAAAGAAGGACTCGGGGAGATTTTCACTGCGGCGGGCGCCGAATGGCGGCAAGCCGGCTGCTCAATGTGCCTGGGAATGAATCCGGACCAGCTCGAGCCAGGCCAGCGTTGCGCGTCCACCTCGAACCGCAACTTCGAGGGCAGACAGGGCAAAGGCGGCCGTACGCACCTCGTTTCTCCCCTCGTAGCGGCCGCGACGGCGGTTCGTGGAACTCTGTCATCGCCTGCGGATCTGGACTGACCGGCCCCGATTCCCTCAATCAAACCCAGGAGATTCGTTATGGAAGCCTTCACTGTGCACAAGGGCATCGGGGTGCCGCTGCGCCGCTCCAATGTCGATACCGATCAGATCATCCCGGCGGTCTACCTCAAGCGGGTGACGCGGACCGGATTCGAGGACGGGTTGTTCGCCGCATGGCGCACCGATCCCGACTTCATTCTGAACATCGCGCCTTACAACAGGGGTAGTGTCTTGGTGGCGGGTCCGGATTTCGGTACGGGATCGTCGCGTGAGCACGCCGTTTGGGCGCTGTCGGACTACGGCTTTCGGGTGGTCATCTCATCCCGGTTCGCCGACATCTTCCGCGGCAATGCGGGCAAGGGCGGTCTGGTCGCCGCTCAGATGTCACAGAACGATGTCGAAATGCTCTGGAAGTTGCTCGAGGAACAGCCCGGCTTGGAATTGGTTGTGGACCTCGAGGCGCGCACGGTGACGGCCGGAACCGTCGTGTTGCCGTTCGATATTGATGACTACACCAGGTGGCGTCTGCTGGAAGGATTGGATGACATCGGCCTGACGCTGCGCCGGGAGGACGCGATCGCCCGGTTCGAAAAGGCAAGGCCAACATGGAAACCCACTACCCTGCCTGCACATATTTCGCAGACGTAATCACCCCCGCCGGTTAGCTGGACACCCGGAGTTGCGGTAGCTGGACGTGTGCTAAACCACATGAATTTTGGCGTGGCACATAGACTCTTGCCCAAAGTGGGTTTACCGTGGTACCTAGTCGGTCCGACGACGGGCCATTAGTCTGCGGAGGATTCAATGAACAAGGCGGAACTGATCGACGTTCTGACCGAAAAGTTGGGTACGGACAGGCGCACGGCCACCGCGGCAGTCGAGCATGTGGTCGACACCATCGTGCGCGCGGTGCACAAGGGTCAGAGCGTCACTATCACCGGATTCGGTGTGTTCGAACAGCGTAAGCGTGCGGCTCGCGTCGCGCGGAACCCGCGTACCGGCGAAACCGTGAAGGTCAAGCCCACTTCGGTGCCCGCGTTCCGTCCCGGCGCTCAGTTCAAGGCGGTGATCGCGGGTAAGCAGAAACTGGCCGCGACCGGGCCCGCCGTCAAGCGCGGGGTGAATGCGCCGGTGTCGGCGAAGAAGGCGGCGGCGAAGAAGACGGCGGCCAAGAAGACCGCCGCCAAGAAGTCGACGCCGACCAAGGCGCCCGCCAAGACGACGGCCCGCAAGGCCGCCGCCAAGGCTCCGGCGAAGACCACCGCGCGCAAGACGACCGCTACGAAGACCGCTGCGAAGAAGGCGCCCGCGAAGAAGACCGCGGTCGCGAAGAAGGCTCCGGCCAAGAAGACGGCCACCAAGGCCACGGCGGCCAAGAAGACCACCACCGCTGCCGCCAAGAAGACCACCGCGAAGAAGACCGCGGCCAAGAAGGCCTCGACTCGCGGAACCCGCTGATCTCGAGCCACCGCCGGATCGGCGCTGAATGCGTGGCCCCACGACTGGGCCCATTCGCCTCAACGTCGAGACGGCCCCGGGAGACACCCGGGGCCGTTTTCGGCTGTCCGCCTACCTAGACCTCACGGCCGTGGCCGCCACTCGGCGCCCGCCGACCCGCGCGGTGACGCGGGAGCTGCCGGTCTAATCCGACCGCACCACGTAGGCTGACAGCGATCGATCCAGATGGTCGGCGGCCACCAAGCGATGGCCGACGAACGACAGCACCCACACACTGCCCTTGCGATTGCGCGCCGACGGCAGCGCGATTCCATCGCGTTCGGCCAGCCATCCCAGCAGATCGGGGATCACCTTGCCCTGACTGCAGACGACACGAATGGCTTTGTCCGACACCAGGGCTCGAAAACGTTCCCGGGCGTCGTCCGGGTTTTCGGCGTACCCGGTCTCGGAAAGCAATGGCTCCTCGATGATTTCGACACCGAGTTTCTCCGCCAACGGCGCCACGGACTGCACGCAACGCAGTGGTGGAGCCGAATAGACCTCAGATGCGCCGAACGCCAAGAGGTTCGGCGTGAGCGCCTGTGCCTGCGCCTCGCCCTCGCGGTCGAGCGGACGCTGCTCGTCGGGACCGTTGAAGCGGTCCCTGCGGCCTGCTTTGGCATGCCGCACCAACAGCAGAGTGTCGGTGCGCGCGGGCAGCCGGGTGAAGGCGCGCACCACCTGCCGGTCCATCGGATACGACAGTTGGTCCATCACCCGATCCAGCGGATGCCAGCTCAGCACGTCCACCTCGGAGTTGACGGTGAACTCCCCGCCCACCTGTTCGGCGGCCCAATAGTCGACCCGCTTCAGCTTGCGGTGGCCGGGGATCGGGTAGGTCACGTGGCCGAGATAGCGGCCGAGCCTGCTCTCCAGCCCGGTTTCCTCCCGGACTTCGCGGACCGCGGCCAGCACCGGGGTCTCGCCCGGGTCGAGTTTGCCCTTCGGCAGCGACCAGTCCTCGTACTTGGGGCGGTGGACGATCGCGATCTCGATCGCACCCGAGGACGACTCGCGCCACAGCACCGCTCCGGCGGCGTGGATATTGGCGGTGACGCGGGGATCCCAGAACGGGCCCCCCTCTTGTTCGAACCCCGTTTTGGCGTTCACTGCTGATCTGGCCTCCGCAGCCGCATCAAGAACTCCTGATGGTCTCTGATCTTGTCCCCGTCGCCGGACACGCCCGGCGACGCCTGCCACGTGCCGTCCGGTTGCAGCACCCAGCAGCGCGTGGTCGGCGACAGAGCCGAGTCGAAGACTCCGCCGAGTTGTTCGGTCAACCGCGGATCCTTCACCTGCGCCATCACCTCGACCCGGCGATCGAGGTTGCGGTGCATCATGTCGGCGCTACCGATCCAGTACTCGTCCTGCGCCTGGAAGTGCAGGATGCGGGAATGCTCGAGGAACCGGCCGAGGATCGAGCGGACCTCGACGTTCTCGCTCATCCCTGGCACACCGGGGCGCAGGCCGCAGATGCCGCGCACCACGATCTGTACCGGCACGCCCGCCTGGGAGGCCCGGTACAGCGCGTCGATGACCTCCTCGTCGACGATGGCGTTGGCCTTCAGCCGGATTCGGGCGTCCTTACCCTCACCCGCCAGATCGGTCTCGCGCTGGATGCGCTCGATGATGCCGGAGCGCACGCTGTGCGGGGCGACGAGCAGATTGCGGTAGTTCTCTTTCCGCGAGTAACCGGTCAGCGAATTGAACAGGTCGGTCAGGTCGGCGCCGATTTCGGGTGCGGCGGTGAGCAATCCGACATCCTCGTAGAGGCGCGCGGTCTTCGGGTTGTAGTTGCCGGTGCCGATGTGGCAGTAGCGCCGGATGGTGGCGCCCTCGCGGCGCACCACCAGGCAGGTCTTGCAGTGGGTCTTCAGGCCGATGAGGCCGTACACCACGTGCACGCCGGCCTGTTCCAGCGCGCGGGCCCATTTGATGTTCGCCTGCTCGTCGAATCGCGCCTTGATCTCGACCAGGGCGACCACCTGCTTGCCCGCCTCGGCGGCGTCGATGAGCGCGTTGACGATCGGGGAGTCACCGGAGGTGCGGTACAGCGTCTGCTTGATGGCGAGCACCTGCGGGTCGGCGGCGGCCTGTTCGATGAACCGCTGCACGCTGGTGGAGAACGAGTCGTACGGATGGTGCACCAGCACGTCACCCTCGCGCAGCGCGGCGAAGACGTTGCGCGGCGTCTCGCGCTCGCCGAACGCGGGCGGGGTCGCGGGAACGTACGGAGTGTCCTTCAGATTCGGCCGGTCGACGCCGTACACCTGCCAGAGGCAGGACAGGTCGAGCAGGCCGGGCACCTGGATGACGTCGTCGGGGTCGACGTCCAACTCGCGGAGGAGCAGATCGAGCATGTGCTCGGTCATGTCGTCGGACACCTCTAGTCGCACCGGCGAACCGAACCGCCGCCGGGCCAGTTCCCGCTCCAGCGCCTGGAGCAGGTCCTCGTCGCGATCCTCGTCGACTTCGAAGTCCGCGTTGCGGGTGATCCGGAACGAGTGGTGCTCGACCACCTCCATGCCGGGGAACAAAAGGTCCAGGTGCGCGGCGATGAGCGCTTCCATCGGCAGGAAAGCCGCGATCGGGGAGCCGGAGTCGGTGCGGCGCACGCGGACGAACCGGTCGACGTTGTCGGGGACCTTGACGCGGGCGAAGTGCTCGCCGCCGGTCGCGGAATCCTTTACCGTCACCGCGAGGTTGAGACTCAGCCCGCTGATGTAGGGGAAGGGGTGCGCCGGGTCGACCGCGAGCGGGGTGAGGACCGGGAAGACCTGATCCTGGAAGTAACCCGAAAGGCGACTGCGTTCGTCCTCGTCCAGGTCGCTCCAGTCGATGATCGCGATGCCCTCGGCGGTCAACGCGGGCAGCACGCTGTCGAGGAAGACGCGGGCATGCCGCACCGCGATCTCCTGGGTGCGCGCGGCGATCAGTTCCAACTGCTCGCCGGGGGAGCGGCCGTCGGCCGAGCGCACCAGCAGGCCGGTCTCGGCGCGGCGTTTCAGCCCGGCCACCCGCACCATGTAGAACTCGTCGAGATTGGACGCGAAGATCGCCAGGAACTTCGCACGCTCCAGCAACGGCAGCGACTCGTCCTCGGCGAGGGCGAGCACGCGGGCGTTGAAGTCCAGCCAGCTCAATTCGCGATTGAGGTAGCGATCGCGTGGCAACCGCGCCGCCGACGAGTCGGCGGACAGGGGTGTCGCCGCTGGGGGTGGCGTGGGAAGCAACGGCTGCTGCTTGACGGTTTCCGTATCGCTCACGTCACCGATCATCCCCTACCGGAGAGGTCGTGTGCATCCCGCGACCGTGATCGTCATGTGTCTCACGCCACCATGGCGACCGGCTAGCACACGTGTGGAACGTGTTCGTGAACGCCGCCCGGCCAGCCGATGTCGTGCAGGACAGCACGCGTCGCGTTTCCGGCCCCGAGTGCCACCGCGCGGTCCAGATCGGCGGGGGTGTCGACGTCCGAGCGCAGGCCCGGCCAGTCCCCGGTGAGATCGACCGCGCCCGCGTCGATATGGCTGCGTGCCGACCCGGGACCGAAACGGGGATCGAGCGCGGCGACCGGGTCGCGAACCACGAGCGCGGCGGTGCCGCTGCCCTCGTGATCGATCACGATCGAGCGCAACCCGCGCGGGGCGGCGGCGAGCATGTCCGACAGTTCTTCCGGGCGCAGCGCGGGCAGATCCGCCTGCAAAGCGAGCAGATCGATCGGGCCGTGCGCGCCGCGCAACGCGGCGGCGGTGGCGGCGAGCGCGGTGTTCAGCCCGTCGGCGTGCCGCTGACGCGGTTCCGGATGGACTTCCGCGCCCAATGTGCGGGCCAGGTCCGCGACGGCGGGGTCGGGCGTGACCACGGTGACCGATACGACCTCGTCGACCGCCGCGGTGGCGGTCACGGTGTCGGCGAGCATGGCCAACACCAACCGGGCCCGGTGCTCCGGGCGCAGCCGGTCGGCCAGTCGGCTCTTGGCCTGATCGAGGCTCTTGACCGCGATCACGGCATGCACGGCGTGCGGGCGCATGCGAGCAATCCTTCCATGGCATATTGGGCTGATGACGAGGGCGGCAGTGCTGGGCGCGGGATCGTGGGGCACCGCGTTCGCGAAGGTGTTGGCGGACGCGGGAACCGAGGTCACGATCTGGGCCCGGCGGCCCGAGGTCGCCGCGACGCTGGCCTCCGAACATCGCAATCCCGATTACCTGTCGGATATTCCGCTGCCGCCGGTCGCGGCCACCCACGACCCGGCGGTGGCGCTGGACGGAGCGGACATCGTCGTGCTGGCGGTGCCGTCGCAGTCGCTGCGGGCCAACCTCGCGGAGTGGAAGGGGTTGATCCCGGGCGACGCCACGCTGCTGAGTCTGGCGAAAGGCATCGAGACCAGGACGCTGCTGCGGATGAGCCAGGTGATCGAGGAGGTCACCGGGGCCGATCCGAGCCGGATCGCGGTGCTGTCCGGACCGAACCTGGCGCGCGAGATCGCGGTGGGCCAGCCTGCCGCGACCGTGGTCGCCTGCTCGGACAACGATCGCGCGGTGGCGGTGCAGCACGCCTGCGCGACCGGATACTTCCGTCCCTACACCAACACCGACGTGGTCGGCTGCGAGATCGGCGGCGCGTGCAAGAACGTCATCGCGCTCGCCTGCGGCATCGCGTCGGGAATGGGACTCGGCGACAACTCGATCGCCAGCCTGATCACCCGCGGTCTCGCCGAGATCATCCGGCTCGGGGTGGCCCTCGGCGCGGAGCCGGTGACGCTCGCGGGTCTGGCCGGCGTCGGAGACCTGGTCGCCACCTGTACCTCCCCGTTGTCGCGCAACCGGTCGTTCGGGCACGTGCTCGGCGCGGGCGGATCCATGGACGCCGCCCAGTCGGCCACTCATGGCCAGGTCGCCGAGGGTGTGAAGTCCTGCACATCGGTGCGCGCGCTGGCCGAGCGGCACGGCGTCGAGATGCCGCTGACCACCGCGGTGCACCAGGTCTGTCACGAAGGGCTCTCCGTGCGCGAAGCCGTCGGCAACCTGCTCGGGCGGCGGATGAAGCCCGAGTGAGCCCGCTCCGCCCCGGCGGGAGTGTCCGGGACGGTCAGCGGTGGGAGTGCGCATCGAAACGGGTACGGTTCGGGGCATGACGAACCGGATCAGGGTGGCTGTGGTGTTCGGCGGGCGCAGTAACGAGCACGCCGTGTCCTGCGTATCGGCCGGTAGCGTGCTTCGCCACCTGGATCAGGAGAAGTACGAGGTCGTGCCGATCGGCATCACCACGGAAGGCCGCTGGGTGCTCGGCGGTTCGGAGGTGGCCGCGCTCGGCATCCACGACCGCGCACTGCCGTCGGTGGACGCCACCGGCACGGCATTGACCCTGGCCGCGGACCCCAGCCGCCCCGGGGCTCTGATCGCGCTTGACGATCCCAGGGCGGCGCTCGGCTCGGTCGATGTGGTGTTCCCGATCCTGCACGGACCGTTCGGCGAGGACGGCACCTTGCAAGGGATGCTGGAACTCGCCGGAATTCCCTACGTCGGCCCCGGCGTGCTGGCCAGCGCCGCGGGCATGGACAAGGAGTTCACCAAGAAACTGCTCGCGGCGGAGGGGCTGCCGATCGGCACGCAGGTGGTGTTGCGGCCCGGCACCGCGACGGTCACCGAGGAAGACCGGCTGCGCCTGGGTCTGCCCGTGTTCGTCAAACCGGCCCGTGGCGGCTCATCGATCGGCATCACCCGGGTCACCGACTGGAACGAGCTGGACGCGGCCATCGCCGTGGCGCGCGCGCACGATCCGAAGGTGATCGTCGAAGCGGGCATCGTCGGGCGCGAGGTGGAGTGCGGGGTCCTGGAATACCCGGACGGCCGGGTCGCGGCGAGCGTGGTGGCGGAGATCCGGATGCCGGAGACCGGCGTCACCGTCGACGGACCCGCGTTCTACGACTTCGACACGAAGTACCTCGACGACATCTGCGAATTCGACGTTCCCGCGAAACTGGACGACGAGGTGTCCGACCGGATCCGGGAATTGGCCGTGCGTGCCTTCCAGGCTCTCGACTGCCAAGGACTGGCGCGGGTCGATTTCTTCGTCACCGAGCAGGGGCCGGTGATCAACGAGATCAACACGATGCCGGGATTCACCGCCATCTCCATGTATCCGCGCATGTGGGAGGCCACCGGCATCGACTATGCCGCACTCGTCTCCACGCTCATCGAGACCGCGCTCGTTCGCGGCACCGGGTTGCGTTAGAGCCTGCCGTCGTCGGGTGCGCCCCAGGTGATCGGCGCGCGACTACTCGGAGTCAGTTGGGCAGCGGTCCCGGGTCGATCGGCTGGGCCGGGAGGTTGGCGGTGATGGTGTCGGAGACTTCTTGCAGCGGCGTCGGACCGGAGCCGTCGGGGACGGTGAGGGCGACATAGGTCCCACGGTCGACGGCGAACCACGTGCTCGCCTTGGCGGCCTGGTCGCGGACCTCGAACCACTGCACGCCGTTCACGATCTGCAGCGGCGAGGCGCGATTGAATTCCAACGGGCGATCCAGCCCGCAGCGCAGCACGATCGCGTCGCCGCCGTCGGCGCGCTGCCATGCGCGTGTGGCGGGCGGAGCGGGCTCGACCAGCGTCGATTTCGTGAAATCACCCAGGTCCGCGGGCAAGGCGGGCAGCAGGGCGGCGCAGGCCGGGCCCTCCGCCGCCGGAGCCGGGACAGGGCCGAGCACCAGCGGTTCGCGCTCGACGGGCGCGCGGTGCGCGAGCACGGCGGCGACGAGCACCGCGACGACCAGCACGACCGGAAGCGCCACGGCGGTCGCGATGAGCGCGGGCGGGTACTGGTGTGCCGGGGACGACGCGGGGCGGCTGTCCGGCTCGCCGGTATCGGTATCCGCGTTCGCGCTGTCCCCGCTCTTCGACAAGGAAGGCGTGGTCCGCGCGTCGGAGTCGGCGGCTTGTGGGCGATCGGACGCATTGTCCGTCGCCGCGGGTTCCTTCGGGGCGCTCCCGGGATCCGTGGCATCGGTGCGTTCGTGCTCGGGCTCCGCCGAATCACGGTCCGACGAATCCGCCGCCATGCTCACCGATCCTTTCCGCTACGCGCGTCGTCGCTGCCGCGCCGCAGGGCCGTTGGTACTCGAGTGCCCCCGAAAGGGTACCGTCGGGCTCATTCCAGCAAGCAGCGCGCCGGGAAGGATCGGTCATCAGCGCCAGCAGTGCCCCGAGGACAGTGCGTGAACTGGGCGAGTTCGCGCTGATCGAGCGCATCAACGCGGGTCGCGTCCAGGCGCCGGGTGTGCTGCTCGGCCCCGGTGACGACGCGGCGCTGGTCGCGGCGCCGGACGGCCGTTTCGTGGTGACCACCGACATGCTCGTGCAGGACCGGCACTTCCGGCTGGACTGGTCCAGCCCCGAGGACGTCGGCCGCAAGGCGATCGCGCAGAACGCCGCCGACGTGGTCGCCATGGGGGCGACGCCGACCGCGTTCGTCGTCGCGCTCGGCTGCCCGGCCGACACCCCGCTCGAGGTGATCGACGGACTCGCGGACGGCATGTGGGCCGAGGCCGCCAGGGCGGGCGCGTCCATCGCGGGCGGCGACCTGGTCCGCAGCCGCGAACTGGTCGTCTCCGTCACCGCCTTCGGTGATCCGGGCCGCGGCGCGCCGGTCACCCGGGCGGGTGCCCGCGTGGGCGATGTCGTCGCGGTGGCGGGCCGCCTCGGCTGGTCGGCCGCGGGACTGGCCGCCTTCACCGCCGGAGCGACCGGACCGGAGTTCGTGGAAGCGCTTGCCGCGCATCGCGTTCCGCGGCCGCCGTACGCGCTCGTGTTGGACGCGCTGCGGCGCGGGCGATACGGAGGGTCGAATCGGTCTGAGGTGCAGCATGATTCGGCGTCCGAGGCAACTGCCGAAGATCCCGCGACCGCACGCCTCGATTCGGGAGCGCCTGGCTCCTTCGGGACCTCGGCCATCGAGTCGTCCGGACCGGTCACGCTCGACGAGGACTTCGGAACCGGAGCGCCCGACATCGGCCTGCACGCGCTGACCGACGTGTCCGACGGACTGCTCGCGGATCTGGGGCACATCGCGTCGGCCTCGGGCGTGGCCATCGATCTGGATTCGGCCGCCCTGCGCGACCCTGCGCTGGAACCGATCGCCGCCCGGCTGGATGCCGATGCGGCGCAATGGATTCTGACCGGCGGAGAGGACCATGCGTTCGCGGGCACCTGGGCGCCGGACGGCGCGCTTCCCCCTGGATGGGTCGCGATCGGGCGGGTTCTGGCCGGTCGCGGGCTCACCGTCGACGGTGTGGCGCAGACCGGCGACGTCGGGTGGGAATCGTTCCGTGGGGCGGACTCGTCATCCGACGGCCGGTCACGCTAAGTTGTGCGGTCATGGGCGCGAAACCACTGTCGGAAATCATGGATCCGGGATGGGCGAAGGCACTCGAGCCGGTGGCGGATCGGATTACCGCCATGGGCGATTTCCTTCGTGCCGAGAACGCGGAAGGCCGTGGCTACCTACCGTCCGGTGACAACGTGCTGCGGGCCTTCCAGCGTCCGTTCGACGCGGTGCGCGTGCTGGTCGTCGGCCAGGATCCGTATCCGACGCCCGGTCACCCGATGGGGCTGAGTTTCTCCGTGGCGCCGGATGTTTCGCCGATCCCGCGCAGCCTGGCCAATATCTTCGCCGAATACAGCAAGGATCTCGGTCACCCGACGCCGTCCTGTGGCGATCTGAGCCCGTGGTCGGACCAGGGTGTGCTGATGTTGAACCGAGTGCTCACCGTGTCGCCCGGCAAGCCTGCCTCGCACCGCGGCAAGGGGTGGGAGGCGGTCACCGAGCAGGCGATCCGCGCCTTGGTCGCCAGGGACGAGCCGTTGGTCGCGATCCTGTGGGGCCGCGACGCGGCGACGCTCGAGCCGTTGCTGACCGAGTCCGAGGTGCCCTACATCGAGTCCGCGCATCCGTCGCCGCTGTCGGCGTCCCGCGGGTTCTTCGGTTCCCGCCCCTTCTCGCGAGTGAACGAACTGCTCGACGAACTGGGGGCCGAACCGGTTGACTGGCGCCTGCCCTGAGTTGGGCGTCTGTGTGTGATCGACCGAGTTAACGAGTGAGGAGCTGTTCCATGCACAACAACACCGTCCGGGGCGCGCTGCGCGGTACCACCGCGACCCTGGCCTTCTGCGCCGCTCTGAGCAGTGGCGCCGCCGTCGCGAGCGCGGCGCCGCTGCGGCTCGAGCCGGCCACGGAGACCACCACGGCCCCGGTCGCCGAGGAATACACCTCCAGCGGTTCCTCCACCATCTCCGCGTCGTTCAACGCCAAGATCGCGTGCCTGTTCTTCGCGGGCAACCTCGCCTGCTGAACACTCGAAACGCCGGGTTCGCGCCAGCGCGTCCCGGCGTTTGTGCGATCCTACGGATCGTGAGTAATGCGAACTATCTTCTCGAACCGTCCCGGCTGCGGCTGCGCGGTTCGGGCGGAATCGAGCTGGCCGCCGATCAGTTCGGACCGGTCGACGGCCCGCTCGTCGTCTTCCTGCACGGTGGCGGGCAAACCCGCCATTCGTGGAAGAAGACCGGCGCCCGGCTCGGCGCGTCGGGAATGCAGGTGGTCACGGTGGACGCCCGCGGCCACGGCGACAGCGAGTGGGCGCCGGATCGCGACTATCGGCGCCAGACCATGGTGGACGACCTGCTGCTCGTGCTCGAACAGCTGGGCGAGCCCGCGGTGGTCGTCGGGGCCAGCATGGGGGGAATCACCGGTCTGCTCGCCACCGCGCGGCCCGGCGGGGATGCGATCAGCGCCTTGGTGCTCGTCGACATCGTGACCCGGCCCGAGCCGGAAGGCGTCGCCCGGGTGATCGACTTCCTCGGCAAGCATCGCGACGGTTTCGACAGCCTCGAACAGGCCGCCGACGCGGTCGCCGAATACCTGCCGCACCGCCCGCGGCCGAAGAGCCCCGAGGGACTGCTGCGCAATCTGCGTGAGCGCGACGGCCGCTGGTACTGGCACTGGGATCCGGACATGCTCAGTGATCGGGTCGAGGACCCGTCCGCGATGATCGAGCCGATGGAGGACGCGGCGCGGGCGCTGCGCATCCCGGTGCTGCTGGTGCGCGGCATGCGCTCGGACGTGGTCAGCGCCGAAGGAGCCGAAGCGTTCCAGCGGCTGGTGCCGCACGCCCAGCTGGTCGAGATCGGCGGCGCGGCGCACACCGCGGCCGGTGACGACAACGACTCGTTCACCGACGCGGTGGCGAAATTCGTGCTCTCCACCCGGGAGTGATTCAGGCGAGTCCGGCGTAGTCGGGTTTGCGTTTCGCGACGAACGCGTCGACGCCCTCGCGTCCGGCGGCGGAGCCCGCGGCAGCGGCGATACCGTCGCGCTCGCTGTCGAGTTGATCGCTCAGCGTCGCGGTGCCCGACTGCCGCAACAGCGACTTGATGCTCGCGTGGGTAGAACGCGGTCCGGTGGCCAGAGTGCGTGCGAGGCGCTGCGCCTCCTCGGCGATCTCGCCGTCGGGGACCAGCCTGCTCAGCACGCCGAGGCGCACTGCCTCGTCGGCGTCGAGGACGGCGTCGGTGAGCAGGATTTCGCGCGCCCGCCCCTGCCCCACGATGCGCGGCAGCGTCCAGGACATGCCCCCGTCGGGGCTCAGTCCGATGCCGGGATAGGCCGGGCGCAGTTTGGTGCCGGGCCCGCCGAGGGCTATGTCGGCCAGGCAGACCAGGCTCATGCCCGCGCCCGCAGCCCAGCCCTGCACCGCCGCGACCACCGGCACCGTGGTCGCGTCCAGCGCGCGGACGAAATCGTGCAGATCGGTGGCCAGACCGCGGATGTGCGCGGAGCGGTCCTGCGCCGCGGCGAAGCCGCGCACGTCGCCGCCAGCGCAGAAGTTCGCGCCGGTGCCGCGCAGCAGCACCGCGCCCACCTCGGACCCCAGCGAACCCAGTGCGGCGGTGCCCGCGTTGATCCCCGCGAAGTCCATGGACGTGCCGTTGACGGAGGTGGCGATGGTGATCTGGAGGACGCCGTCGACGGTCGTCACGTAGCCGGTTTGCTCGCTGGTGGTCATGATCTGCACCTTAACGGGCGCGGCCGGACGCAGTCCCTCGGTAGTCCGCACGGCAACCGGAGCGAGGGCGAGGTTACCTCTAGGGGCCGTCGTCCGACACCGACTCGGCGTGCATCGTCGGCGTGCGCACCATGCGCACCTCGATCGCGGCGGTGAACGGTTCGACCTTGCGCGTGCCGTCGAGCACGAACCCATGCCGCCGGTAGAACGCCTTGGCACGCGCATTCTGCTCGAACACCCACAGCGAGCACGGAGCGGCCGGCTCGAGCGCGGCGCGGATCAGGTCGTCGGCGACCCCGCTGCCGTGCCAGGAGGAGCGCACGTAGAGCGCGTGCAGTTCGATCGGGGTCACCGCGTCCGGGTAGTCGGGCGGGCCCGCGCTGGAGAATCCGATCACCACGTCATCGACGATCGCGACGTGCGTGCGGCCCGGATAGCGCAGCCGGTCGCGCTCCCACTGCTCGGCCCGTCGTCCGATATCGAAGGCGTCGAGCACGTGCGCGGGCACCAGCCCCCGGTACGCCTCGCGCCAGCAGGCGATGTGGCATTCGGCGAGGCTGTAGACGTACTCGGCGGTCAGCGGCTGGACCCGCCACGGATGCTCGGTCACAGCGGCCATGCGCGGCCCGCACTCATGACAACGCCCCGGACCACCCGATACGGGTGCCGGGGCGTGTACCGACGATGCCGGTCAGCCCGAGGGCGGATCAGCCGCGGGCGACCTTGCCCGCCTTCAGGCAAGAGGTGCACACGTTCATCCGGCGGGTGTTGCCCGGGGCGACCTGCGCGCGAACGGTCTGGATGTTCGGGTTCCAACGACGGTTGGTGCGCCGGTGCGAGTGCGAGACCGACTTCCCGAAGCCGGGGCCCTTGGCGCAGACGTCGCAGACGGCAGCCATAGTCGCGAACTCCTTCATGTCAATGGTGGGGACCGCCGCTTTCGCGGTGCGGCGCATCCTCGTGCAATGTCGAGTGCCCTGTCAGCGGAGAGCCGACCAGCGCAGACCGGTGACGGCCGCGCGAGGCAACCCTGCAAGGGTAGCTGTGCTGCCTTCGATCCACCAAACCGGTCCCCGTGAACGAGTGCCGGATCGGTCGCCGGGCATATCCATTCTAATGACGCGGTCTTACCGGTCGCCTGTCGGGACCGCCCGCTAACCTGGCGGGCGGTGGTGGTGCGCAGGTGGCGGAAGGGAGTGAGGTGACGGTGTCCGGAGCGCGAGACGTGATGGACGGCACGGCATTGCTGCGCTGGGGCCGTACCTGTCTCGCCGGCCTGGAGCATCGGCGCGAGGAGATCAACGCGCTCAATGTGTTCCCTGTCCCGGACGCGGATACCGGCACCAATCTGCTGGCCACGATGCGTGCCGCGGTGGAGGCGGGGGAGGCCGTCGCGCGCGCGGACGGGAGCGCCGCCCGTGCCGTCGCCGTCGCGATGGCGCACGGCGCGACGGTCGGCGCCCGCGGCAATTCCGGGATCATCCTGTCGCAGGTACTGCGCGGCGTCGCGGACACGGTGCACGGCGGTCCGTTCACGGCCGACAGCCTGCGCGCCGCGCTGGCCAGGGCCTCCGAACTGGTCCGTGAGGCACTGAGCGTGCCGATCGAAGGGACGATCCTCACCGTGCTGGACTGCGCGACCGCGGCGGCCGCGGCATGCCCCGACCAGGAATTGGCGGATGTGGCACTCGCGGCGGCCGACGGCGCGGCCAAAGCGCTCGGCGACACCCCGTTCCAATTGGGCGTGCTGCGTCGGGCCGGTGTCGTCGACGCGGGAGCCCGAGGGTTGGTCGTGCTGCTGGACAGCTTGGTCGCCGTGACCCGAGGCGAGGCGCCGACGCGGCCGGAGTACCCGCGGCCCGCGGCGGCCGACCGTTCGGCGCCCGCCGGCGAGGCCGAACCGCAGTACGAGGTGATGTATTTGCTGGCCGACTCCGACGAGCGGAAAGTGGCCGCGTTGCGCGCCCGTCTCGGCGAACTCGGCGACTCGGTCGTCGTCGTCGGCGACGGAAGCGGATCCTGGTCGGCGCACGTGCACTGCGCCGATGCGGGTGCGGCGGTGGAAGCGGGCATCGCGGCGGGCATGCTCAGCCGGATCCGCGTCGAGAACGTCGCTTTCGCTTCGCACGCGGACATATTCGACGTGTCGAGCGGCCTCGGCGCGGCTGATCGCGCCACGCGCGCGAACCCCGGCGAACTGTCCGATGGCGATGCGTCCCGGACCGGGCCTGCCCGAGGCGAAGGCATCGCGGGATCGGTTCCGCCCGCCGATTCGACCCAGGTGGTGGCCGGTGCGCTCGGCGCGAGCGTAGCTCCGGCCGATCGCGGGATTCTGGCGGTGGTCGCGGGTGCGGGCGCGGCGACGCTGTTCGAGGACGCGGGCGCGGTGGTGCTGGCAGGCGAGCCCGTCACCGCGGCCACTCTGCTGGCCGCGATCCGGCATATGCCGAACCGAGAGGTACTGGTGCTGCCCAACGGCGCGCTGCCTGCGCACGAATTGGTCGCCGTCGGTGTCGCCGCGCGTGACGCCCACCGGGACGTGCTGCTGTTGCCGAGCGCGTCGATGGTGCAAGGACTGGCGGCCTTGGCCGTGCACGACCGCGGGCGGATCGCGGTGGACGACGCCTTCGCCATGTCCGAGGCGGCCGCCACCACGCGCTGGGGATCGCTGCGCGCGGCGACCGAGCGCGCGCTCACCATGGTCGGCACTTGCGAACCGGGCGATGGGCTCGGTCTGGCCGGGCACGACGTCGTCGTGATCGAGCGCGATGTGCGCGCCGCCGGGCGGACGCTGCTGGACCGGCTGCTCGCCTTCGGCGGCGAGCTGGTCACCCTGCTGATGGGCGCGGCGGCGCCGGCGGGCCTCGGCGACGAACTGGCGACGCATATCGCGCAGAATTTTCCCGGCGTCGAGGTGATCGTGTATTCCGGTGGGCAGCAGGGCGATTCGGTGCAGATCGGAGTGGAGTAGGCATGGCGGCACTGAGTGATCGGCTCGACCACATCCTCGGCGCGAAGGCAGCGGACTCGCTCGCGGACGCTTTCGACATGCGGACCGTCGAGGATCTGCTGCGGCACTACCCCCTGCGATACGCGACGCAGGGGCAGCCGCTCACCGAGGAAGCGCCGGAAGACGGTTCGCACATCACCGTCATCGGCCGGATCACGAAGGCCGAGCTGCGGCCGATGCGCAACCGCCGCGGTTCCCTGCTGAAGGTGGTGCTCGACACCGGCTCCGGTCGCGGCGTGGACGTCACCTTCTTCAACGGCGACAAGGTGAAGTACGTGGTCCGCGAAGGGCTGCGCGCGATGATGTCGGGCACGGTGAACTACTGGCGTCCCGGCCAGTGGAACCTCAGCCATCCCGGCTACTTGATCCTGCCGGAAACCGAGGGCGATGACGATTCGGTCGGCGCGCTGACCAGGGTGCGCGGCGGCGGAGACCTGCGCGGCCTCGCGGAGAGCGCGAAAGGCGCTGGGGGAGTGGACACCTCGTTCATGGAACGCGAGTTCATCCCGGTCTACCCGGCGACCGCGAAGGTACAGAGCTGGGACGTGCTCGCCTGCGTGCGTCAGGTGCTCGACCAGCTCGATCCCCTCGACGATCCCGTACCGGAAGACGTGCGCGCCGAACGCGCGCTGCCGAACCTGTCCGACGCGCTGCGCCTGATCCACCTGCCCGAACGCAAGGACGACATCGATCGAGCCAAGGACCGGCTGCGTTTCGACGAGGCGCTGGCCTTGCAATTGGTCTTGGCCGAGCGCAGGCACGAGGTGTCCGGGCGCAGGGCGCGCGCTTGTGCTCCGCGGCCGGACGGTATCGCCGCGGCGTTCGAGCAGCGACTTCCGTTCGAACTCACCGCGGGGCAGCAGCAGGTCGTCGCGGAGATCTCCGCCGACCTGGCCCGTGAACAGCCGATGCACCGGTTGCTGCAAGGCGAGGTGGGCTCCGGCAAGACGATCGTCGCCCTGCACGCCATGTTGCAGGTGGTGGACGCGGGACTGCAGTGCGCGCTGCTCGCCCCGACGGAGGTGCTCGCCGCGCAGCACTATCGGTCGCTGCGCGGCATGCTCGGTGACCTGGGCGCCGCGGGCGAGCTGGGCGCGGCCGACCACGCCACCCGAGTGGTGCTGGTGACCGGGTCGATGTCGGCGTCGGCCAAGAAGGCGGCGTTGCTGGAAGCGGTGACCGGTGAGGCCGGCATCGTGATCGGCACGCACGCGCTGATCCAGGACAACGTCGAGTTCTTCGACCTCGGCATGGTGGTGGTCGACGAGCAGCATCGCTTCGGTGTCGAGCAGCGGGATGCCTTGCGCGCCAAGGCGAAAGCGGGCGCCAGTCCGCATCTGCTGGTGATGACCGCGACCCCGATCCCGCGCACCATCGCCATGACCACGCTCGGCGATCTGGAGACCTCCACGCTGACCGAACTGCCGAGAGGCCGCTCGCCGATCGTCTCCAGGGTGGTGCCGCGCAGGCAGCACCCGAACTGGGTGGATCGCGCCTGGGAGCGGATCGTGGAGGAGGTCGCCGCCGGGCGCCAGGCGTACGTGGTGTGTTCGCGCATCGGCGACGACGAGGAGGCCGCGGGCAAATCCCGCAACGGGCGGGCGAAGAACGGCGACGGCGAGAAGGACGGCCCGACCACCCAGGCCGTGCTGGACGTGTTCGAGACGCTGCGCGCGGGCCCGCTGTCCGGCGTGCGGGTCGGCTTGCTGCACGGCAGACTGCCCGCCGACGAAAAAGACCAGGTGATGCGGGCGTTCAACGACGGATCGGTGGACGTTCTAGTGTGCACCACCGTCGTCGAGGTCGGCGTGGACGTGCCCAACGCGACGGTGATGGTGATCGTCGACGCCGACCGGTTCGGCGTCAGCCAATTGCATCAGCTGCGCGGCCGGATCGGGCGGGGCGAGCACCCCGGTTTGTGCCTGCTGATCACGGATGCCGCGCCGGGCGGGTCGGCCATGGCGCGTCTGGACGCGGTCGCCGCCACCACCGACGGCTTCGAACTCGCGGTGCTCGACCTGCGGACCCGGCGCGAGGGCGACGTGCTGGGCGCCGCCCAATCCGGCACCGCCCGCTCGCTGCGCCTGCTGTCACTGCTGGACGATCTCGAGGTGATCACCGCGGCGCAGGAGTTCGCCCGCGCGGTGGTGGCGTCCGACCCGGGGCTGCGCGGGCATCCCGGGCTGGCGGGGATGATGCACGCGGCGGTGGACTCCGAGCGGCTGGAGTATCTGGCCAAGTCTTGAGCGCACCGGCGGTGTGGACGGGACACGTCGGACTCCGGGCGCGCACGTGCGGCGGCCACGTCGCCGTTCGCGCACAGTGGCGGCCGAAAGATCGGTGCTGAACGGTGACCCGGCCGCACTGATCTCCTCGACGGGCGCGCCGTTCACGGTGGTCGTGCTCGAGATCGACGCAGCGGCTCCGGGCGATCCGCGCCGGGCCGACCCGCACGAGCTCGCCGGAAGGGAAGTCGTCAGCGCCCGAGCCGCGGGTAGGGCAGGTCGGTGCTGGTGTGTTCGGCGACCGCCAACGGGCTGCCTATGTGCGGGAAGGCGCGCTGCGGACACGCGGGACGCTCGCACACTTTGCAGCCCGCGCCGATCGGGACCGAGGCCGCCGGGTCGTCCAGCTGCAACCCGGCCGAGTACACCAAGCGGTCGGCGTATTCGATATCGCAGCCGAGGCCGACGGCGAAGTTCTTCGCCGCGGTGCCGAACCCGTGTGGGGCGATCGCCGCGGTGCGCGCGATCCATAGATACCGGCGGCCGTCGGGCATCTCGGCCACTTGGGTCAGGATCCGGCCGGGATGGGAGAAGGCCTCGTGCACCACCCAGAGCGGACAACTGCCACCGACCCGGGAGAAGTGGAAAGCGGTCGCGGACTGACGTTTGGAGATGTTGCCCGCCCGGTCGGTGCGGACGAAGAAGAACGGAACGCCACGCTGGCCCTGCCGTTGCAGGGTGCTGAGCCGATGGCAGACGGTCTCGAACCCGACCTCGAAACGCAGGCCGAGCAGGTCGATGTCGTAGCGGAGTTCCTCGGCCGAGCGCAGGAACCGGCTGTAGGGCAGCACCAGCGCGCCCGCGAAGTAATTGGCCAGCCCGATCCGCGCCAGCGTGCGGGATTCGCCGCTGAGCGACGGGCTCTCGGCCAGCACGGCATCCAGCTCGGCCCCGTACAGGAGGAGGCCGAGCGTGGTGGCGATCTGAAAGGCGCGCTGGCCCGGCCGCAATCGGCGAGCGAGCGTGAGCGTGCGGGTCTCGGTGTCGTAGTGGCGTTTGGGGACGGTGGGGTCGGCGCCGTCGCCGCGCACCAGAACGGTGACGCCGGCGCGTTCCTCGGCGATGCGGGCGAGCTGGCGATCGAGCGAGCCGATGGTCAGCCCGGAATTCTCGAACAGTTGCTCGGCGGCGATGTCGAGTTGCGGAATGTGATTGTGGTGGTCGTAGAAGAAGTCGCGTACGTCCTCGTACGGCATGGGCACTCCGGGCGCGCCCGCGGGCGCGGACACCCGCGCGGACAGCAGGTCGAGCTGATCGGTGGCGGCGCGTAGGCGGCGATGCATGGCGACGACGATCCTGGCGACTTCCGGTTGGCGGGTCGCCAGCTCCTCCACCTCGGTCAGCGGCGCTGCGTGTCCGCCCGCGGCGTCGACCAGCACTTCGTGTAGATCCGATACGAGCCGCGCGTCGGAATCGGCGGCGAAGAACTGGACGTCCAGGTCGAAGGTGGAATTCAATTTCAGCAGTACGGGAATGGTGAGTGGGCGCTGGTCGCGCTCGAGCTGATTGAGGTAGCTCGGCGACAGATCCAGCGATTTCGCCAGAGCCGCCTGAGTCATTCTCCGCTCTTCACGCAACCGCCGAAGCCGGGCGCCCGCATACATCTTGCGCACGTGCACGATGGTAGCTGTGATTATTCGCAATCATCGCAATAACGCGCGCTATTACCCACAAAGATGTGCTTTTGCGAGGTGTCCAGCAATGTAATCGATCTGTGTAGCGTGCGAAGAGAGGTTTGCCACCGTGTCGTTGTGAACGCGTGAAATTCGCCGTTGCCCGCGGGCTGGAACGAAACCGACCCGGAAGTCGCTGACGCCCTTCCCTGCCGAGCAATTGCTTGGTTGAATCGAGGGGTTCCAATCCCCGCCCCGGCCCCAGGAAGTGAGCAGACGAATGCCCGATCCCGACGAGCTCGTGCGTGCGATGTGCCGAAGCTGGTCCGACCCTGATCCGCATCGGATCAGCGCGTACTTCGCCGAGGACGCCGTCTACCACAACATCCCGATGGAGCCCATCGTCGGCCGCGCCGCCATTCGCGACTTCATCGCGGGTTTCCTGACCACCTTCGACGCCATCGATTTCGACATCCACCACCAGATCGCCTCCGGCAACGTGGTGATGAACGAGCGCACCGACACCCTCCGCTCCGCCGGGCGCGAGACTCCGCTCCCGGTCATGGGTTTCTTCGAAGTCGCCGACGGCGCCATCACCACGTGGCGTGACTACTTCGACATGGTCGCCATCAACCGCGCCTTCGGACTGTAAGGGCCTCAGCCGAACAGATCGTTCTCGGATTCGGCTGTGGCGGCCTTGCGCGTCCAGGATTCGAGCCGGTCGAGATCGGTGCACCCGGTGATCTCGGCTCGCGTCTTCTGCCCGACGACGATCCCGCGCGCTTCCAGCACAAGGAGAAGGGCCCGCACCGCTTCTTCGGTCCGTCCTTCGTCGCGGCCTTGCGCGACGTACTTGCGGGCGAAGTCGCTCTGGTACTCGTACTTGAAGGTCGACGTCATGAGTTCCTCCAGTCGATGCCGGGCCGTCTTCGACAGGGCCGCGACAACAAGGTCATAGTACATTTTCGCCCGCTCGTCATCCGTGCTCTGCAATCCGGCTAGAAGTGCCTCGAACACACGATCGGCCTCCGGTCCGTCCGCGTGTGCGAGTGTGGAGAGGACGAGCGCTTCGTGCTGCTGTGTCGGAATGAAAGCTACATGGGCGCAAGGACATTCGGATCTAAGAAGTGAACTTTCGTATCGTATGGAACCGAACCGGCCATCGGTGCGTCGAAAGTAGGCAAGAGGGGAAAGACGGTGTCGTAGTCGACTAGTGAGGAGGGGTAGCCGATGGAGCGTTGTTCCGGGTGTCATACGGCGTGGCGGCGAGGGATGCGGGCGCGGGCGCGGGAGTTGCCGGTCACGCGGCGGGAAGAACCGTGTGACCGGTACACCCTACGGCGGCGGCAGCCGCCTCGGCCGGAACCCGAATCCGGCTGAGGCCGTAGTTGATCCGGTGCCCCCTTCAGCAGGTGAAGGGGGCACCGGATCGGCGATCTGGGGGTGGGGTTACCGCACGGCCGACGCTGCCGCGACCATGTTGCGGAGCGAGGCTTCCACCTCGGTGCGTCCCCTGGTCTTCAATCCGCAGTCGGGATTAACCCAAAGACGCTCGGCCGGAACGGCTTTCAATGCCGCGCGCAGCGATGTGGTGATCTCGTCAACGCTGGGCACCCGTGGAGAGTGGATGTCGTACACGCCGGGGCCGACGCCGAGGTCGAATCCCGCCGCGTTGAGGTCGTCGAGCACCTCCATGTGTGAGCGCGCCGCCTCTATGGACGTGACATCGGCGTCCAGTCCGGCGATCGCGTCGATCACCTCGCCGAACTCCGAGTAGCACAAATGCGTGTGGATCTGCGTCGCGTCGGACACCCCGGAGGTCGCGAGCCGGAACGACCGCACCGACCATTCCAGATACCCGGGCTGATCGGCCGCGCGCAGCGGAAGCAGTTCCCGCAAGGCGGGCTCGTCGACCTGGATGATCCTGATGCCCGCCGACTCCAGATCCACGGTCTCCTCCCGGATCGCCAGCGCCACCTGGCGGGCGGACTCGCCCAACGGCTGGTCGTCGCGGACGAACGACCACGCCAGAATGGTCACCGGGCCGGTCAGCATGCCCTTCACCGGCTTGTCGGTGAGCGACTGCGCGTAGCCGATCCACTCGACGGTCATCGGCTCCCGCCGCGCGACGTCCCCGAACAGGATCGGCGGCCGCACGCAGCGCGTCCCATAGGACTGCACCCAACCTTGCTCGGTCGCCGCGAACCCGTCGAGTTGCTCGGCGAAGTACTGCACCATGTCGTTGCGTTCCGGCTCGCCGTGCACCAGCACGTCCAACCCCAGCTCCTCCTGGAGCGCGATGACATCCGCGATCTCGGCCCGCATCCGGCGTACGTACTCCGCCCGATCGATCTCGCCCTTGCGCAGCGCGGCGCGCGCCAGCCGGATGGCCGAGGTCTGCGGGTAGGAACCGATCGTCGTGGTCGGCAGCGCGGGCAACCGCAGACGATCCCGTTGCAGTTCCCGGCGTTGTTCGGCGGGCGCGCGGCGGTCGGCCTCGGGCCCGAGCGCGGCGAGCGCGGCTCGCACGCGCGGATCGTTCAGCCGCGGATCCGACCACCGCGACGCCAGCGCCGCCCGCACCTCGGCCAACTCGGCGGCGATCCCCTCCGTGCCCTGGCTCAGCCCGGTGGCGAGCAGGCGCACCTCGGCCACCTTCTCCGCACCGAACGCCAGCCAGGACCGCAGCCGCTCGTCCAACCCGGTTTCCGCGGCCAGCGTGTACGGCACGTGCAGCAGCGAGCAGGAACTCGAAACCGCCACGTGCGCAGCGGATCCCAGCAACGTGCCGAGGGTGGCCATGGCGCGGTCCAGATCGGTGCGCCACACATTGCGGCCGTCGACGATCCCCGCGACGAGCAGTTTGCCGGTCAGCGCGGGCACGGCGGCCACCGCGGCGACGTCGGCGCCGGCCGTGAAATCGAGGGCGACCCCCTCTATTCCGGTGCTCGCCAGCGCCGTCAGCGCCGCATCCGGTCGCCCGAAGTAGGTCGCGACGAGGATCGCCGGGCGCTCGGCGGCGTCGGCGAGTTCCTCGTAGGTGACCTGCACCAGGTCGATTTCCTCCGCCGTGAGGTCGGTGACCAGCACCGGCTCGTCGATCTGCACCCATCCGGCACCGGCGACGGCGAGCCTGCGCAGCAGTTCCCGATACAGCGGCAGCAGCTCGATCAGCCGGGCGAGCGCCGAGCCGCCGGTCGCCTTCGCCAGTTTGAGGAAGGTGATCGGCCCGATCACCACCGGCCGCGCGGGCACCCCGAGCTCCAGTGCTTCCCGCAGTTCCGCGAGCAGCTTCTCCGGGTGCAGCGAGAAGGCGGTCTCCGGCTCGATTTCCGGCACCAGGTAGTGGTAGTTGGTGTCGAACCACTTGGTCATCTCCAAGGGCTCGACCGTGTCGGTGCCGCGCGCGGCGGCGAAATACCGTTCCAGCGGGTCCGCGATCCCGGCGACCCGGGGCGGCAGCGCGCCCAGCAACTCGGCGGTGTCGAGCATCTGGTCGTAGTAGGAGAACGTGCCGATCGGAACGGAGTCCAGGCCCGCGGCCCGTAATTCGGCAAATTGGGCGTGCCGGAGGTCGCGCGCCACGGCGTGCAACTGGTCGGCGTCGATCTTGCCCGCCCAATAGGCTTCGGTGGCCCGCTTCAGTTCGCGCCGCGGCCCCACTCGTGGAAGCCCGAGAACCGTAGCGGTAAACGGCTTTTGCTGTGCAACAGTCACGATGTTTCTCCATTGCTGAGGACGAAAGCCATCGCCATACGGGCAGGCGGAGAACCCGGTGACATGCCGGTGATGTTCCCGGCGGAGCCCGACACGTCAGCTGGTGATCCGCACGCCCAGTCCACGAGGCGGTGGCCGCCGGGTACGGCGTACCCGGCACGGCTGGCAGGTCTTCGGACTCGCGGGCACCGGCCGTGCGGGCCGACATACGCCGGAGTGCTCCCGATGGCCGACCTACTGGCCGTCGCTTCCCAAGTCGCCGAACCTTCCGGATCGCTGAACTCAGTGCCTGGTGACGGCGGTCGTTCCTGCATACCGCTGCGGGACAGTCCCGGATTCCCACCGGGTTCCCTCTCACCCGCCGTGACGTCGCCGCACGGGCGGGCTCGACTCCGTGGCGCGACGTCGGGGCTCCATCTCGTCGTGCTGCGGTGAACCAGCTGCCCACTCAGCATAGGACGCGGCCGAGCGAGCACACGGCGAGGGATCGCACACCGGCATTTGCCCGCACCGCTCATCGCGTACCGATTCGGCACCTGCTTCCGTTCCGGCTATCGGCCGGGCCGCCCATGCGGACCCGGATCTGCTCTCGACCGGCTACCAGACCGCCGGGTCACCCGGGATTCACCTTTCCGAACTCGTCGTATGCGTGGTTCGCCTGGTCCGAGGGCGCGAACTCGTGCCAGGGGAGCGCGGCTCGATGCCGGGATCGACCACCGGGACGGCTGCTGGGCGGCCTCCGCCGCCGGACCCGAACCGAACCCGGCCTCGGGACAGCACACCGGTTGCTGCCGCACCGCTCATGTGTCGGGGCTGTGAACGCAACTTCGCAACCGTGCTAGTCGGTCTTGTGAAAAGGTTTGCGAAGGGGGATTCCATGTCGGTGCGGTTCACGCGGCCGGGTACCTTGGGTCAATGTTCTCGAAAGTCTTGGTTGCCAACCGTGGCGAGATCGCCATCCGCGCCTTCCGTGCGGCCTACGAACTCGGCATCGGGACGGTCGCCGTGTTTCCCTACGAGGACCGTAATTCGGTCCATCGGTTGAAGGCGGCGGAGTCGTACCAGATCGGCGAGCCCGGTCATCCGGTGCGGGCCTACCTGTCGATCGAGGCGATCATCGAGGCGGCCAAGTCGGCGGGCGCGGACGCGATCTACCCGGGGTACGGGTTCTTGTCGGAGAACCCGGATCTGGCGGCGGCATGCGCCCGCGAGGGCATCACCTTCATCGGACCGTCGGCCGAGGTGCTCGAACTGGCGGGTAACAAGGCGCGGGCGATCGCGGCGGCCAAGGCTGCCGGGCTGCCGGTGTTGCGTTCGAGCGCACCGTCGTCGGACGTGGAGGAGTTGCTGGCCGCGGCACGGGAGCTGGAATACCCCATCTTCGTGAAGGCGGTGGCCGGCGGCGGAGGGCGCGGGATGCGCCGGGTCGCCGCGCCCGAACAGCTGCGCGAGTCGATCGAGGCGGCCTCCAGGGAGGCGGAGTCGGCCTTCGGCGACCCGACGGTGTTCCTGGAACAGGCGGTGGTGAACCCCCGCCACATCGAGGTGCAGATCCTCGCTGATCAGCACGGGAACGTGATGCACCTGTTCGAGCGGGACTGCTCGGTGCAGCGCCGCCACCAGAAGGTGATCGAGCTGGCACCGGCACCCAATCTGGACCCCGCACTGCGGGAACGGATCTGCGCCGACGCGGTCGCCTTCGCCCGGCAGATCGGCTACTCGTGCGCGGGCACCGTGGAGTTCCTGCTCGACGAGCGCGGCAACCACGTCTTCATCGAGATGAACCCGCGCATCCAGGTGGAGCACACGGTGACCGAGGAGATCACCGACGTGGACCTGGTGCAGTCGCAGCTGCGCATCGCGGCGGGGGAGACGCTCGAGCAACTGGGTCTCAGCCAGGACGCCGTGACCATCCGGGGCGCGGCTTTGCAATGCCGGATCACCACCGAGGACCCGGCCAACGGATTCCGTCCCGACACCGGCCGGATCACCGCCTACCGCACACCCGGCGGCGCGGGCATCCGCCTCGATGGCGGCGCGAACCTGGGCGCCGAGATCGGCGCCTACTTCGACTCCATGCTGGTCAAGCTCACCTGCCGGGGCCGTGACTTCGGTACGGCGGTGGCGCGGGCGAGCCGGGCGCTGGCGGAGTTCCGGATTCGCGGCGTCGCCACGAACATTCCCTTCCTGCTGGCGGTGCTGGACGATCCGGACTTCAAGGCGGGCCGGGTCACCACCTCGTTCATCGACGAGCGTCCGCAGCTGCTGACCCTGCGCCGGTCCGCTGACCGCGGCACCAAGATCCTCGACTACCTGGCCGACGTCACGGTGAACAAGCCGCACGGCGATCGGCCGACCACGGTGTACCCGCACGACAAGTTGCCCGCGATCGATCTGAGCGTGCCGCCGCCGGACGGCTCGCGGCAGCGGCTGCTGCGGCTGGGTCCGGAGGGTTTCGCGCGGGCGTTGCGTGAGCAGAAGGCGGTCGGCGTCACCGACACCACCTTCCGCGACGCGCACCAATCGCTGCTGGCCACCCGGGTGCGCACCAACGGTCTGCTGGGCGTGGCGGGGCATGTGGCGCGATTGACTCCGGAGTTGCTGTCGATCGAGGCGTGGGGCGGAGCGACCTACGACGTGGGGCTGCGGTTCCTGTACGAGGACCCGTGGGAGCGGCTGGCGGCGTTGCGCGAGGCGATCCCGAACATCTGCCTGCAGATGCTGCTGCGCGGCCGCAACACCGTCGGCTACACCCCGTATCCGGAGGCGGTGACCCGCGCGTTCGTCTCGGAGGCGACCGCCACGGGTATCGACATCTTCCGTATCTTCGACGCGCTCAACAATGTCGACCAGATGCGTCCGGCCATCGATGCGGTCCGCGAGACCGGTACCGCGATCGCGGAGGTCGCGATCAGCTACACCGGGGATCTGTCGAATCCGGACGAGTCGCTCTACACCCTGGACTACTACCTGAAGCTGGCCGAGCAGATCGTCGACGCGGGCGCGCACGTGCTCGCGATCAAGGACATGGCGGGTCTGCTGCGCGCCCCGGCCGCGACCACACTGGTCACCGCGTTGCGCAGCAATTTCGATCTGCCGGTGCACGTGCACACCCACGACACCCCGGGCGGGCAGCTGGCCACTTATCTGGCCGCGTGGCAGGCCGGCGCCGACGCCGTGGACGGGGCGAGCGCCGCGATGGCGGGCACCACCAGCCAGCCCGCGCTCTCGGCGATCGTCGCCGCGGCGGCGCACAGCGAGTACGACACCGGGTTGAACCTGCAGAACGTGTGCGACCTGGAACCGTACTGGGAGGCGCTGCGGAAGGTGTACGCCCCCTTCGAGTCCGGGCTGCCCGCACCCACCGGTCGCGTCTACACCCACGAGATCCCCGGCGGGCAGTTGTCGAACCTGCGTCAGCAGGCCATCGCGCTCGGGTTGGGTGACAGGTTCGAGGAGGTGGAGGCGAAGTACGCCGCCGCCGACCGGCTGCTCGGCCGCTTGGTAAAGGTCACCCCGTCCTCGAAGGTCGTCGGTGACCTGGCGCTGGCGTTGGTCGGCACCGGTGTCGAGGTCGAGGATTTCGCCTCCGACCCGGGCCGCTACGACATCCCGGATTCGGTGATCGGTTTCCTGCGCGGGGAACTCGGCACACCCGCCGGCGGCTGGCCCGAACCGTTCCGCACCAAGGCTCTGGCCGGGCGCGGCGCGGCCAAGCCCGAGACACCGTTGACGCCCGCGGACGAGAAGGGCCTGTCCGGCAGCTCCGAGGAGCGTCGGGCGACGTTGAACCGGTTGCTGTTCCCCGGCCCCACCGCCGAATTCCTCGCCCACCGGGAGAAGTACGGCGATACCTCCGGGTTGTCGGCCAACCAGTTCTTCTACGGGCTGCGCCGCGGCGAGGAACACCGGGTGCAGTTGGAGAAGGGCGTAACCCTGCTCATCGGCCTCGAAGCGATCTCCGAGCCCGACGAGCGCGGTATGCGCACGGTGATGTGCATCTTGAACGGGCAGCTGCGGCCGGTCTCGGTGCGTGACCGGTCGATCGCCAGCGAGATCCCCGCGGCGGAGAAAGCCGACAAGGCCAACCCCGGCCACGTCGCGGCGCCGTTCGCCGGTGTCGTCACTCTCGCGGTGTCCGAAGGCGATTCGGTCGCGGCGGGCGACACCATCGGCACCATCGAGGCCATGAAGATGGAAGCCGCGATCACCGCGCCACGCGCGGGCATCGTCGGCCGCGTCGCCATCGGCTCCGTGCAGCAGGTCGAGGGCGGTGACCTGCTCATCGAACTGGCGGTGCGGGAGTCGTCCGCCGGATGACGAGGATCGTCGCGGGCGCGGCGGGCGGGCGGCGCCTCCGGGTGCCGCCGTCCGGCACCCGCCCGACCTCCGATCGCGTCCGGGAGGCGCTGTTCAGCGCGTTGGACGCCCGGTTGGACTTCGCCGGCGCGCGCGTCCTCGACTTGTACGCGGGTTCCGGCGCGCTCGGGCTGGAGGCGCTGTCGCGCGGCGCCGAGCACGCTTTGCTCGTCGAATCCGACCGGAAGGCGGCGGCCGTTGTTCGCGGCAATATCGCCGACCTCGGGCTGCCCGGCGCCGAATTGCGGGTCGCGACGGTGGCCAGTGTGCTGCAACTGGGCGGGGCGGGCGGCTTCGACGTGGTCTTCTCGGACCCGCCGTACGCGGTGGACAACGCCGCGGTGCTGGCCGACCTGAGCGCGCTGGCCGAGCGCGGTTGGCTGCGCCCAGGGGCGGTGGTCGTGCTGGAGCGTTCGGCGCGTTCCCCCGAAACCGCCTGGCCCGCAGGCTTCGTCCCGGCCAAGTCGCGCCGGTACGGCGAAACCCGCATCGAGCTGGCGGAGTTCGATCCGGACGAATAGGCGCGCGTGCGGCCACCCGTGCCCGGCCGCGTGCGTCCTGCTAGCGTCGCCTCATGGCAGGAGCACTGTGCCCCGGGTCGTTCGACCCCGTGACCTACGGACACCTCGACGTTTTCACCCGGGCGGCGGCCCAGTTCGACGAGGTCGTCATCACCGTCATGATCAACCCGAACAAGCAGGGCATGTTCACCGTCGACGAGCGCATCGAGATGCTGCGCGAGTCGACCGCGCACCTGGGCAACGTCCGGGTGGAGTCGTGGCAGGGGCTGCTGGTGGACTTCGCCCGCGAGCAGGGCATCACCGCCATCGTGAAGGGCCTGCGCGACGCGGGCGACTTCGGCTACGAACTGCAGATGGCGCAGATGAACAAGAAGCTCTCCGGCGTGGACACCTTCTTCATAGCCACCAACCCGTCGTTCAGCTTCCTGTCCAGCTCACTGGTCAAGGAGGTCGCCGCCTACGGCGGCGACGTCGCCGACATGCTGCCCCCCTCGGTACACAAGCGCCTCCTCGACCGCCTGGCCGAACGCAAGAACTGACCAACCGGGCCGCGAATCCGCAGGTGATCTCGCCTTCATCGAAAACCCGCCAGAACGCTGACGCGGTGGCGAACAACGGACCCTCTACGGGAAAACCACGGAGCCTTCATACCTGCAGACTCGACCGGGTGGTTCACCACCCGGTCGGGTCCGCCAAAGCAACTACTGATCACGCGCGAACATGGGTAACCCCCCGGGGGAACGCCCAGAACTCCAGCGGCTGTCGACGCAAGACCTGAACGCGACTCGCGTCCCACCCCACTGGTAAGGCCTGAATACTCGGAGAGGCGGGCAGCGAGGCGGGCGGGCAGCCTAGAACACCAGGCCGCGCAGGGCCAGGAAGCGCATGCCGCCGACCACAGCGGTGATCGCCAGGATCGCGACGGCCTGGGCGGTGTCCCCGAGTCCGGGAGCCCACAGACCCAGGGCGGCCAGCCCCGCGGTGGTGACGCCGAGTCCGACCAACGCGAGCCCGCCGCCTTCCCATTGCGCGGTGAACCAGCCGACCCGTTCCGCGGCGTGGAAGGTGAGCTGACGGTGCAGCTCGTTGGCGATCACGGTGCTGACGATCGAGCCCACGACGTTGGCGATCAGCGGTCCGACGCCGTGCATGGCGAAGAACAACAGGACGTACGCGATATTGCTGGAGCCGCCGACCAGCGCGAAACGGATCAACTGAGCGAAGGCTCGATCGCCGCGCAGGTACCGGGCGAGCCGGCCGAACCCGGTCGCCACCGAGGTCCTCGGCAGTGCCGGATAGGGGCCGGCCCACGGCACGAAGAAGCTGGTGGCGCTCACTCCTCCGGGTCGCGGCAGTTCCAGTAAGGTCATCGTCTTTCCGATCGAACACAAGCCCTCGGCAGGGACAACGGCGAGAGTGCTCGCATGCTTCCCCCGTCGACTCTTGGCAGGTTCCGTTCGTAGCGCATATTCGGCAATCGCTGACGTGTCGGCGCCTGTCAACATTCGACGGCGGGTTGTCCTTACCTCCGGCTTCCTTGTCCGCGATCCAGGGAACGCGGTAGGTGCTGAAGATCTTGGTCGACCTTCCAAGAAAATGTAACACGAAGCGGAGAGGAGGTCTCCACTTGATTTTGTGGCGTGCGAGACACTGACACGACACACCGGAAAGGGACTCGGCACGAGCCGTGACGAGGGGCACACTGGGCGTCGGCGGAGATTTCGCCGTGAGTCCGCAGGAGGGTAGTGAGCATGTATCGCGTTTTCGAAGCGCTCGATGAACTGGTCGCCATCGTCGAAGAGGCGCGCGGCATCCCCCCGACCCGCAGTTGCATCGTGCCGCGCGGCGACGTGCTGGAATTACTCGACGACGTCCGCGACGCGCTGCCCGGCGAACTCGACGACGCACAGGACGTGCTCGACCATCGCGACAAGATCGTCTCCGATGCCAGGACCGCGGCCGAGACCGCCGTGACCGGGGCGAACGAGCAGGCCGAGCGCACCATCGGCGCGGCGCGCGAGGAAGCCGACCGCATCCTCGCCGACGCCAAGGCGCATGCCGACCGGATGGTCGCCGAGGCGAGCGCGCACGCCGATCACCTGGTGGCCTCCGCTCAGGAGGCGGCCGATCGGGTGGTGGCCGACGGCAACGCCGAATACGAGGCGGTGACCGGCCGGGCGCGGGCCGAGTCGGAGCGGATGATCGATGCGGGCAAGGCCGCCTACGACCGCTCCGTCGCCGACGGGCTCGCCGAGCAGGAGCGGCTGGTCACGCAGACCGAGGTGGTGCGGGCCGCGCACGCCGAATCGGCCAGGGTGATCGACGCCGCGCACGCCGAGGCGGATCGCCTGCGCGAGGAATGCGACCACTACGTCGACTCCCGGCTCGCCGATTTCGAGGAGACGCTGACCAGCACGCTGCGCACGGTCGGGCGCGGGCGCCATCAACTGCGCAGCGGGGCGGGCGCACCCGACTACGCCACGGAATTCCGCAGGTAGCGGCCCCGAGCGCGATGGGCCGCGTTTGGGCGTGGACCGCGTGATCGCGTATTGTTGAGTGGTTGCCCGTATCCCCTCGATCGTGAGTGAGTCCGTGATGTCCGCCGGTTCCGGTTCCGCGTCGCGCCCCCGATCGGCCAAGCGCCGGTCGCCGGACGCCGCTTTCGTGCTGGACACTCGCAGCCTCGGCCGCAGGCCGGGGACCATGCGCGAACTGCGCCGTACCGTCACCACCGAGGAGCGGATCGGTCTGGATCTGATCGGCGTTCCGGTGGGTGCGCAGGTGGAATTGGATCTGCAGTTGCAGGCGGTGTCCGAGGGAGTGCTGGTCACCGGGACGGTCGAGGCGCCGATCGAAGGTGAGTGCTCGCGCTGCCTGGAGCCGTTCACCGACGCGGTCACCCTGCGGCTGACCGAGCTGTTCGCCTATCCGGACAGCACCACCGAGCAGACCACCGAGGACGACGAGATCTATCGCATGGACGACGACCTCATCGATCTGGAACCGGTGGTGATCGACGCCGTCGGGCTGGAGTTGCCGCTGCAACCGCTGTGCACCCCGGATTGCGCGGGACTGTGCCCGGAATGCGGCGTACGGATGGCGATTGCGGGATCCGACCACCGGCATGAGATACTTGACCCTCGCTGGGCCGGACTGGCCGGATTCGCCTCCGAATCGCCCGGCAGCGGCAGCCCCGACGAGGGTGCGGCCGACCGAGACCACTGAGCAAGACCGATCAGCCGAACCGGCAGAGCAATTAAGACAGAGGAGAAGTAGTCGTGGCCGTTCCCAAGCGCCGGATGTCCCGTTCCAACACCAGGTCGCGGCGCAGCCAGTGGAAGGCCACCGCGCCGACCCTGATCACCTGCCCGAACCGCGCCTGCGGCGAGAAGACCCTGCCGCACATCGCCTGCCCGTCCTGCGGCACCTACAAGGGCCGCCAGGTCACGGCGGCGGTCTGATCGTCCGATCTGTCGTAGCGACGTGACCGACGAACCCGACTCGTCCGGTGAACACGCGAGCCTGCTCGCCGCGTTGGGCGTCGACGTGCAGCCGGATCTGCTGCGTCTCGCACTGACTCATCGGTCGTACGCGTACGAGAACGGCGGTCTGCCGACGAACGAGCGTCTCGAGTTCCTCGGCGACTCCGTGCTCGGGCTGAGCATCACCGAACGGCTGTATCACGAGCATCCCTCGAAGTCCGAGGGTGAGCTGGCCAAACTGCGCGCGAGCGTTGTGAACATGCGCGCGCTGGCGGAGGTCGCCCGCGGGCTCGGTGCGGGCGGGCTCGGTGCCCACCTGCTGCTCGGCAAGGGCGAGGAGCTCACCGGCGGCCGGGACAAGGAGAGCATCCTCGCCGACGGTATGGAGTCGTTGCTCGGCGCCGTGCATCTGGAGCACGGCATCGAGGTGGCTCGCGCCGTGGTGCTGCGGCTGTTCGCCGAGCTGCTCGAGCGCGGACCGCGGATGGGCGCGGGCCTGGACTGGAAGACGAGCCTGCAGGAACTCACCGCCGAGCGTGGTCTCGGCGTGCCCAGCTACGAGATCACCTCGACCGGGCCGGACCACGACAAGGAATTCACCGCCACCACGGTGATCGGCGGCCGGGCCTACGGGCAGGGCGTCGGACGGTCGAAGAAGGAAGCCGAGCAGAAGGCCGCGGGGGCCGCCTACGAGGCGCTGACCGCCGAAACCTGACGTGCCCGAACTTCCCGAGGTCGAGGTCGTGCGGCGCGGGCTCGCCGAGCACGTGGTCGGCCGGATGATCGAATCGGTGGCGATCACCCATCCCCGCTCGGTGCGCCGCCATCTCGAAGGCGCCGCCGATCTCGCCGCACGGCTGACCGGCCTGAAGGTCGAGTCGGCCGAGCGGCGCGGCAAATTCCTCTGGCTCACCTTCGACGATCCGGAGGCGGCGCTCGTCGTGCATCTCGGCATGAGCGGTCAGATGCTGGTCCAGCCCGCGGAAGCGCCGCTGGAGAAGCACGCCCACATCCGCGCCACTTTCGGCGACGGCACCCAGCTGCGCTTCGTCGACCAGCGCACCTTCGGTGGCTGGGCGCTCGCGCCGCTCGTCGAGGTGGACGGCACCCTGGTGCCCGAGCCGGTCGCGCACATCGCTCGCGATCCGCTGGATCCGCGTTTCGACGTCGAATCCGTGGTCGCCGTCATCCGGGGCAAGCAGAGTGAGATCAAGCGCGTGCTGCTCGACCAAGGCGTGGTCTCCGGCATCGGCAACATCTACGCCGACGAGGCGCTGTGGCGGGCCGAGATCCACGGGGGACGGACCGCCTCCGGGCTGTCCAGACCCGCGGTGCGCGGGTTGCTCGCCGAAGTCGGCACTGTGATGGGCGAAGCGCTCGCCGCGGGCGGTACGTCGTTCGACGCACTCTATGTGAACGTCAACGGCCAGTCGGGCTACTTCGAACGCTCCCTGGCCGTATACGGTCGGGAGCACGAGCCGTGTCGCCGGTGTGGTGCGCCGATCATCCGCGAGCGGTTCATGAACCGCTCGTCCTACTCCTGCCCGCGCTGCCAGCCGAAGCCTCGTCGTCGTTAGCGCGGGCGAGCTACCGTTTCCTCAGGGCGGTTCGGAATGTCAGCCGACCGTGAGGAAGGGAAGCATGCGCAAGCTCACCTATTACGTCGCGTCGACGATCGACGGTTTCATCGCCACCGAGGACGGCTCGGTCGACTTCTTCCCGGTCGGCGGCGACCACGGTCCCTCGATCAACGCGCAGTATCCCGAGACGCTGCCGACCAAGGTGCGCGAGGCGATCGGGTTGGAGGAGCGCAATCGCTACTTCGACACGGTGCTGATGGGACGCAAGACGCACGACTTCGGCGTCCGCACCGGCACCTCCACTCCCTACGCGCATCTGCGGCAATTCGTGGTCTCGACCACCCTGCCCGAGAGTCCCGACGCGGCCGTGGAGCTGATCTCGGAGAACCCGATCGCGAAGGTTCGCGCACTCAAGCGGGAGAGCGGGCTGGGTATCTGGTTGTGCGGCGGCGGGGAACTGGCGCAGGCGCTGCTGCCGGAGATCGACCAGATCTTCCTCAAGCTCTACCCGATCGTGCTCGGCAGCGGCCGTGCGCTGTTCGGCGCCGGGTCGCGGCTGCCGGAACCGGCCAAGTTCCGGGTGATAACCAGCACGGTGTTCGAGGACGGTGTGGCCTTCGTCAAATACAGCCGGGTGCACTGACCCGGTGCCCGGTCAGGAATCGAGCGGGATGCCGGACGCCGCCGCGGCGCCCGGTCCGGAGGCGGCGCTACGGGAGATCGGCTTCTGGCTGGAGCGCTCCCGGGCTGAGACCCACCGGGTGAAGGCCTACCGGCGCGCCGCCGACGTCGTCGCGGAGTTGTCCGCCGACGAGCGCGAGGCGCGCCGGGCGGCAGGCACTTGGACCGAGCTGGCCGGCATCGGGCCCAAGACCGCCGCCGTCATCGAACAGGCGTACGCGGGCGTGGTGCCGCGGTACCTGAGCGAGTTGCGGGCGGCCGCGCAGCCGATCGGGGCGCCGGGCAAGCCGTTGCGCGAGCTGCTGCGCGGCGATCTGCACACCCACTCGAACTGGTCCGACGGCGGCAGCCCGATCGAGGAGATGATGCGAGTCGCGGCCGCGCTCGGGCACGAATACTGCGCCCTGACCGACCATTCCCCGCGCCTGACCGTGGCCAACGGCCTGTCCGCCGACCGGTTGCGCAGGCAGCTGGACGTGGTGGCCGAGCTCAACGACCGGATGGCGCCGTTCCGCATCCTCACCGGCATCGAGGTGGACATCCTCGACGACGGCACCCTCGATCAGCAGGCGGATCTGCTCGCCCGGTTGGACGTGGTCGTGGCCAGCGTGCATTCGCGTCTGCGCGACGACAGCGCGACCATGACCAAGCGCATGGCGTACGCGGTCGCCGATCCCAACGTCGACGTGCTCGGTCACTGCACCGGCCGCCTGGTCACGGGGGGACGCGGCACCAGGCCGGAGTCGACGTTCGACGCCGAGGTGGTGTTCGAGGCGTGCCGCACCTACGGCACCGCCGTGGAGATCAACAGCAGGCCCGAACGACTGGATCCGCCTTCGCGATTGCTGCGCCTGGCCGCCGAGATGGGTTGTCACTTCTCGATCGACACCGACGCGCACGCACCCGGCCAGCTCGACTGGCAGGGGTACGGTTGCGAGCGCGCGCTCGCCAACGGCGTCGCGGCGGAACGGGTGATCAACACCTGGCCGCTGGCGGATCTGCTGGCGTGGACTCGCGCGCAAGCGTGACCGCCGGGTTAACTTGTACCGAACAATACGACTTCGCCTGTGTCCGAAGGCTATTGCGGCACAGAATAAGGGTCACACGAATCGCTAGGGGTGGGATCAACTGGTGGGCGACTTTCCGCTCGAAATCGTACTCGCGCTCATCGGTATCGCGGTGCCCATCGGCGCGTTCCTGTGGGAGTTCGTCTTCGCCGGCCGCAGGCGCCTTGGCTATCGGGTGCAGATGGATACGCCGGTCACCGGTGAGATCGAATCGGTGTTTCCCGGTGTGCTCCCGCAACTGCGCCCCTCGCTCGACGGCGCCAGTCCGGACCTGAAGGACATCTCGGTCGTTCTGGTGCGCGTCGAGAACAGCGGCATCACGACCATCGACAGCCACGACTACAAAGCGCCGGAAGCCGCGCGGATCGGCCTGCATCTGCGTTTTCCGCAGCGCCGCGTGATCGGCATGGCGGTGAACGAACTCAGCGATCCCGCGTTGGCCGACAACCTCGACGCCGATTCCGGCATCGCGGTGCGCGAGGACACCGGCGGGCACATCGGTGTGATCGACCTGCCGAAGGTGCCGCTCGCCCCCGGCGATCACTACAAAATTCTGGCGATCCTGCAGCGTTCGGAGGGCGTGGGCGAATACCCGCCGCCGGCGTTGCGCGGCGGCATCAAAGGCGGGCGGATCACCGAGACCCGCAGCCGCACCGGCGTTTCCCTGATGATGGTCGCGCTC
The DNA here is from genome assembly GCF_044452545.1 of Nocardia sp. NPDC051900. NCBI lineage: Bacteria > Bacillati > Actinomycetota > Actinomycetes > Mycobacteriales > Nocardiaceae > Nocardia > Nocardia sp. NPDC051900. The sequence goes on along the minus strand of NZ_JBITBU010000008.1, from coordinate 239,102 downwards.
ACGGTCTTCTTGGTGCTGGTGATCGTCGTCCAGTTGGTGGTGTCCGCACTGGAGCCGTCGCCGACGCCGCTGGAGTGCGCCTCCGGCAAACTGACCGTGATCGGGTCTTCGGCGTTCGCCCAGGTGATCGAAGACGCCGCCGAGCAGTATCGGAAGAGTTGCGTCGGCGCCGATTTCACCTACGGCTTCGAAGGATCCGAGCGCGGACTGGACCGGCTCGCCGAAGAAGGCGCGGGCAATCCCGGGTTGCTCGCCGTCACCGACGGTGCGAAGGGCGGCGGCTATCCGACACTGGTGCACCGGCCGCTGGCGTTGTCGCTGTTCACCATGATCGCGCATCCCGGCGTCGGCGTCCGCGACCTCACCGCCGCCCAGATCCAGGATCTGTTCCGGGGCAGGATCGGCAACTGGCGCGAGGTGGGCGGTTCGGACTTGCCGGTGGTGCTGGTCAACCGCATACCCGGCTCGGGCACGCGCACCATCTTCGAACGCAGGCTGCTCGGCGGCACGCAGCCGGAGCGCCCGCACGTGAGCTGCACGGCGTTGAAGGGCACGGTCGTCACCGCGCCCGCGCAGTGCGAGGTGCAGGTCACCGCCGACATGCGCAAAGCGGTGGCCGAAATACCAGGGGCCATTGGCTATTCGGAATTCTCCGAGGCCGTCGGAGCCGGTCTGCCGACCATCGCGATCGAGGGCGTCGGCGCGAGCCGGGACGCCGCCGTGCGGCACGCCTATCCCTTGTGGGGCGTCGAGTACGCCTACAGCAACGGCGAGTTGCCCGGTGGGTCGCTCGCCGCGAGCTTCCTGCACTTCCTGACCGCTCAGACCGGCAAAGAGGTGCTGCGCGCGCACGGCAACGCGCCGTGTGCCGACCTGCCCGATCCCGGTCGCTGCCTGCCGGATCAGTGACCCCGGACGTCGTTCCCATGGTCCGGCGGACAACGCGGGGCCACCGGACTACCCATCGGTAGCCGAACGAACGCTGCGGGAGGGGATTTTTCCCGAACTGTTTGGTTTGAACGGCACCCCCTGAGGTACCTCCCACTCGGCCCCCCTGATCATGCCGACCGCGTGACCAGGCCAACCAAGCCCCATGGACGGCGGTGCAGCTAGGTCTTCACCTCCGCCGCGGGGGCCACTTAGTTCAGTTCGGCGCCCGGTACTCCGAGTGCTGGGTGAATGCGAGTGCTACTTGGTTGTCCCTGGAAGGAGGGTCATGAGCGCGCTTTCCGTGCCGATTTCCGCGCAGGCGTCGTCCGATCTGGAGATGCCGTCGTCCGACTACTTGTCGACAGATCGTTCCAGCGGCCCGTTTCGCATCGCGATGGTCGTGCCACCGTACTTCGACGTCCCGCCCAAGGCATACGGCGGCGTCGAGGCCGTGGTGGCCGACCTGGTCGACGCGCTGGTGGCTCGCGGCCACGACGTCACGCTGTTGGGCGCGGGGGAGCCGGGGACGAAGGCCAAGTTCGTGCCGGTGTGGGACCGGGCGCTGCCCGAACGCCTCGGAGAGCCGTTTCCCGAGGTCGTGCACGCGTTGCGGGTGCGCCGCGCGATCGAGAACCTCGCGGCCACTTCCGGTGTGGACCTGGTGCACGACCACACGTTCGCGGGGCCGCTGAACGCGACCGTCTTCCAGAACATGGGCCTTCCGACGGTGCTGACCGTCCACGGGCCGGTGGAGGACGATATCTACCGCTACTACCAGGATCTGGGCGACGAGGTCGCCTTGGTGGCGATCAGCGACCGCCAGCGCGAGCTCGCGCAGGGTCTCAACTGGTCCGGACGGGTGCACAACGCACTGCACGTCGACGATTGGCCGTTCCGCGTCGAGAAGGACGACTACGCGCTGTTCCTCGGGCGGTTCAACGAGTGCAAGGCCCCGCACTTGGCGCTGGAAGCCGCGCACGCCGCGGGTATCCCGCTGGTGCTGGCCGGCAAGTGCAGCGAGCGTCCCGAGCAGGCCTATTTCGAGGAGAAGGTGCGACCGCTGCTGACGGAAAACGATCACGTGTTCGGTCTCGCCGACGCGACGGCCAAGCGTAAGCTGCTTGCGAACGCGCGTTGCCTGTTGTTCCCGATCCGCTGGGAGGAACCGTTCGGCATGGTGATGATCGAATCCATGGTCTGTGGCACGCCGGTGGTCGCGCTGCGCGGCGGGGCGGTGTCCGAGGTGATCGTCGACGGCGTAACCGGCCGGATCTGTGAGGATCCCGCCGAATTGCCCGCGGCCATCGAAGAGGTCAGGGCGCTGGATCCGTACGCTTGCCGAGCGCACGTGCAGGCCAAGTTCGGCTCCGACACGCTCGGTTTCGGATACGAGCAGGTGTATCGCCGGGTCCTGCGCTCCAAGAAGCGGTCCGGGGCGGTGCCGCTCGACACCGCGGCGGCCGTGACCACGCCACTCGACGACCCGGCGCCCGCCTCTCCGATCCGGATCGCGGCGAGCGGCTTGGCGTGACCGATTCCGTACCGGTGAGCCCCGCCCCCCTGAACTCCGGTGAGTCCACCGGGTTCGGGGGGTGCGGCTCGGTGACCCTGGTGGAAGGCGGCACCTTCTGCCTGTCCAATCGGCTCGGCGACGTCGAGCCGGGTAAGCCGCACGGCTTGTTCTTCCGGGACGCCCGCGTGCTGTCGCGCTGGGAGTTGCTGGTGAACGGCAAACCCGCCGAGTCGCTTTCGGTGCTCAGTCCGGAGGCGTTCGCCGCCAGGTTCGTGTTGCGCAGGCCCCCGCAGGCGGGCCTGGCCGACAGCACGTTGCTGGTGGTGCGCGAACGGATCGTGGCCGACGGCATGCACGAGCTGATCACGTTGGAGAACATGGGCCGCGAGCCCACCGCGGTGCTGCTGGAACTGCATGTGGACGCCGACTTCGTCGACCTGTTCGCGGTGAAGGAAGGACGCGCAGGACACGGGCGGGCGGACGTGACGGTCGCCGACGGGGAACTGGTGCTGCACGATCACGCCGACCGCAGCCGGGGCATCTCGATCTCGGCGACCGTGGAACCCGAGGTGATGCCCGGTTCGCTGCTGTGGCGGGTGATCGTGCCGGTCGGCGAATGCTGGCAGGCCGAGATCATCGCCCAGCCGACCGTGGGCAACCAGCGATTCCAGGCGATCTCGCCGGGCGAGCACTACAACGTCAGCGCGCCGGGCCGCAAGATCGAGGCGTGGCGCGACACCGCCACCGACATCGCCGCCTCCGATCCGGCGCTCACCCGGGTGCTGCGCCGCACCGAGAGCGACTTGGGCGCCTTGCAGATGCACGACGAATCCGGCGACGCGCGGCCTTTCGTGGCCGCGGGCGCACCGTGGTTCATGACCCTGTTCGGCCGCGACAGCCTGCTCACCGCGTGGATGGCGCTGCCGCTGGAGATCGATCTGGCGCTGGGCACGCTGCAACAGTTGGCGGAACTGCAAGGGCAGGACGTGAACCCGCTCACCGAGGAGGAACCCGGCCGCATCATGCACGAGATGCGCCGCGGGCCCGCGGGCGGACAGGTGTTCGGCGGCCACATCTACTACGGAACCGCCGACGCCACACCGCTGTTCGTGATGCTGCTGGCCGAATGTCACCGCTGGGGCGCCGATCCGGAGGCGATCCGGCACTTGCTGCCCGCCGCCGACGCCGCGCTGCACTGGATCACCGACTACGGCGACCGGGACGGAGACGGCTTCGTCGAGTACCGCCGCGCCACCGATCGCGGCCTGGTCAACCAGGGCTGGAAGGACAGCTTCGACGGAATCAACGACGCAACCGGCCATATCGCCGAAGCGCCCATCGCCCTGTGCGAGGTGCAAGGGTACGTGCACGCCGCGCTGCTGGCCAGGGCCGAACTGGCGGAGGCTTTCGACGACTTGCGGTTGGCCGGTCAGCTGCGCGAACGCGCGGCGGAGTTGCGCGTCAAGTTCGCCGAACAGTTCTGGCTGCCCGACCGCGGCTGGTATGCCGTGGCGCTGGACGGCGGAAAGCGCCAGGTCGACGCGCTGACCAGCAATGTCGCGCACTGTCTCTGGTCGGGCATCGCCACCGACGAGCACGCCGCGGAGCTGGTGTCGCGGATGGCGGCCCCGGAGATGGATTCCGGCTTCGGGTTGCGCACGCTGGCGTCGAACATGGGCGCCTACAACCCGATGAGCTATCACTGCGGCTCGGTCTGGCCGCACGATACGGCGATCGCGGTGGCGGGGCTGCTGCGCTACCGGCACGTTCCCGGCGCGGTGGAGCTGGCCACTCGGCTGGCCACCGGCTTGTTGGACGCGGCCGCGGTGTTCGACGGACGCCTGCCGGAGCTGTTCTGCGGCTTCCCTCGGTCTCGATTCGCCACGCCCGTGCCGTATCCGACGTCCTGCTCGCCGCAGGCGTGGGCCAGCGCGGCGCCGCTGTTGCTGGTGCGCGCGTTCCTCGGGCTCGATCCCGACGCGCCGACCAGGACGCTCACCGTTCGACCGCAGCTGCCCGCGCGGTGGGGCAAGGTGTCGCTGCGCGCGCTGCGGCTCGGTGCGACCACCGTCGACCTCGAGGCAGAAGGCGCGCAGATCACCGCGGCGCGCTTGCCCGACGACTGGCGGTTGGTGACCCGATGACCCGCACCGATTGCCGCGGGTCGGGAGCGGGTATGCCCCCGATATAAGGACATTGCAAGCCTTCTCGCACTGATACGCAGCACGGGAGGTGCACGATGCAGACATCGCTGGACATACAGGATCTGTGGCGGACCCGGTACCGGGACTGTTCCGCGGAGCCGTCGACGGATCTCGACATGGATCGCGCCTTGTTCATTCGCAGCGTGCACGCCGGTCACGGCCCGGAGTGTCGCCAATATCTCGCGGCGGCGGCGTACTGTCTCGCCCACGGCGACGAGCACTGAACCATCGGCCGCACTCCGGAACGCGGTGTCGGCAGGGCACCGAGCGTCCTGCCGACACCACGCACCGCCGTGACGACGCCTACAGGATCGCGAAGGCGACCACGAGCCCGAGCGCGAAATGCGCGGCCGCCACCACGAGCACCTCGGTGGTGTAGGTGTCGGCGTGCAGCGCGGCGCCGATGTCGATGCCGAGCGCCCGTTCGATGACGCGCACCGAGATGACCTGCGCGACAATGCCGACCAGGCCGAACACCAGGGCGGCGATCAGGCCCTCGGAGAGCTTGCCGCCGCTGCCCACGGCGAAGATGGCGAGCACGACGATGAACGCCATGCTGATCATGCCCGCCGCGGTGACGATGACGGCGTTCGGCTTGCCCGCCACCACCAGCTTGCGCAGCTTGCCCGGCGTGGTCAGGTCGATGGCGTAGAAGCCGACGAGCATGAGCACCAAGCCGACGAGGGCATAGAGGACGATCGCGCCCACGCCCTCGCCGAGCGAGTTCCAGTACCCCGATTCCAGGGCGACTGCGGTCATCTTGATCCTTCCGAGATGGATCGGCATGCGGCCGAGATGGGTTCGTGCTTGACGGTGACGATGCTCAGTCGGTGGCGATGCGATGCGGGACGAATGCGGAGCCGTCGTCGGTGATCAGTCCCGCGGTCTCGCGGATACCCAGCCCCGCCGCGGCGTCGCCGACGATCCACGCGCCGAGCACCGGACGCATGTCATCGAATTCCGGGAGCGGATCGAGCAGTTGGTACACGTAGCCTTCCTCGCCGTAGACGCCGCCGGTCGCGGTCTCCAGTCCGGCGCCGACGATCGTCATGTTGGCGCCCTCGCGTCCCAGCTTCGGTTTGCGGATGTACTCGGTGAGCTCGTTGGGTTGGTCGAGGTAGGCGGGCAGCAGATTCGGGTGACCCGGGTACATCTCCCACAGCACCGCCAGGATCGCCTTGTTGCTCAGCAGCGTCTTCCACAGCGGTTCGATCCACATGGTCTCCGGCAGGCTGTCCACGACGCGTTTGCCGAAATCGTCGTCGAGCACCCACTCCCACGGGTAGAGCTTGAAGACCGCCTCCATCGGAGCCTCCGCCAGGTCGACGAAACGCTCCAGCTCGGAATCGAATCCGATCTCCTCGATCGGCAGCGCGATGGTGTCGAAACCGGCCTCGGCCGCGGTCTCCTGCAGGTAGGCGGTGGTGACGTTGTCCTCGCCGGTGGCGTCCGCGCCGGACCAGGTGAAGTGCAGCTGCGACGTGGGCAGCACGTCGCGCAACTCGCCCCACCGCTCGACCAGCTTCTCGTGCAACGAGTTCCACTGGTCGCCGCCGGGGTAGCGGTCGGTCAGCCAGTGCCACTGCACGATGGCCGCCTCCAGCAGCGAGGTCGGCGTGTCGGCGTTGTACTCCAATAGTTTCGCCGGACGCCGTGCGTCGTAGCGCAGGTCGAAACGCCCGTACACGTGCGGATCGGAACGCCGCCAGGATTCGGCGATCGGGCCCCAACTCCATTCGGGCAGGCCGAAATCGGCGTACCGCTCGGTGAGCACGATGTGCTCCACCGCGTTCAGGCACATCGAGTGCAGGAGTTCGACGTCGGCCTCCAAGGCGAGGATCTCCGACATCTCGAACTCGTAGTGCACCGACTCGTCCCAGTACGGCCGCGGCTGACCGCTCGCGTCCCGCCCCGGGGCACCGTAGACCAGGCCTTGGCTCTCGATGATCTGCTGCCAGCCCGGCCGGGGCGTATCCCGTACACGCCGCATCTACGATCCTCCGCCGCTCTTGCTACCCAGGCCGCCGCGCTGGATGGTGGTGCCGCTCTTGGTCTTGATCTCGGCGCTCTTCGGCTTGATCGTGGTGCCGCCGACGGGCGGTTTGCCGATCGTGCCGGTGCCGCCGTAGTAGTAGCGGTACTGCGGCCCGCCGCCGAGGATGATCAAACCGGGATTGATGCCGGTGTCGTTGACGAAGCCAGGACGGCCGTCGCCGCAGTAGTAGTCGTCGACCACGATTTCTTGGCCGTTCTCGGTTTTCATGCACTGGGCCGTGACCCGGTCAGGGGCAGCCAAGGCGCGATAGGCCAGATAGCCGCCGCCGACCAGGGCGGCGACGCCGACGATGGCGACACCGCCGATCATGACGCGTTTGCGGGTGCGCTTCTTGGCCTCCTCGGCTGCGGCGGCCGCGCGCTGGACTTCCTCGGCGCGCTTGCGCGCCTTGTCGCGCGCTCGCGCCTCGGCCACCGTGGGCGGGCGGGGGCGGGTCACGCCCGCTTCTTGGCGTTGGATACTGCCGGGGCGAGGAGGGGGCGCGGCGGGCGGCCGATCGCCGGGACCGCCCCCGCTCGATGGCACTGAAGTGGGCGTCGACCAGTCGCTTTCGGGCTGATCGGCGTCACCCGATGCGGACGTGGGGGTCGATCGGTCGGCGCCACCGGCGGCAGGTGCCGACCTGTCCTGATCGTCGCCGGATGGCGGCGTCGGCGGTTGCCGGTCCTCGGCCGGGCGCTGTGGACCGGACGGCCGCTCGGGCTCGTCCCGGCGCTCGTCACCCGGATCTCGCGTGCTCATCGCTGCGCCCCCCTCGTCGCCCGAACCACCACTACCGCTCCTCGAAACCGGTCAAATCACCCCGCGCGGGCTCCCAGCTTTCCACAACCAACCTGACCTGACCAGGTGTGTCCTCGGAACGCAAGAGGGCCAGCAACCGCTCGCAAGCCGGTCGCGGACCTTCGGCGACCACGTGCACGCGGCCATCCCTGGCATTCGTCGCATGCCCGGCCAGTCCCAATTCGAGCGCGCGGGACCGGGTCCACCAGCGGAAACCGACGCCCTGGACCAGTCCGTGCACCCAGGCGCTCAACCGAACGGCCTCGTCCATCAGGCCTCGATGTCGAACGACAGCGTCACCTTCGATCCCGCTTTCAACGTCCGCCCCACGGTGCAGACCTTGTCGATCGCGCGCTGCACGGTGACCAGCAACCGTTCACGGGCCTCCTCGTCGAGGTCGCTGAGGTCGAGTTCGAACACTTCGTCCAGCTGCGGGTAGACCTCGTTCTCCCGGTCGGCGTCGCCGGAGACGCGAATGGTGGCGTCGAAGTTGTCGCCGAGTTTGCGCGACAGGGGGAAGTCCGCGCTCAGGCCGGAGCAGGCGGCGAGCGCGATCTTCAGCAACTCGCCGGGGGTGAACACACCGGGGACGCCCTGCGAACCGATCAGGACCTCGGCGCCGCGGGAGCTGCGGCCGGTGTAGGCCCTGGTCCCGGTGCGCTCGACCCACAACGTGGTCGGCTCCGGCGCGCTCGGCGCCGCGGGGGCGGTGACGGATGTAGCGGTCTGTTCAGCCATGGGTTCGATCCTGCCATTGTCGTCGCAATCAGTTCGCGGGCCTGGCAACGCCGCGCGAGGACGGGCCATTCCGCGCGGTCGGCGGACCGTGGCCGGGATTACTCCTGGAACCGGTATCCCATGCCCGCCTCGGTGAGCAGGTGCTTGGGGCGTGACGGGTCGTCCTCCAGTTTGCGGCGCAATTGCGCCAGATAGACCCGAAGATAATGGGTCTCGGTGGCGTACGACGGCCCCCACACCTCCCGCAGCAGTTCGCGCCGCCCGACCAGCTTGCCGCGATTGCGCACCAGCATTTCGAGCATGCCCCACTCGGTGGGGGTCAGGTGCACCGTCTCGCCGCGCTTGGTGACCTTCTTGGCGGCCAGGTCGACGGTGAACGAGTCGGTGGTCACCACCGGCGCCGAGGCGTCGGGATCGGTGACGCCGCGCCGGACCGCGGCGCGCAGCCGGGCCAGCAGTTCGTCCATGCCGAACGGTTTGGTGACGTAGTCGTCGGCGCCCGCGTCGAGCGCCTCGACCTTGTCGGCGGAATCCGTCCGCGCCGACAGCACGATCACCGGCGCCGAGGTCCAGCCGCGCAATCCGGCGAGCACCTCGATGCCGTCCATGTCGGGCAGGCCGAGGTCGAGGATCACGACGTCCGGATGCCGGTCGGCGGCCGCGCGCAGGCCCGCGCTGCCGGTCGCCGCGGTGATCACCTCGTAGCCGCGGACCGAGAGATTTATTCGCAACGCGCGCACGATCTGCGGTTCGTCGTCGACCACGAGCACCTTCGTCGCCACCGCATCGGGCGTCTTCGTCACAACCGCCGCCTCCTGTGTCGTCGCGGACACCTCACTCACCCGCGCTCGTCGTCTCGTGTGCCACGCCCGTGCCGTTCGCGTCCGGCGCCTCGCCGCCGGGCAAGTCGACCAGCATGGTCAATCCTCCACCGGGTGTGGGCTCGGCGTGCACAGTGCCGCCCATCGCTTCGACGAACCCGCGCACCACCGACAGGCCGAGCCCGACGCCGGTCGTATTGTCCCGGTCGCCGCGCCGCTGGAAAGGCTCGAACAATTGCTCCTCGGTGCCGTGCGGTACGCCGGGACCGGTGTCGACGACCGCGATCGCGACCCGGTCGCCCGCGCGTTCGGCGGTGACCCGGACCGTGCCCGCGCGTGGGGCGTGCCGCAGCGCGTTGTCGATCAGATTGGCCAGCACCCGTTCCAGCAGGCCGCTGTCGGCGAGCACCGAGACGTCGCCGACCTCGACCCGCACCCGGTCCATCGCCGCGCGCCGCAGCCCGCGCGCGCCCATCCCGACGCTCACCAGCGCGCGGTGCACCGCCTCGTCCAGGTAGACCCGCCGCACCTGCGGCGTGACCACGCCGACCGCGAGCCGGGAGGAGTCGAGCAGATTGCCGACCAGCGCGGTGAGCTGATCCACCGACTCCTCGATGGTCTCCAGCAGTTCGGCGGTGTCCTCCGGGGAGAACTCGATGTCGTCGCTGCGCAGGCTGGAAACCGCCGCTTTGGCGCCTGCCAGCGGGGTGCGCAGGTCATGGCCGACCGCCGAGAGCAACGCCCGCCGCAGGCGATCGGCCTCCAGCAGGGCCGCGGCGGCGCTGGCCTCCTCGGCCAGGCGAGCCTGCCGGACCAGAGCGACGGCCTGGTTGGTGACCGCGTTCAGCACCGGACGGTCGGCGGCCGCCAGCGGGCGGCCGGCCAGCAGCAACCAGTGCACGGCATCGCCCGCCTCGACCACGGTGTCCGCGTCGGAGGGCCGCCGCGGTGGGCCCACTCCCACCTCGGCGAGGACCTGGTCACCCGACACCAGGGCGACCGCGCGCTGCCCGAACACCTCCCTGATCTGTTCGAGCAGCCGGGGCAGATCCGCGCCGTGCAGGATCGCGCCGGAGAACATGGTCAGCAGTTCGGCTTGCCGGGAGGCCTTGCGCGCCTGCGCGGTTCGTTTCGCGGCCAGATCGACCAGCGCGGCCACCGCGACGGCGACGATGAGCAGCACCACCACGGTGATGAAGCTGTTCGGCTCGGCGATGGTCAGGCTGTAGCGGGGTGGCGCGAAGAACCAGTTCAGCAGCAGGCCCGACAGCAGCGCCGAGAAGGAGGCGGGTACGACGCCGCCGAGCAGCGCGACAGCGACCACGCCCACCACGAACACGGCACTGATGCCGCCGAGATCCAGCACCTCGTCGAGGTAGGCGGCGCTCAGCGCGCACACCAGGGCCGGTACGGCCACGGCGGCGAGCCACGCCGCCACCGGGCGGCGCGGATGCAGGGCCGCGTACCGGAATCCGCGGTGGGCCTCCTCGTGCGTCACCATGTGCACGTCGATCTTGCCGGAGCGTTGCACCACCGTGGAGCCGATGCCCTCATCGAAGATGCGCGCCCACCGCGAGCGACGGGAGGTGCCGAGCACCAGCTGGGTGGCGTTCGCCTCTCGGGCGAACTCGAGCAGGGCGGTGGGCACGTCCTCGCCGGTGACGGTGTGCAGGGAGGCGTCCAGGCTGGCCGCAAGCTCGCGCAGCCGGGCCAGCCGCTCGGTGGAGACCCCGGCCAGGCCGTCGCCGCGCACCACGTGCACGACCACCAGGTCGGCGCTGGATTTGGTGGCGATCCGGCCGGCCCGGCGCACGATCGTCTCCGATTCCGGACCGCCGGTCACCGCCACCACGACGCGCTCGCGCGCCTCCCATAGTTCGGTGATCTTGTGGTCGGCCCGGTACTTGGCGAGCGCGGCGTCGACCTGATCGGCCAGCCACAGCAGCGCCAGTTCGCGCAGCGCGGTGAGGTTTCCCGCGCGGAAATAGTTCCGCAGCGCCGCGTCGATCTTCTCGGCGGCGTAGACGTTTCCGTGGGAGAGCCTGCGGCGCAGCGCTTCCGGTGTGATGTCGACCAGCTCCACCTGGTCCGCCCCGCGCACCACGGCGTCGGGCACCGTCTCGCGCTGCTGGATGCCGGTGATCTGCTCCACGACGTCGTTGAGGCTCTCCAGATGCTGCACGTTGACCGTGGAGATCACGTCGATCCCCGCGTCGAGCAGCTGCGCCACGTCCTGCCAGCGCTTCTCGTGCGTGCTGCCGGGCACGTTGGTGTGCGCCAGCTCGTCGACCAGCACCACCGCGGGGGCGCGGCGCAACACCGCCTCGACGTCGACTTCCTGGAACGTGCTACCGCGATATTCGATCAGCTTCGGGGGGATGCGTTCGATGCCATCGAGCAGTTCCGCGGTTTTCTCCCTGCCGTGTGTTTCGACCACCGCGGCCACCACGTCGCGACCGCGCTCCAGTCGCCGGTGCGCCTCGCCGAGCATGGCGTAGGTCTTGCCGACTCCCGGCGCGGCGCCGAGGTAGATACGCAGCTGACCGCGTTTCACGCCTTCATCATCGCGCGTCGCGCCGCCCCGGCCGAACACCCCTGGGTCGTCCCGGCGCGCTGCCCCACGTCACCGCCGCACATCATCGGCCTTGATCCGCACCGGTCGCAGCCGCGGCGTCTGCGCACGAGCGCCGACTGCGCGAATGACCAGCGCGCAGCAGACGAATGCGACGACAAAGATCACTGCCGACATTGCGATCCTCTCTTCCTTCCCGGCGCCGGTCGCGCTGGAATCGTCCCGCCTGGCCGGCTCTCCACTTCTACCGCCGCCAGGCGGGCCGACCTCGATTTTTACGGTGTGTTGACGGTCCGTCCGCGTTCCTTGACGCCATACTTGCGGGCATCGCGGGCCCGTCAACGAACCGCAAATGCCCGGTGCCGGTGCGTCAAGAAGTCGTCAGGAAACGACCGGACGCGCTATCGGGGCGCTTCACTCGCTCTGTCGCGCCGAAGCCCGGCGCGCGGATGGAGGTTGTCGAGTTATGTCGGTCGTGGTGTTCACCGCGCTCACCGTGGCGGCGTTCGCGCTGCTGGGGTTGGTCCAGCGCGGGGTGGAGAAGTTGTGACCGCCAACCTGATCGGTCTCGTTCTCGCCGCAGGCGTCGCGGTCTACCTGGTCGCGGCGCTGCTGTTTCCCGAGAGGTTCTGAGTGAGCACGACAACCGCGGGGATCGCCTTCGTGGCCTCCCTGATCTTGGCGCTCGCGCTGGTACACGTGCCGCTGGGCGACTACATGTACCGGGTCTACGAGGGACGTGCGCATTCTCGCGTCGAACGTCTCGTCTATCGCGCGATCGGCGCGCATCCCGAAGTCGAGCAGCCCTGGCCCGTGTACGCGCGCAGTGTGCTGGCCTTCTCGGCGGTCGGCATTCTCTTCCTTTTCTTCTTCCAGCTCGTGCAAGGCAAGTTGCCCCTGCACCTGAACGATCCGGGCACCGAGATGACGCCCGCGCTGGCGTGGAACACCGCGGTCAGCTTCGTGACGAACACGAACTGGCAGAACTACTCCGGTGAATCCACTCAAGGGCACCTGGTGCAGATGGCCGGGCTCGCCGTACAGAACTTCGTTTCGGCGGCGGTCGGCATGGCGGTGGCCGTGGCGCTGGTGCGCGGGTTCGGTCGCAGGCACACCGGTGACCTCGGCAACTTCTGGGTGGACCTGGTGCGCGGCACGCTGCGCATCCTGCTGCCGATCGCGTTCGTCTTCGCCCTCGTGCTGGTGGCGGGCGGGGCGATCCAGAACTTCCACCTGCACGACCAGGTGGCGCACACGCTGGGCGGCACCGAGCAGACCATCACGGGCGGCCCGGTCGCCGGCCAAGAGGCGATCAAGGAACTCGGCACCAACGGCGGCGGCTTCTACAACGCCAACTCCGCGCATCCGTTCGAGAACCCGGCCACTTGGACCAACTGGGTGGAGATCTTCCTGCTGCTCGTGATCAGCTTTTCGCTGCCGCGCACCTTCGGCCGGATGGTGGGCAGCCGCAAGCAGGGCTACGCGATCGTCGCGGTGATGGGGACGATCGCACTGTTCAGCGTCACGCTGACCAACCTGTTCCAGCTCCAGCACCACGGCACGGTGCCGACCGCGATCGGCTCCTCGATGGAGGGCGTGGAACAGCGCTTCGGTGTGGCGAATTCGGCCACCTTCGCCGGGGCGACCACCCTGACCTCCACCGGCGCGGTCGATTCGTTCCACGATTCCTACACCAGCCTCGGCGGTCTGATGACGATGTTCAACATGCAGCTGGGCGAGGTCGCGCCGGGCGGCACCGGGTCGGGCCTGTACGGCATGCTGATCCTGGCGGTGATCACGGTGTTCGTCGCGGGCCTCATGGTCGGTCGCACCCCGGAGTACCTGGGCAAGAAGATCACGCCGCGCGAGATCAAGCTCGCCGCGTCGTACTTCCTGATCAGCCCGCTGATCGTGCTGGTCGGCACGGCCGCCGCGATGGCGATGCCGGGGCAGCGCGCGAGCATGCTCAACTCCGGGCCGCACGGACTGTCGGAGGTGCTCTACGCGTTCACCTCGGCCGCCAACAACAACGGCTCCGCTTTCGCGGGCCTGACCGGCAACACCGGGTGGTACAACACCGCGCTGGGCCTGGCCATGCTGTTCGGGCGCTTCCTGCCGATCATCTTCGTGCTCGCGCTGGCCGGTTCGCTCGCGCGGCAGGGCACCACTCCCGCATCGATCGGCACGCTGCCGACCCATCGTCCGCAGTTCGTCGGCATGGTCGTCGGCGTGACGGTGATCCTGGTCGCGCTCACCTTCCTGCCCGCGCTGGCGCTCGGGCCGCTCGCCGAAGGAATCCACTGACATGTCGAGTCCCGCGATCGATGAGAACGTCTCGGCACAGGCCGAGCCCGAGCGGCCACGGGGCAAGAGTGTCCCGAACGGCGTGCTCGACCCCAAGATGCTGCTGACCTCGTTGCCGGACGCGATACGCAAGCTCGATCCGCGCACGCTGTGGCGCAACCCGGTGATGCTGATCGTCGAACTGGGCGCGGTGTGGTCGACCGTGCTCGCGCTGGCGGACCCGACCTTCTTCGCCTGGGCGATCGTCGTATGGCTGTGGCTCACGGTGATCTTCGCGAACCTGGCCGAGGCCGTCGCGGAGGGGCGCGGCAAGGCGCAGGCCGACACGCTGCGCAAGGCGAAGACCGACACCGTCGCGCGGCGACTGGTCGAGTGGTCGCCGGGCGCGCGGGTGGTCGAGGAACGCGTCGCGGCCCCGGACTTGCGCCGCGGTGATCACGTCGTGGTCGAGGCGGGGCAGGTGATCCCGGGTGACGGCGACGTCGTCGAAGGCATCGCCTCGGTCGACGAGTCGGCGATCACCGGTGAATCCGCTCCGGTGATCCGGGAATCCGGCGGTGACCGGTCGGCGGTGACCGGCGGCACCACCGTGCTGTCGGACCGGATCGTCGTCCGGATCACGCAGGAACCGGGACAGAGCTTCATCGACAAGATGATCGCCCTGGTGGAGGGGGCCAGCAGGCAGAAGACCCCGAACGAGATCGCGCTGAACATCCTGTTGGCGGCGTTGACGATCATCTTCGTCTTCGCGGTGGTCACGCTGCAGCCGATGGCGATCTTCAGCAAGTCGAACAATCCGGGCGTGCCGGACACCGTGGCGCTGGACGCGCACGGCGTCACCGGCATCGTGCTGGTCTCGTTGCTGGTGTGCCTGATCCCCACGACCATCGGCGCGCTGCTGTCGGCGATCGGGATAGCGGGCATGGATCGCCTGGTGCAGCGCAATGTGCTCGCCATGTCCGGGCGGGCCGTCGAGGCGGCCGGAGACGTGAACACCTTGCTGCTGGACAAGACCGGCACCATCACGCTCGGCAACCGCCAGGCGGCGGACTTCGTCCCGGCGCCCGGCGTGAGCAAGGCGGAACTGGCCGACGCCGCACAGCTTTCCAGCCTGGCCGACGAGACCCCGGAGGGCCGCTCGGTCGTGGTCTACGCTAAACAGGCCTACGGCCTGCGGGAGCGCACACCGGGCGAGCTGAGCCACGCGCGGTGGGTGGAGTTCACCGCGCAGACCCGGATGTCCGGCGTCGACGTCGAGGGCCGTCTGCTGCGCAAGGGCGCGGCGAGCGCGGTCACCGATTGGGTGCGATCCCAAGGTGGTTCGGTGCCGGCGGAACTCGGCGCCACTGTCGACGGCATCTCCGCCGCGGGCGGCACACCGCTGGTCGTCGGCCAGGTCGACGGCGGCGCCGCCCGGGTGCTCGGCGTGATCCACCTCAAGGATGTGGTGAAGCAGGGCATGCGCGAGCGGTTCGACGAGATGCGCAGCATGGGCATCCGTACGGTGATGATCACCGGCGACAACCCGTTGACCGCGAAGGCGATCGCGGACGAGGCGGGGGTCGACGACTTCCTCGCCGAGGCGACGCCGGAGGACAAGCTGGCGCTGATCAAGCGGGAGCAGGAGGGCGGACGGCTGGTCGCGATGACCGGCGACGGCACCAACGACGCGCCCGCGCTGGCGCAGGCCGATGTGGGCGTCGCGATGAACACCGGAACGTCGGCCGCCAAAGAGGCGGGCAACATGGTCGATCTGGATTCCGATCCGACCAAGCTGATCGAGATCGTGGAGATCGGCAAGCAACTGCTCATCACGCGTGGCGCGCTGACGACGTTCTCCATCGCCAACGACATCGCCAAGTACTTCGCGATCATCCCCGCCCTGTTCGTGACGCTGTTTCCCGGCCTGGACCTGCTCAACGTCATGCGGCTGGCCAGTCCACAGTCGGCGATCCTGTCCGCGGTGATCTTCAACGCCGTCGTCATCGTGGCGCTGATCCCGCTGGCGCTGCGCGGTGTGCGCTACCGGCCGTCGAACGCGTCGAAACTGTTGAGCCGCAACCTGACCGTCTACGGGCTCGGCGGCATCATCGCGCCGTTCCTCGGCATCAAACTCATCGACCTCGTGGTCCAGTTCCTCCCCGGGATGTCCTGACATGCGCCTTTCAACCTGGATCCGGCAGCATCTCGCCGCCCTGCGCGCGTTGCTCGCGCTCACGGCGATCACCGGAATCGTCTACCCACTGGCCGTTTTCGCGGTGGCCCAGCTGCCCGGCCTGCACGAGAAAGCGGACGGGTCGCTGGTCGCCGTCGACGGAACGACCGTGGGGTCCGGCCTGATCGGGCAATCGTTCACCGGATCCGACGGTGCGGCCCTGGTGCGGTACTTCCAGAGCCGCCCTTCCGCCGCCGGTGACGGCTACGATCCTCGGTCCACCGCGGCGAGCAATCTCGGACCGGAGGACATCGTCGACACTCCGGCACGCGCGAGCCTGCTCACCACGATCTGCGCCCGCAGCAAGGAGGTCGGCGACCGTGAGGGGGTCGACGGCAGTCGACCGTTCTGCACGAAAGGCGGTGTGGGCGCGGTGCTCTCGGTGATCGGACCGCGTGACGCCGACGGGGACGTTTCGCATCCCGTCCAGGTCGTCAGCGTCAACGAGGCGTGCCCGGCGCAGCCCTTCGTCGCCGCCTATCGCGGCGTCCGGGTCGAATGCGCCGAACCGGGACGGGACTATTCCGCCGGGCGAGTCGTCCCGATCCACGGCGACGCGCCCGCCGATCCGGCGGTGCCCGCCGATGCCGTCACCGCGAGCGGGAGTGGGCTGGACCCGAACATCTCGCCGGAGTACGCGGCCATCCAGGTGTCCCGGGTCGCGAAGGCGCGCGGGATTTCCGAAGAGCAGGTGCGCGCGCTGGTCGCCGAGCACACCAGCGGCCGGACGCTGGGATTCCTCGGCGAGCCGCGAGTCGAGGTGCTCCGGTTGAACCTGGAGCTGGATCGCCGGTTCCCCGGTTGATCCGCGCGGTGCCGCCGCGGGCGGCGCCGGGTGCCGCCCGCGGCGGTCAGTGGCCGCGGGCGATCCAGTCGGCGAGGAAGGGTTTCTCCGCGCCGATGGTGGTGGAATCGCCGTGCCCGGTATGGACCGTGGTCTCCTCCGGAAGCGTCAGCAGGCGTTCGCGAATCGACTCGATGATCGTGCCGAAATCGGAGAACGATCGGCCGGTCGCACCGGGTCCACCGGCGAACAATGTGTCGCCCGTGAACACGACCTTCGCATCGGGCAGATGCAATGCGACGGAACCGGGGGAGTGGCCGGGGGTGTGCAGGACGTGAAGCTCGCTGTCCGACACGGCGATTCGATCGCCGTCCGCCAGCGGCCGGTAGGCCGTGTCCGGGTGGGTCATGCGCCACAGCGGCTCGTCGCCGGGATGCAGCAGGATCGGCGCCGCCGAGCGCTCGGCCAGTTCGGGGGCGACCGTCACGTGATCGTTGTGTCCGTGGGTGCATACGATCGCGCGAACGGTGCGCCCGGCGACCGCCGCGACGATCGGATCGGCGTCGTGGGCGGCATCGATGACGACCACTTCGTCGTCGTCGCCGACGAGCCAGATGTTGTTGTCCACCGCCCAGGTTCCGCCGTCGAGACAGAAGTCGCCGGAGGTGACGACGCGGTCGATGCGGACGGTCACCAGACCACCACCGAACGCAGCACGTCGCCCGCGTGCATCTTCGCGAAGGCCTGCTCGACCTGGTCGATCCCGATGCGCTCGGAGACGAAGCGGTCCAGTGGCAGCCGTCCCTGGCGGTAGAGGTCGATCAGGGTGGGGAAGTCGCGTTCGGGAAGACAGTCGCCGTACCAAGCGGATTTCAGCGCGCCGCCGCGCGAGAAGAAGTCCAGTAATGGCATCTCGAGGGTCATCTCCGGGGTCGGCACGCCGACGAGGACCACTGTGCCCGCCAGGTCGCGACCGTAGAAGGCCTGCTGCCAGGTCTCCGGCCGTCCGACCGCGTCGATGACCACGTCCGCGCCCCAGCCGTCGGTGTACTCCTGGATCTTCTCGACCACGTCCTCGGTGCTCGCGTCGATGGTGTGGGTGGCGCCGAAATCCGTGGCCCACCGCAGTTTCCGGGCGTCGCGGTCCACCGCGATGATCGTGCGCGCGCCCGCCAGCCGGGCTCCGGCGATGGCCGCGTCCCCGACGCCGCCGCAGCCGATCACCGCGACGGTGTCGCCGATCGAGACGTTGCCGGTGTGTATCGCCGAGCCGATGCCCGCCATCACCCCGCAGCCGAGCAGGCCCGCCACCGCCGGGTCGGCGGCCGGATCGACCTTCGTGCACTGGCCTTCGTGTACCAAGGTCTTGTCGACGAACGCGCCGATGCCGAGGGCGGGAGTCAGCTCGGTCCCGTCGGCGAGCGTCATCTTGTTGCTCGCGTTACGGCTGTCGAAGCAGTACCAGGGCTTGCCGCGCTTGCACGCCCGGCACTCGCCGCAGACCGCGCGCCAATTGAGGATCACATAGTCACCCTCGGCCACGTGGGTTACCGCGGCGCCGACGGCTTTCACCACGCCCGCCGCCTCGTGGCCGAGCAGGAAGGGGAAGTCGTCGGTGATGCCGCCTTCGCGATAGTGCAGGTCGGTGTGGCAGACCCCGCACGCCTGCACCCGCACCACCACGTCGTGCGGGCCCGGATCGGGGATTACCACTTCGACGAGCTCGACCGGTGCGCCTTTGCTGCGGGCCACGATCCCGCGGACGGTTTCCGACACCTGTGCCTCCTGAGCGAGTTCTCGGGACGCGGATCCGGACGTTTCATGGACCCGCGAGCTGAACACCTGTCCATACAGTTGTTCTCGGTGCGAACACTACCGCCGGATCGCGGGAAGTCTCGAGTTTCGGCGCGGAATCACGGCAGGGGTTGACATTCCACTTTGGAGGGTTATGCTTAAGTCATATTCCACTATGGAGGGTGGAACCCGTCGATAGGACCAGGCATGGACATCTCCACCGGCACCCGCGCCTCGAATGCCGAACGCGACGCCGTGGTGCGCCTGCTCGGCAGGCATATGGCGGACGGGCGGATCGATCTGCCCGAATACGACCAGCGCGTCGCCCAGGTGTACGCCACCACCGACCGGGAGGACCTGCGCGGGGTGTTGTCCGATCTGCCCGAACTGAGCAAGGACGCGGGCGCACCGGCCTCCGCACGCCCGCGCATCCCGATCTGGCAGCGCATCGAGGGCAGCACCTGGCTGGCCGTGAGCGCGCTGGTGCTGGTCATCTGGGGCGCGATCTCGCTCAGCGTCGGCGCCTTGACCTACTTCTGGCCGGTCTGGGTGATCGGCCCGTGGGGCGCCGTCCTGGCGTTCCGCATGGTGGCCGGCTTCGAGAACGGCCGATTCACCCACCGCGCGAGCTGAGCGTCATTCCTCGGCGCTGTCACCCGGAACATCGAGTGACAGCGCCGCTTTCGTGTCCTACCATCTGCGCCGCGAGGACTCGTGCGGGGGAAGCGAGGTATCGCGGCGTGACCGCTGGTCGTCGCGATGGCGGCGGCTGGGTGGTTGGTCGTAGGTCTGTTCCGGTGCTCGGTCGGATGGGGTGGGGCGGTCGCGGTAGGGAGTATCGGGTCGCTCTCGTCGGCCGGTCTCGGACTCGAAGTTCGTGGGCTCCTGGCCACGCCCCGATCGCCGGTTCGCTCGCGGCCATCGGGCATCCGCTTCGTCGTAGTCGTCGCGATGTCCAGCGACGGGTGTTGTGCCGTGCCCGTCCTGCTGCCGACGTCTCGGCAGTTCGGGGCGGCCGGGTGTAGGGCGCGGGTGTGAATCCGTCCCGCCGCCGCGCGGGAGCCGATCGCCGCGCCGAGTGGGTTCGGATTCGTCACGGCGACGGCGCGACGGCGCGGGCGAACCGTAGTCGTCGGCCGGACGGTTCGCTTGTCCGGTGGGCCGGGGTTTGTCGCCGCGAGTTCGTCGATCGGTATCGGTGCGCCGGGACGAGGACGGTGGGTCGGCGGCTCCGCGCCGGGTGGAGCGAGTTTCGCCGTGCGCGGACAGGGACTCGCGGGATCGTGTCGCAGCGGGTTTTCCGCGGTGGTCATGGTCGTCGGAGGCTTTCGCGGACGCGCGGGCCTCCCGTGCGCCGGCCGCGTCGTTCGGCGGCTTCCGGTGGGATCTGCTCGCGTGGGGCGGCTGCGGTGGACGCCCCGGCTGGAGCACGGGAAGTTCCCGGGTGTCCTGGGTGGCGCTGACGCCTTTCTCCTGATACTTCGCGGGAATGTCGTGAGCGCGCAGCCACGCACCCGGGTCGTGGCGGGCGGCGGCGTCCAGCCACGGAAGGGTGTCCTCGAGCAGATCGAGCAGGTCACCGCGCCCGTCGCCGAGTGCGCCGCGGATGGCGGGGAAGACGTCCGCGGGGAACGTCCACTTCCATTCCGACCGCGCCTCACCGTGTCGGCGGCCGTGCAGGACGAGGTCGCCGGAGCGGGAGATCTTGGCCCGCACCGTTCGCGTGCCGGATTCGATGACGAGTTCGCCGGTCTCGCCGCGGGTGATCTGCTCCGTCTCGTCATGGTCGTCGAGTTCGCCGGGCTCGATGTCGTCGTGGGGGTGGACGCGGCGCATCCATTTCGTCACCGCGCCCAGCGGGAGCAGCGGCTGCCGGTCGTCCGAGGCGCCGGAGCGGGTGATCCGCAATGTCCGCGCAATCCCGGCGACGAGATCCGCGCGCCTCGGGGTTTCCGCGGGTTCGGGCAGGTCCTCGTCCTCGAAGTGAGCCATGGGCGCCGACCGCGCGCCGATTCCGGTGCGTCCGGCCCGCTCGTCCCTGCCGTACGCGGGGTCGGCGGATCGCCCGGCTCGACCGGAAAAATTCCCAGAACTGGGAGTTTCGGCTTCCGCGTCGTCGTCCCACGGCGGGTCCGCGTCCTGCTCCTGCGCCCGCAGTTTGATCTCGAACCACGCCGCGCCCAGCGCGGCCGCACCGAAGGCGGCCGCGATCGCGACCTCCACCCGCACATCGCTCAGCAACGCGCTCTTGCTGCGTTCACAGGCGTGCAATAGCAGCAGGCTGCCGAGGACCAGCCCCGCGATCCGGGCAAGGCGGAACCGGGTACTTGTCCCTGGTGAGGGGGCAGACATCGTGGTGCGCTCCCGAAATTCCGCTGGCGAATCAGAGGGATCGTATGTGGCCGGAGGGGGTGGCGTCAGTGCCAGTTCGAGACCGCGCGGAATCGGCGGACCCACGGGTGGGGAGGGTACCGGTGGCCGGCCGAGTGCCGGCGAGCGTTTCCGGGGTCGCGGCACGAGGGCTGAGTGGGTCACGGCGCGGACGCCGACCGACAGTGCCGCCGCCCATGTGGGCAAACCTCGAGCACATCGAAATGCGCGCGAACCGGCGGCGAGTCGATAACCTACGGATATCGCCGAACCACCACTCGGCCGCGCACGCCGTCGGGCCCCGGAGGCTCCCGGTACGCGACGGATACCATGACAGGTCGCCGGATGCGCTGCCGCGACGCGAAACGCCGACCGGGCAGAACACGGAAAGGTCGTCGAACTTGCACCTGAAGAGCCTGACGTTGAAGGGCTTCAAATCCTTCGCGTCCGCGACGACCCTGCGCTTGGAACCGGGCATCACGTGTGTGGTCGGTCCCAACGGATCGGGCAAATCGAACGTCGTCGACGCGCTCACCTGGGTGATGGGCGAGCAGGGCGCGAAGGCGCTGCGCGGCGGCAAGATGCAGGACGTGATCTTCGCGGGCACGGCGGGCCGCGCCCCCCTCGGCCGCGCCGAGGTCACGCTGACCATCGACAATTCCGACGGCGCGCTGCCGATCGACTACGCCGAGGTGTCCATCACCCGGCGCATGTTCCGCGACGGCGCGGGCGAATACGAGATCAACGGCAACTCCTGCCGCCTGATGGACGTGCAGGAACTGCTCAGCGACTCCGGTATCGGCCGCGAGATGCACGTCATCGTGGGGCAGGGTCAGCTGTCGGCCATCCTGGAGTCGCGCCCGGAGGACCGCCGCGCGTTCGTCGAGGAGGCCGCCGGTGTGCTCAAGCACCGCAAACGCAAGGAAAAAGCGGTACGCAAGCTCGAAGCTATGCAGGCCAACCTGGCCCGGCTGACCGACCTCACCACCGAACTGCGCCGCCAGCTCAAACCGCTGGGCAGGCAGGCCGAGGTGGCGCGCAGGGCGCAGACCGTGCAGGCGGACCTGCGCGACGCCCGGCTGCGGCTGGCCGCCGACGATCTGGTCACCCGGCGCGAAGAGCTGGCGAGCCAGCAGAGCAAGGAAGCGTACGCGCGCGAGCAGCAGATCACCGTGCACTCCGAGCTGGACGCCGCCAACGCGGCGCTGGCGCAGCAGGAATTCCAGCTGTCCCGGCTGACGCCGAGCGCCGAGGCCGCCGCACAGCTGTGGTTCCAGCTCTCCGCGCTCGCCGAACGGGTCAACGCGACCATTCGCATCGCCGGCGACCGGGCGCGGCACCTGGACACCGCCGCTCCGGTCAGCGCCGGCCGCGACCCCGAGCAGCTCGAGGCCGAGGCCGCCCGGGTCGAAGCCGAGGAGGCCGAACTGCGCGAAGCGGTGGAGATCGCCGCGGAGACCTTGGAGGCGGCCCGAGACCAGCTGGCCGAACGCGAATACGCCGCCAAGGCCGCCGAGCAGGCGCACCTGGCCGCCGTGCGGGCGATCGCCGACCGGCGCGAGGGCGTGGCCCGGTTGTCCGGCAAGGTGGACACCCTGCGGGCCAGGGCGCAGTCGGTGGACGCGGAGATCGCGCGACTGTCGGTCGCCATCGCCGACGCCCGTCACCGCGGCGAGGCCGCCCAAGCCGAATTCGACACGGTGCAAGCCGAACTCGCCGAACTCGACGCGGGCGAGGCCGGTCTGGACGCCCAGCACGAGCACGCGGTACAGGCGCTGGAACTGGCCGATCAGCGGGTCACCGAACTGCGTGAACAGGACCGCGACGCGAGCAAGCGAGTCGCATCGCTCGGCGCGCGGATCGAGGCGCTCGGCATGAACCTGGCGCGCCGGGACGGCGTCGCCTGGCTGGTGGAGCACCGCGAACAAGGTCTGCTCGGCCCGCTCTCGGCGCTGCTGCGTGTGCACGGCGGCTTCGAGGCCGCGGTCGCCGCCGCGCTCGGCCCGCTGGCCGACGCCGTCGCCGCCGACACCGGCGAGTCCGCGCACGCCGCGATCCAGGCGCTCAAGGACGCCGACGGTGGCCGCGCCGCCGTCGTCTTCGGCGCCGAGCGCACCGATCGGCCGCAGCCGGGCGCGTTGCCCGACGGCGCCCGCTGGCTGGTCGACGTGGTGGAGTGCCCCGACACGGTGCGCGGCGCGATCGCGGCGCTCACCGCGGGGATCGCCGTGGCCGACGATCTGCCCGCCGCCCGCGCGCTGGTCGCGGTGCGGCCCGAGCTGCGCGTGGTCACCCGCGACGGCGATCTCGCCGGAAACGGCTGGCTGCTGGGCGGTTCCGATCGCGCGCCCAGCCAGCTGGAGATCCAGGCCGACATCGACGCCGCCCGGACCGAACTGGTCGCGGCGCAGCGGCGCGCCGAGGAACTCGAGGCCGCGCTGTCCGGCGCGCTCGAAGAGCAAGCCGATCGCAAGGACGCCGTCGACCACGCGCTGCTCGCCCTGCACGAATCCGACCAGGCGCTGGTGGCGATCTACGAGCGGCTGGGCAGGCTCGGCCAGACCGCCCGCACCGCACACGCGGACAGCGAACGGCTGGTCGGCCAGCGCGACGACGCGGAGACGAGCCGGGAAGAGGCACTCGCCTCGCTCGCCGAACTGGAAGACCGCCTGCGCCACGCGGAACTCGAGCAGGCCGAGGTCGATGCCGACGGTGCGGGCGCGGCGGGCACCGAGTCCGCGGGCCGGGCGCGGGAGGAGGCGGCGGCCGCGCTGGCCGAGGCGCGGGCGATGGAGGTCGAGGCCAGGCTCGCCGTGCGCACGGCCGAGGAACGAGCGGAATCGGTACGCGGCAAGGCGGACTCGCTGCGCCGGGCCGCGCGCGCCGAGCGGGAGACCCGGGCCAGGGCCGAGCGCGCCCAGGCCGCGCGCAAGAAGGCGGCGGAGGTGGCCGCCGCCGTCGCCGAATCCGGCGCGAAGATCGCGGGCGAACTCGAGCGCGTGGTCGCCGAGGCGGGCGCGCGCCGGGACGAACTGGTGCGCAAGCGCTCCGAGTGTGCCGCGCAGGTGGAACAGGTCAAGGAGCGGGTGCGTGCGCTCACCGCGCAGCTTTCCCAGCTCACCGACGCGGTGCATCGGGACGAGGTGGCGAAGGCTCAGGCGGCGCTGCGCATCGAGCAACTGGAGGCGACCATCGCCGAGCAGTTCGGCATCGCGCTGGACGACCTGATCGCCGAGTACGGTCCGGACGTGCCGCTGCCGCCCTCGGCGCTGGAGCTGCAGGAATACGAACAGGCCAAGGAGCGCGGCGAGCAAGTCAGCGAACCCGCGCCGATGCCTTACGACCGGCAGACCCAGGAACGTCGCGCCAAGCGTGCGGAGAAGGATCTCGCCACCCTGGGCAAGGTGAATCCCCTGGCGCTGGAGGAATTCGCGGCGCTGGAGGAGCGGTACAACTTCCTGGCCACGCAACTCGAGGACGTCAAGAGCGCGCGCAAGGATCTGCTCGACGTGGTCGCCGAGGTCGATGCCCGCATCCTCCAGGTGTTCACCGAGGCATACGCCGACGTGGAACGCGAGTTCGTCGAGGTGTTCGCGAAACTGTTCCCCGGTGGCGAGGGCAGGCTGCTGCTCACCGACCCCTCGGACATGCTCACCACCGGCATCGAGGTGGAGGCGCGTCCGCCGGGCAAGAAGGTCAAGCGGCTGTCGCTGCTGTCCGGTGGGGAGAAGTCGCTGACCGCGGTCGCGTTACTGGTGGCCATCTTCCGCGCCCGGCCCTCGCCGTTCTACGTGATGGACGAGGTCGAGGCCGCGCTCGACGACACCAACCTGCGCCGCCTGATCGGCCTGTTCGAGCAGTTGCGGGAGAAGAGCCAGCTGATCGTCATCACCCACCAGAAGCCGACGATGGAGATCGCCGACGCGCTCTACGGTGTCAGCATGCGGGGCGACGGCATCACCCAGGTGATCTCCCAGCGGCTGCGCGGGGAGAACCTGGCCCCGGTCGGCGCGGCGGGCTGAGCCGCGCCGCGCGGTCACCCGCGGCGTGCGGGAAGGCCAGGTACGCCTCGCCGCACGATCATCCCGTTGAACAGGGCGAATAGTCGCCTCGAATCACCCTGCGACGCGCGCGTTTTCGTGGTCGAGCAGCGCTTTGATCTGCGCCGCTCCGGTCTCGGCGAGCCAAGTGTCGAACGTGCGCAGCCCGGGGTGGATCTCGCGGATCTCGTCGACGTCGGCGCGCCAGCCGCCGGTGTGGCGCATGAGGCGCCACGTATTGCCGATCTCCTCGCCGAGCGCGTCCGACTCGGCTTCGGTGACTTCGTGGTAGCGCACCTGATGCCCGGTAGCGGCGCTGATCGCCGCGGCGGCCGCGGGCGGGACGAGCACATCGCCCGCGAGTTCGAGGACGCGGCCGTGGAAGCGATCCGGGTCGGCGAACGCGAGACCGGCGATATCGCCGATGTCCGCGACGGCGATGACCTTCATCGGACCTTCGGCCGGGAACAGGTGCCGGTGCACGCCGTCGAAGATGCCGTCGACGGGGGACGTGCGCAGCAGGTAGTTCTCCATGAAGCGCACCGGGCGCAGCAGGGTGTACCGCACGCCGCTGGCGATGACGGCGTCTTCGATGCGCTTCTTGCCCCTGGCGCCCCACGAGACGTCGTCGCCCATCGACGCGATGCCGGTGAACACGATCTGCCACACACCGGCCGCACGCGCGGCGTCCACGACGGCTTCTCCGCGCGCGGCTTCCAATTCGACATCCCAGCCTTTGGGGCCGTACGCGGCGGGCGGGACCAGGAACAGTCCGCTGACGCCGGCCAGCGCCGCGGACAAGGTCTCGGGGGCGTCGAAGTCGCCGACGGCGAGTTCCGCGCCCGCCGCGGCCAACTCCCGCGCGGCGGGCGACTGCGCGTCGCGGACCAGCGCGCGCACCGCCCTGCCGTCGGCCAGCAGTCGCCTGGCGGTCACGCCGCCTTGCTTGCCGGTGGCGCCGGTGACCAGGATGAGGTTGTGCTGAGGGGACATGCTCCGCCTTCTCTGCTCGGTAAAATCGGGTTGGTTGACCCGGATTCGAACGATACGGGTGCCTCGACCCGATTGACCAGGCTGCTCAACGGAAGGCCGTAACGAAATGACCGCATCGCTCGCCCAGGGCGCGACGTCGCGAGCCGATGCCCGCCGCAATCGCGCCCTCGTGCTGGCTGCCGCGCAACGCGCCTTCGCGGAGCAGGGCGCCTCCGTGTCGCTCGTCGAGGTCGCCCGCAGGGCGGGTGTCGGCGCGGGCACCGTCTACCGGCACTTCCCCACGAAAGCCGCACTGTTGGAAGCGGTTATGCAGCAGCGCGTCGACCGGTTGGCGAAGATGGCCGCAGACCATCTCGCCGCGCCGGATCCGGGCGCCGCCTTCTTCGACTTCTGCACCGCGGTGATCACCACAACGCCGGACAACCAGGCGTTATGCGACATCGTTCAGTCCGACGACGGCTGGCCTCGTGCGCTTTTGCGCAGCGCGGGGGCACGTTTCCACGACGCGTTGGCCGCCCTGCTCGTGGCGGCCAAGCGCGACGGGGCGGTCCGGGCCGACATCGAACTCGACGACGTGCTGGCGATCTTCACCGGATGCGTTGCGATCCAACGGCTCCGGAAGGCGCGGGGCGGCATGGACCGTAGCGCCGCCATCGTGCTGGACGCGCTGCGTGCGGAGCCGGTAGGGCTGATGGTGACGAAACGGGATGCGGTGGCCGAAGTCCGTAACGAAACTGTCGATCGTAACGAAAGTGAAGCCGACAGCTGCCCGGTGTGTCACGCGGCGTTGTCCCGCGCTGGGACGGGCCGACGGGCGAGATATTGCTCGGCGGCATGTCGTCAGAAAGCTCATCGCCGGCGCATCGCGGCGGCGCGCTGAGCCGAATGGCGCATTTGTGCCAATCGGTTCTCTACTGCGCCACGAACCGATCGGACACCGGCCCGCTATTCGGGTGAGCCGGTGGTCCGCGCTGCGCACCGCCGTAGGTGTTACCGGTGGCTCAGAGCAGGTCGCTGACGTCGTCGGGCACGTCGACGGCATACTTGCGCAGGATGTCCATCGAGATCACTTCCAGGGCGTTCTCGTGCGTGGCGGCCAGCACCACGGGCGCGGCGACGCCGTCCTCGTGCGCGTGCAGCCATCGCACGGCGACCACGCACCATCGGTCACCCGGCTGCAAACCGGGAAAATTGTTCTCCGGGCGCGGCGTGCTCAAATCGTTTCCGATGGAAGCTTGATGCTCCAGGAATTCTGCCGTGACGACGGTGCACACGGTGTGGCTGCCCAGATCCTCCGGCCCGGTACTGCAGCAGCCGTCCCGGTAGAAGCCGGTGAGAGGATCGGTGCCGCACTCTTCCAGCGGCCCCCCAAGCACGTTTCGATCGGTCACGTCGCCGATCCTATTGTCCCTTCGCGAGAAGTTCCGCAGGACAAGAAATCTGGAGGGCTGTGTCGGTGCCCGCTCGCACCTGCCCTCGGCCCCGCACCTGCGATGTTCGCCGAGTTCGCGCCCCCGGCCCCGGCGCGCGACGCGCGCGCCGGGTGCGGCTCGGGGCCGATCCCGTGACGGTCGGTCTGCAAGGATGGTCCGCGTGAGTCCTGAAGTCTGGATCCTGATCGCCGCGGTCGCCGCACTGCTGCTCGTCGTGCTCGTCGCCGGTTTCGTCCGGTACAAGCGTGGCCGCGTGTCGCTGACTCCGCCCACGCAGGAGAAAGAGGTGACCGACCGGTCCGGTGGTTATGCCGCGTCCGGCGGATTCACCTTCAGCCGGGGCGGCGCGGCGACCGAACCGCAACCGGTCGAGCGCACCGACACCGAAGGACAGCCGCACGTCGGCGACGACGCCGCGATTCCACGCGACGCGCCCAAACGCGGCATCACCAACGTTCCGTTGCCGGACGCGGACGTCACCGACGTGTCCGTCGCGCCGGACGTCGTGGAGCCGGCCACCGAGCGCGAGGCGGGCACTCCGGCGGCCGAGACGACAGCTCAGGCGCCCGACCAGCTGGAAACCCAGGAGAGCCCGGCCACGGCCGAGGACGCGACCGCCGAGCCGCCCACCGACACCGCGGAGCCGGAGACCGAACCCGCCACCGAGATCGTCGCGCCCGACACGCCCGCGGGGGCGGAAGCACCCGTCGCGCTGGAGGAGATCGAGCCCACCGCCGGCCGCCTGGTCCGGCTGCGCGGACGACTGTCGCGCTCGCAGAACGCGGTCGGCAAGAGCCTGCTCGGCCTGCTCGGTGGCGGTGACCTGGACGACGACTCGTGGGAAGAGGTGGAGGACACCCTCGTGCTGGCCGACCTCGGCACCGCGAGCACCACCGCTGTCGTCTCCCGGCTGCGCTCGGAGATGGCGGCACGCAGCGTGCGGACCACCGACCAGGCGCGTGCCGTGCTGCGCGACGTGCTGATCGAGCAGTTGCGACCGGAGCTGGACCGCTCGGTGCGCGCGCTGCCGCATCCCGATCACCCGTCGATCCTGCTCGTGGTCGGCGTGAACGGCACCGGTAAGACCACCACCACCGGAAAGCTCGCCCGCGTGCTCGTGGCCGACGGCCGCCGGGTGCTGCTCGGCGCGGCCGACACCTTCCGCGCCGCGGCCGCCGACCAGTTGCAGACCTGGGGCGAGCGGGTCGGCGCCGACACCGTCCGCGGCCGCGAGGGCGCCGACCCGGCCGCGGTCGCGTTCGACGCGGTGGCCGCGGGCGTCGAGCACGGCGTCGACGTGGTGCTGATCGACACGGCCGGTCGGCTGCACACCAAGACGGGTCTGATGGACGAGCTGGGTAAGGTCAAGCGCGTCGTGGAGAAGAAGGCAGCCGTCGACGAGGTCCTGCTCGTGCTGGACGCGACCGTCGGGCAGAACGGACTGACCCAGGCCAGGGTGTTCGCCGAAGTGGTCGATATCACAGGCGTCGTGCTGACCAAGCTCGACGGGACGGCGAAGGGCGGCATCGTCTTCCAGGTCCAGCACGAATTGGGCGTGCCGGTGAAGCTGGTCGGGCTCGGTGAGGGGGCTGACGACCTGGCTCCGTTCGAGCCCGCCGCGTTCGTGGACGCGCTGCTGGGCTGAGCCGTTCCACTCGCCGAGACCGGTCGAAAGAGGTTGCCGCCCGCGGCGTTCCATCCACGAGGTGCGCCGAGGGTGCTCGTTCGATCGCCGCCGCCCTCGGTGCGAGGGCGGTCACACCCCGGAAGTTTGCCGACTCCTCGTGCGCGGTAACGAATGCCCGATTTCCCGAACACCGTGCTCACAGCGCCGGAAAACCGCTGGTGCGCGGGACGAAACCTAGTGGCAACACAGCTGCTCCATCCGTTCACGTAGGTGAAACACGGCAGCTCTACGGATGAAACACCAAGTTAGGACCCTTCTGTTCAGGTCCATTTGCCGGAAGCGGCTGGGCCCGAGATGAGGAGGACATTAAGGTGGCTTTTCCACTTACCGGTGCACCGGATACCGGTGACACCGCTTGGATGCTGGCGAGTTCGGCGCTCGTGTTGCTGATGACGCCGGGCCTGGCTTTCTTCTACGGCGGCATGGTCCGGTCGAAGAACGTGCTCAACATGATCATGATGAGCATCAGCGCCATGGGCCTGGTCGGCGTTCTGTGGTCGCTGTACGGATACTCGACGGCCTTCGGCGACAACACGTTCGGCGTGATCGGTGACCCGACGCAGTTCTTCGGCCTGAAGGGGCTGATCGGCGGCAACTCCGTCGCCGAGGTCAAGGACGCGGCGGGCGCGGTCACCACCGACGCGGTGAACATCCCGCTCGCGGGCACGATTCCGGCGACCGTCTTCGTCGCCTTCCAGCTGATGTTCGCCATCATCACGGTTGCCCTCATCTCGGGTGCGGTCGCCGACCGCTTGAAGTTCGGCGCGTGGCTGGTGTTCGCGGGCATCTGGTCCACGGTGGTCTACTTCCCGGTCGCGCACTGGGTGTTCGACTTCGACGTCAAGGACGCCGACGGCAACGTCGTGCACGAGGGCGGCTGGATCGCCAACAAGCTGCTCGCGGTGGACTTCGCCGGTGGCACGGCGGTGCACATCAACGCCGGTGCGGCCGGTCTGGCCCTGGTGCTGGTGCTCGGCAAGCGCAAGGGTTGGCCGACCACCCCGTTCCGCCCGCACAATCTGCCGTTCGTCATGCTCGGCGCCGGTCTGCTGTGGTTCGGCTGGTTCGGCTTCAACGCCGGATCCGCGGTGACCTCCGGGGGCCTCGCCGGTTCGACCTTCATCACCACCACCATCGCGACCTGCGCCGGGATGCTGGCCTGGCTGTTGGTGGAGAAGATCCGCGACGGCAAGCCCACCTCGCTGGGCGCGGCCTCGGGCATCGTGGCGGGTCTGGTCGCCATCACGCCGTCGTGTTCCTCGGTGAACGTGCTCGGCGCGCTCGCCATCGGCGTCGTCGCCGGCGCGCTGTGCGCCCTCGCGGTCGGCCTGAAGTTCAAGTTCGGTTTCGACGACTCGCTCGACGTGGTCGGCGTGCACCTGGTCGGCGGTATCGTCGGCACCCTGATGGTCGGTTTCGTCGCGGCGCCCGAGGCGGGTGCGGCCAAGACCGGTCTGTTCTATGGCGGCGGTTTCGATCAGCTGTGGCGGCAGGCGGTGGGCGCCGGTGTGGTACTTGCCTTCTCCTTCATCGCGACCCTGATCATTGCCTATATCGTGAAGTTCACCATTGGGCTGCGCGTGAGCGAGGAAGCAGAGTCGGTCGGCTTGGACGAGTCCGAGCACGCGGAAACCGCCTACGACTTCGCCGCTCTGGGTAGCACGGCACGTTCGGCCGTCAAGGAGGCATGACGAACATGAAACTGATCACCGCAATCGTCAAACCGTTCACGCTCGAAGACGTCAAGTCGGGTCTCGAGCAGGCGGGTGTGTTGGGCATGACCGTCAGCGAGGTCCAAGGGTACGGCCGGCAGAAGGGCCACACCGAGGTGTACCGCGGCGCGGAGTATTCCGTCGACTTCGTGCCGAAGGTTCGCGTCGAGGTCGTCGTGGACGATGCCTCCGTCGACAAGGTCGTGGAGGTGATCGTGGAGGCCTCCCGCACCGGCAAGATCGGCGACGGCAAGGTCTGGATCACGCCGGTGGAGGCGATCATCCGGGTGCGGACCGGCGAACGCGGCACCGACGCGCTGTAGCGGAAACGAGTCGAGCGGCGGCCCCGCTCCCACCGGAGCTCCCGGTCGGGGCGGGGCCGCGCGCATCAAATGGGCGGTGGGTTGTGGCTAATCAGTACGAGCACGACGGTGATCCGAAGGTCACCGAACAAGGCAACGGCAAGGTGTCCAACGGGGCGGCCGACCTGGTCCGCGCGCGAACCCAACTGCTCGACGGCGGCCAGCCGCGCAATCCCCGGCTGGACGCCCAGTCGCTGCGCCAGGCGCTGGTCGACCTCTACGAACTCTGGCTCACCAGCAAGGGCGCCGAACTGGGCATCGCCCCCGACAGCGGTCTGGCCGTGGTGGCCGTCGGCGGTCTCGGGCGCGGGGAGATGCTGCCGTACTCCGATCTGGACCTGGTGCTGCTGCACGACGACGTCGACCCGGCCCGGGTGGCCGAGGTCGCCGACCAGCTCTGGTATCCGCTGTGGGACGCGCACATCAAACTCGACCACAGCGTGCGTACCGTTCCGCAGGCGCTTCGGGTGGCCGCGGACGATCTCATCGCCGCGCTCGGCATGCTCGAGGCCAGGCACATCGTCGGCGACCAGGAACTGAGCAATCTGCTGATCGGCGGGGTGCGCCGGGAGTGGCGCACCGGCATCCGCTCCCGCTTCGAGGAGCTCATCGCCCAGGCCAAGGCCAGATGGGAGCGCAACGGCGAGATCGCGCACCGCGCCGAGCCCGACCTGAAGAACGGGCGCGGCGGCCTGCGTGACATCCAGCTGCTGGACGCGCTGGCCATCGCCCAACTCACCGACGCCATGCCCGGATTGGGACCGGACGTGCCTGGCGGCGGATTGAAGCAGGCGCACCGTCGGCTGTTGGACGTGCGCACCGAACTGCACCGTGTGGCGGGACGAGCCCGCGACCAGCTGCGCGCACAGGACGCCGACGAGATCGGAGCTGCCCTGCGCATCGGCGATCGGTTCGATCTGGCCCGCACACTGAGCGATTCGGCCCGGACGGTCAGCTACTCCGTGGACGTCGGGCTGCGCACCGCGGCCAACGCGCTGCCCCGCCGGGGATTGGCGCGCCTGCGCCGGATGCCGGTGCGCAGACCGCTGGACGAAGGCGTGGTCGAGCACGCGGGTGAGGTCGTGCTGGCCAGAGACGCCCGCCCGCAGCGCGACCCCGGGCTGATCCTGCGCGTCGCGGCGGCGTCGGCGCAGACCGGCCTGCCGATGTCGGCCACCACCCTCAACCGGCTCTCCGAGGACGCTCCCGAGCTACGCGAGCCGTGGCCCAAGGACGCCCTCAACGACTTGCTGGTCCTGTTGGGCGCGGGCCGCGGCACGATCGACGCGATCGAGGCGCTGGATCGGACGGGATTGTGGGGCAGGCTGCTGCCGGAATGGGGCGCCGTGCGCGACCTGCCGCCGCGCGATGTACAGCACATCTGGACCGTCGACCGCCATCTCATGGAGACGGTCGCCTACGCGGGCGGGCTGAGCACCCGGGTCGCCCGCCCCGACCTGCTCGCCCTCGGTGCGCTGCTGCACGACATCGGCAAGGGTCGCGCGGGCGATCACAGCGTGGTCGGCGCGGAACTGGCCACCCACATCGGCCGCCGCCTCGGACTGTGGCCGTCGGACGTGCGCACGCTCAGCGCGGTCGTGCGCCATCACCTGCTGCTGCCGGAAACCGCGACCCGGCGCGATCTGTCCGATCCGGAGACGGTGCGGTACGTCGTCGAGGCGCTCGACGGCGATCCGCAACTGCTGGAGCTGCTGCACACCCTGGCCGAGGCGGATTCGCAGGCCACCGGTCCCGGCGTGTGGGGCGACTGGAAGGCGTCGCTGATCGGCGAACTGGTCCGGCGCTGCCGGTTGGTCATGGCGGGCGACCAGCTGCCGACACCGGAACCGATCGCACCGGAACTGGTCGAGAAGGCCAGGGCGGGCGGTGTGCACGTCGATCTGCAGCCCGGTGAGAGCAAGCACACGTATGTGGTCACCGTCATCGCGCCCGACAGCTCCGGGCTGCTGTCCGACGCCGCGGGCGTGCTCGCGCTGCATTCGCTGCGCGTGCTGTCGGCCGCGCTCGGCGTCGAAGGCGCCTCCGCGGTGGACACCTTCGTCGTCGCGCCCAAGTTCGGCGATCCGCCGGACCCGGGGCTGTTGCGCCAGGAATTGATCCGGGCCACGGCCGGCGACCTGGATGTGGCGGCGGCGCTGGCCAAACGCGAGCGCGAGGCGGGCACGATCGGCCGGAGCCGGTACGCGCAGGCCCAACCCCGGGTGATCTGGTCGGACACCTCGGTACCGGGGCAGGTGATCCTGGAATTGCGCGCCGAGGACCGGGTCGGCCTGCTCAGCCGCCTGGCCGCGGAGCTGGCCGGCTGCGGAGCCGACGTCCGTTGGGCCAAGGTGGTCACGATGGGGTCCGCGGTGGTCGACAGCTTCTGCCTCGAGCTGGGCGCCGAGGACAGCCCCGCGCGCCGCGAAACGATCGAGAAAGCGCTTATCGCGGTGGTTCCCAGAACCGCGCCGAAACCGCCTGCTGACGGTGCTCGGGACTCGGAAAATAGTGATTAGCGGCACTTTTATCCGGTGATAAATCTGTTGCGCAATATTTGCTGCATCCCAACTCTCGTCTCGCGAGCTGACCCTACGATCTAGAGCGTCCAGCTATCGCGAGCACGAGGGGAGCAGGTCGATGGCAATTGAAGTCGTTTCGGCATCCACGATGACGAGTGACGAGACCGCGCACATGGCGCGCTGCGTCGGCGGCGACCGGTGGGTGGTCTCCTGGCTTCCTGGTCGCACGCTGACCGGGCGACAGGCGGTTACCGCAATGACGATCGCCTCCACGGTCGCCACCTCGCCCATCCCGAGCAGGGCCGAGTGGGCCGTTCTCGACGGCCTGGCCCTCGAGCTGGGCCTGACCGCCAACGAGGCGGTCTTCATGGTGGCCGAGGAGAACCACGACTACCGCAAAACGGCCAGGCCGCGCCGTCGCGTGCTCGACTAGCGAGCCCGCCGCGCCGGGAAGGACGCACCGCCTGCGCGAACACGCGGGCGATCCCATTACCCTGGGAGAGAATGTGACGTCCCCCGAGATCAGGAGCGCGATCGGTGTTCGAATCCCTGTCCGACCGGCTTACCGGTGCCCTCAAGGATCTGCGCGGTAAGGGGCGTCTGTCACCGGCCGACATCGACGCCACCTGCCGCGAGATCCGCCTGGCCTTGTTGGAGGCCGACGTCGCGCTGCCCGTGGTCCGCGGGTTCATCGGGCGGATCAAAGAGCGTGCCAAGGGCGCGGAGGTCTCCGCGGCGCTGAACCCGGCCCAGCAGGTCGTGAAGATCGTCAACGAGGAACTCGTCGGGATCCTCGGCGGCGAGACCAGGCGGCTGAACCTGGCCAAGAACCCGCCGACGGTCGTCATGCTGGCCGGTCTGCAGGGTTCCGGTAAGACCACGCTCGCGGGCAAGCTGGCCAAACTGCTGAAGGGGCAGGGCCATCAACCGTTGCTGGTGGCGTGCGACCTGCAGCGCCCCGGCGCCGTCACCCAGCTGCAAGTCGTCGGCGAGCGCGCGGGCGTGCCCGTCTACGCGCCGCACCCCGGCACCTCGATCGGTGGCGGTGAGAACCCGCTCGGCATCTCCGCCGCCGATCCGGTGAACGTGGCGCGCGGGGGTGTCGAAGAGGCGCGGCAGAAGCAGTACGACGTCGTCATCGTCGACACCGCGGGCCGTCTCGGCATCGATGAAGAGCTCATGCGCCAGGCCGCGGGCATCCGCGACGCCGTGCAACCGGACGAGACCCTGTTCGTGCTGGACGCCATGATCGGCCAGGACGCGGTCAACACCGCCGAGGCGTTCCGTGACGGCGTCGGCTTCACCGGCGTGGTGCTCACCAAGCTCGACGGCGACGCCCGCGGTGGTGCGGCGCTGAGTGTCCGTGAGGTCACCGGCGTGCCGATCCTGTTCGCCTCGACCGGTGAGAAGCTCGAGGACTTCGACGTCTTCCACCCGGATCGCATGGCCAGCCGCATCCTCGGCATGGGCGACGTGCTCACCCTGATCGAGCAGGCCGAGCAGGTCTACGACGCCAAGCAGGCCGAGGAGGCCGCCCGCAAGATCGGCAGCGGCGAGCTCACCCTCGAGGACTTCCTCGACCAGATGCTGGCCATCCGCAAAATGGGCCCGATCGGGAACCTGCTCGGCATGCTGCCGGGCGCGGGCCAGATGAAGGACATGCTCGCCCAGGTCGACGACAAGCAGCTGGACCGGGTGCAGGCGATCATCCGCGGTATGACCCCGGCCGAACGGGCGAACCCGAAGATCATCAACGCCTCGCGCCGCCTGCGCATCGCCAACGGTTCCGGTGTCCAGGTCTCCGAGGTCAACCAGCTCGTCGACCGCTTCTTCGAGGCCAAGAAGATGATGACGATGATGGGCCGCCAGATGGGGTTGCCCGGCGCCCGTCGCGGCAACGCGAAGAAGGGCAAGAAGGGCAAGAAGGGTGGTCGCGGCCCGACGCCGCCGAAGGTGCGCGGTGGTTTCCCCGGGATGGGCGGCATGCCCGGCCTGCCCGCGGGGATGCCCGACCTGTCCAACATGCCTGCCGGTCTGGACCAGTTGCCGCCCGGCCTGGAGGGCTTCGATCTCAGCAAACTGAAGTTCCCGAAGAAGTAGGCCACTTACGCCGCCCACGCTGTTCGTGGGCGGCGTGCCTGTGTGCCTCGCCGGTCGGTCGCCGTGTGCGCGGCGTCGCTGCCGCGTGGCCGTGCTTCGCGCGAAATGTCCGATTCGGGAGTCGGACACCAGGTTGGCGGCCGCCGACGAGTTCCAGGAGGTTGCGGTGCATCTGCGCGGTGTGGTTCTTCCCGAAGGCGAGGTGCGCGACCTCTGGGTACGCGACGGCCTGGTGTCGTTCGAGCCCGTGCCCGGAGCCGAAACGCTCTGCGGCTCGGGCTGGATCGTGCCGGGACTGGTCGACGCCCACTGCCACGTCGGGATCCGGTACGGCGGGGGCCACGAGGACCACGCAGGCGCCGTCGCACAGGCCGAGACCGAGCGCGACGCCGGTGCCCTGCTGCTGCGCGACGCGGGCTCGCCCATCGACACCCGGTTCGTCGACGACCGCGAGGACCTGCCGCGGATCATCCGCGCGGGGCGCCACATCGCCCGTCCGAAGCGCTACATCCGCGAACTGGGCATCGAGCTCGACGACGAACGCGACCTGCCGGAGATCGTCGCCGAGCAGGCCCGCCTCGGCGACGGCTGGGTGAAGATCGTCGGCGACTGGATCGACCGCTCGGTGGGCGACCTGCGGCCGTTGTGGAGCGACGCGATCCTGAAGGAGGCCATCGCCGCAGCGCACGCCAACGGTGCGCGGGTCACCGCACACGTCTTCGGCGAAGACGCGCTACCCGGCCTGATCGACGCCGGTATCGACTGCCTGGAGCACGGCACCGGCCTGACCGACGAGACCATCGAGATGATGGTCGAGCACGGCACCGCCTTGGTTCCCACCCTGATCAATATCGACACCTTCCCCGGTATCGCCGACAGCGCGGGCAAATTCCCTGTCTACGCCGCGCACATGCGCGATCTGCACCGGCGGGTGCGCGGCACGGTCGCCGCCGCGCACGAGGCGGGCGTGCCGATCTTCGCGGGCACGGACGCGGGCGGTTCCATCCGCCACGGGCGCATCGCCGACGAGATCGCCGCGCTCGGCGCCGCGGGACTGTCCCGGCACGACGCGCTCGGCGCGGCCTCCTGGCAGGCGCGCGAGTGGCTCGGGCGACCCGGCATCGAGGACGGTGCTCCCGCGGATTTCGTTGTCTACGAGGAGGATCCGCGTAGCAACCCCGAGACGCTCACCACGCCGTACGCCGTCGTGCTGCGCGGGCGCGTGTACGGCGGGCACGGTCCGGTCACCGGCCATAGATAACTCGGCACCGTGGCTCACCCGCGCGTATCCGAAAGGGGCGTAAGGTCGGATTTCGTGACAATTCGCCTCGGATATCAGATGCCCAACTTCAGCTACGGCAAGTCGGTGCGCGAGCTGTTCCCCACGGTGATCGCACAGGCCCGAGAGGCCGAAGCCGCCGGTTTCGACACGGCCTTCGTCATGGACCACTTCTATCAGTTGCCCGGCATCGGCACGCCCGACGAGCCGATGCTCGAGGCCTACACCGCGCTCGGCGGCCTGGCCACGGCGACGGAGCGAATCCAGTTGTCGGCGTTGGTCACCGGCAACACCTACCGCAACCCGGCGATGCTCGCCAAGACGGTCACCACGCTGGACGTGGTCAGCGGTGGCCGCGCGGTGCTCGGCATCGGCGCGGGCTGGTTCGAACTCGAGCACCGCTCCCTGGGCTACGAATTCGGCACCTTCACCGACCGCTTCGAGCGGCTCGACGAGGCGCTGCACATCATCCAGCCGATGCTGCGCGGCGAGCGGCCCACCTTCCAGGGCAAGTGGTACCGGGTCGAGGACGCGATGAACGAGCCGCGCGTACGCGACGATCTGCCGATCCTGCTCGGCGGCAGCGGTGAGAAGAAGACCTTCGGCCTGGCCGCTCGCTTCGCCGACCACCTCAACATCATCTGCAACGCGTCCGAGCTGCCGCGCAAGATCGAGGCGCTGCGGGCGCGCTGCGCGGAGGTCGGCCGGGACCCGCGGACCCTGGAGACCAGCTACCTGTGCTTCGTCATGATGGACGAAGACGGTGACCTCGTGCGCAAGCAGCAGCGGGATTACTTGAGCCGCATGGGTATCGACCTGTCGGCCCTGTCGGACGCCGAGCTCGCGCAGAGCCCGGCCGACCGCCAGTTCGTCGGCACACCGGACGAGGTTGCCGAACAGCTGCGGACCCGCGTTCTCGACCACGGCGTAGACGGTCTCATCATCAATATGGTGTTCAACGGGCACGAGCCGGGTGCGGTCGAACTCGCCGGGCGTACCTTCGCTCCGTTGGTACGCTGACGAGCGCGAACAAGGCGCGAATACCGTTGGCGCTGGTTATGATCGGGCAATGATAGCCCCTCCGTGGCGCGCGTCGTACGGTGTCGACGCGCCGTCGGTGCTGTTGTTGCTGGGAGTTCTCGCGGTCGGGTATCTTGCCGCCGCGCTGGTGGTGGCGCTGTTCCAGCAACTGCGCCCGAGCCTGCTGCTCCTGCTGATCGGCGTCGTGCTGGCCACGCAGTTCGGGCTGTTCCTGCACGCGACCCGCCGGGGCAAGTTCCGGGTCTGGGCGCGCCTGCTCGACGACCTCGAACTGCGTGGCGACGAACGATTGCTCGACATGGGGTGCGGGCGCGGCGCGGTGCTGCTGGCCGCCGCGCGCCGCTTGCCCGCCGGGTGTGCGGTGGGCCTGGACCTGTGGTGCTCCGCGGACCACTGCGAGAACACCCCGGCCACCGTGGAGCGGAACGCGCTCGCGGAGAACGTCGCCGACCGGATCGAGTTGCGCACCGGCGACATGACCCGCATGCCGTTCCCGGACGGCGTGTTCGACGTCGTCGTCTCCAGCTTGGCGATTCACGACATCAAGACCGCCGAGGGCCGGGCGGCGGCGCTCCGGGAGGCGTGCCGCGTGCTGCGTCCCGGCGGCAAACTGGTCATCGTCGATATCGGCGACACCCGGGCGTACCGCGCCGTCCTGGCGGCGAACGGCGCGACCGCCATCACCCTGCGCCCCGTGGGGTGGCAGATGTGGTGGGGCGGCCCCTGGGTCCCCACCCGTGCGCTCACCGCCACCGCCCCGGGCTAGCCGCATCGAGACGCCGAGCCTCACTCCATGGCGCGGGCGACGCCCGCGGCAACGAGTCGCAGCACCCGGAACACGCCGGGTACGACGTACTCGACGGCAGCCTCCTCGCCGAGTTCGCTCGCGATGTCGCGGGTGATGCGGGCGGGTCGTGTGCGGTGGCGTCGGAACAGTCGCATGCCTGGTTATGGCGGGTGGGCATCGTTGTGTGAACACGCACGCGATTTCTGGCGGGATCGTCCGGTCTGGCACAATGGACCACCGTCCTTCCGGACAAGTGTCAGCCCGTCTCCGGTTCCGTACCGCGCGGCGGTCACACACTCGAAAGCGCAAAACCGGGCTCGCAGACCATGCGGGTCGCCGAATTGCGTCGTGACCAACCAACGAAAGGCAGATCAGCAGTGGCTGTTCGCATCAAGCTCACCCGCCTGGGCAAGATCCGCAACCCGCAGTACCGCGTCGTCGTCGCGGACGCCCGCACCCGCCGTGACGGCCGGGCCATCGAGTCCATCGGCAAGTACCACCCCAAGGAAGAGCCCTCGCTGATCGAGATCGACTCCGAGCGCGCGCAGTACTGGCTGGGTGTCGGCGCGCAGCCGACCGAGCCGGTCCTCCAGCTGCTGAAGATCACCGGCGACTGGCAGAAGTTCAAGGGCATCGAGGGCGCCGAGGGCACCCTGAAGGTCAAGCCGGCCAAGCCGTCGAAGCTGGACCTGTTCAACGCCGCGCTGGCCGCCGCCGACAACGAGCCGGTCGCCGAGGCGGTCACCCCCAAGAAGAAGGGCAAGAAGGACGCCGAGGAGGGCGCCGAGGCTGTCGAGGCCGGCGAGTAATGAGCGGGCGATACCCGTCCATCCGATATCCGTCGCGAGCCGTGCGCAGACCGGCCCCGACGACGGGTGAGTTGCGTCGTGAGGTGATGGAGCAGTGAGCGCCGTCGTCGCCGATGCCGTCGAGCACCTGGTGCGCGGTATCGTCGCCAATCCCGATGACGTCCGCGTCGAGCTGATCACCGGCCGCAGGGGACGCACCGTCGAGGTGCACGTTCACCCCGATGACCTGGGCAAAGTGATCGGTCGCGGCGGACGTACCGCGACCGCGCTGCGCACCCTCGTCGCCGGTATCGGCGGCCGGGGCATCCGGGTCGACGTGGTCGACACCGACCAGTAGATGGAACTCGTCGTCGGGCGGGTCGCCAAGTCGCACGGCGTGCGCGGCGAACTCGTCGTCGAGGTGCGCACCGACGAGCCGGAGGCGCGTTTCGCGCCGGGCGTCAGGTTGCGCGGTCGGCTGCGGCGAGCGGCGGAGGTTCGCGAGTTCACCGTGGAGTCGGCCCGGGAGCACTCGGGCCGGCTTCTGGTGTTCCTGTCCGGTGTGACCGACCGCACCGCTGCCGACGCGCTGCGCGGCATGCTGTTCGTGGTCGACAGTGCCGACCTTCCGCCTTCGGAGGATCCGGACGAGTTCTACGACCACGAACTGGAGGGGCTGGAGGTACGGCTCACCGACGGCACCGTGGTCGGCTCCGTGCGCGAAGTGCTGCATTCCGCGGCGGGTGAGTTGCTGGAGGTGCGGGCCGCGGACGACGGGCGGGAGATCCTGATCCCGTTCGTCACCGCCATCGTGCCCACGGTGTCCCTCGCCGAGGGCGTGATCGTGATCGATCCGCCCGAAGGTTTGCTCGACCCGGAATGACACGGTGGGCGTCCGACCGCGCGTCGCTCGCCGCGGCCGACGACCTGCGGCCCGGCGGCGCTAGGAGACAGTCATGAAACTCGACGTCGTCACGATCTTCCCCGAGTACCTGGAGCCGTTGCGCACGGCGCTGCTGGGTAAGGCGATCGACAAGGGACTGATCTCGCTCACGGTGCACGACTTGCGCCGTTGGACGCATGACGTGCACAAATCCGTCGACGATTCCCCCTACGGGGGTGGGCCCGGCATGGTCATGAAACCGACCGTGTGGGGCGACGCGCTCGACGAGGTGTGTCCCGATGACGCGCTGCTCGTGGTCCCCACGCCCGCGGGGGTGCCGTTCACGCAGGCCATGGCACACAGCTGGGCCGCCGAGCGGCATCTCGTCTTCGCCTGCGGGCGCTATGAGGGCATCGACCAGCGCGTCTTCGACGACGCCGCCCGCCGCGTCCGGGTGCAAGAGGTCAGCATCGGCGACTATGTATTGATCGGCGGCGAGGCGGCCGTGCTGGTGATGACCGAGGCCGTGGTCCGGCTGCTTCCCGGTGTCCTCGGCAATCAGCAATCACATCAAGAGGATTCGTTCTCCGACGGGTTGCTCGAAGGTCCCAGCTACACCCGTCCGGTCTCCTGGCGCGGGTTGGACGTCCCGCCGGTCCTGCTGTCCGGCGACCACGCGAAGGTGGCGGCCTGGCGGCGCGAGCAATCACTCGCGCGGACCCGCGAGCGTCGTCCGGACCTGCTCGCGGACCACGACACGGCCGGACCCGAGCGATAATCCCACGCCCGCGCAAGCGCCCCAAGTGTGCGGAGCTCGGCCGCGCGGTCCGGACGGCCGGGGATCAGTCTGCTTCTTGCCAGAGGGTGCGCCGCGCGGGACAGCTGCGTGGGAGCGTGTGCGCCGCGCACTACGCCGAGTGAATGCCAGACACCCAGTCCGCGCTGCTCGATTCCGCGATCCGGCTGCTCGACGCGGGCGGCGTCGAGGCGGTGACCCTTCGCGAGGTCGCGCACGGTGCCGCCGACCTCGCCGCGGCGGGTCACCTCGCGGCCGATGGAAAAGGCAACGCCGACCCCACCGACCTGGTCGACGACCTCCTCATCCACCTGAATCAGAATTCTCGAGCAGCCGGGCGTCGCAGGCCGTGCTCGGGCCTTCCCTCGGTGAACTCCAGCGGGAATCTTCGCCGCGTCAGGGCAGCAGACCATGGCGGCGGGCGGCCACCACCGCCTCGTGCCGGGAGTGGGCGTCGAGTTTGACCATCGCGTTGCGAAGGTAGCTCTTCACGGTCTCCGGGCCGAGTGAGAGTCGTTGCGCCGCTTCCTGGTTGGTGCAACCCAAGGCGATCTGGGACAGCACGTCGAGTTCTCGGCGGGACAGTTTCGGACCGTCCGGCCGCGGCTCGCCGGTCATGACCCGGGTGAGGCGCTCGCATACCGCGTGCAGGCGTCCGCGCAGCCGATCGTCCTCGGTCGAGCGCGCCATGCCGCGCAGTTCGGTGTGGATGTCGCGGAGTTCCTCCGTGATCGCCGGTGCCGCGGCCGCCGACGGCGCGGTGACCTCCAGCATGCGCAGCCGACGGTCGACCTCGTCGCGAACGGCGATCTCGGTGGCCAGGCGGCGCCCGGCCTGCACGACGAGATCCGCGGTGCGGTCGCCCAGCGGACTCGCGCCGCGCGTCGCGGCGTAGAGCACCGCGCGGGAGCGCTGGTCCACCACCACGGGCACGGCGAGCACGGAGCGGATGCCCTCGCCGGAGACCGGCCCGTCGTAGTCGTGGGTGATCGAGGAGGCGCGGCGATAGTCGGAGACCGCGGCGGGCCGTCCGGAATCCATCACCCGTCCGCCCAGCCCGGAAGCCCGCACGACGGCCAGACCGCGCAGGCCGTTGGTCAGCGTGCCGACGAATTCCGACAGCAGCAGCGCGTCGCCGTGCACTTCGCCGCCGAACGCCACCGGCACGCCCGCCGCGCTCGCCACCCAGCGGATCTCGGCGCGCAGCGCGTCGCTGTCGCGCGGACGCAGCAGGGCGGTGTGGGTCACGAGACTCACCCCTTTTCGGGGGTAGTGGGCAGCGGGATGTGACCCACATCCTATTGCACACCCGGGTTGAGCTGGATCACAGAACGAGGAGAACTGAAGATGGGCACCGATCTGAATCAGCGGGTGCGCGAACTGCTGGACTGTTACGACCGCGCCGACGCGTCGGCGGCGGACCTGCTGTGTGATCGGCACCCGGCCGACCGGGTCGCCTTCACGATCGTCGAGGCCGACTTGTCCTCGACCGACCTCACCTACGGCGAACTACGCGAACGCTCCGCCCGCTTCGCCGACGCACTCGCCGGACTCGGCGTCGAACCCGGCCAGCGGGTCGCCACGCTGATGGCGAAATCCGCGGACCTGGTGGTCGCTCTGCTCGGGATCTGGCGCCGGGGTGCGGTGCACGTTCCGCTGTTCACCGCCTTCGCTCCGCCCGCGATCGCCCTGCGGTTGAACGCCGGTCGCGCCTCGGTCGTCATCGCCGATGCCGACCAGGCGCCGAAGCTGGCGCCGGGACCCGATCTGCCCGACGACCCGTCCTGGCGGCTGATCGTCACCGGAGCGGAGGCTCCCGAAGGGGCGCTGCGGATGGACGAGTTGCTCCACGCTCATTCGGCCACCTCTCCGCAGGCTCAGCCGATCGCGGTCGGCGGTGACGGACTGCTCGTCCAACTGTTCACCAGCGGCACCACGGGCACGCCCAAGGGCGTCCCGATTCCGCTGCGCGCGCTCGCCTCCTTCCACGCGTACCAGGAATTCGCGCTGGACGTCCGCCCCGACGACGTCTTTTGGAACGCCGCCGATCCGGGCTGGGCCTACGGGCTCTACTACGCCATCCTCGGACCGCTGGCCACCGGCATCCGTAGCATCCTGCTGCACGCGGGCTTCTCGGCACCGCTGACCTGGCAGGTGC
Organism: Nocardia sp. NPDC051900; assembly: GCF_044452545.1. Taxonomy (NCBI): domain Bacteria; kingdom Bacillati; phylum Actinomycetota; class Actinomycetes; order Mycobacteriales; family Nocardiaceae; genus Nocardia; species Nocardia sp. NPDC051900. The sequence continues at coordinate 195,440 of NZ_JBITBU010000008.1, read as the reverse complement.
TGGAGACGTTCGGCGTCACCAACTTCGCCGCCGCACCGACGGTATATCGAGCGTTGCGCGCCGACGGTGCCACGCCGCCCGTGCATTCCCGATTGCGCCGTGCCTCTTCGGCGGGAGAACCGCTGACCCCTGAAGTGGTCGCGTGGTCCGTCGAGTACCTCGGTGTCGCGGTGCGCGACCACTACGGCCAGACCGAGCACGGCATGGTTATCTGCAACGCCTGGCACGAAGACCTGGACACCGAGACCCCGGCCGGATCGATGGGTCGCTCGCTGCCCGGCTGGACCTGCGCCGTGCTCTCCGACGACGCCGACACGATCGCTCCCACCGGCGAATTGGGCCGGGTCGCGATCGACACGGAACGCAGTCCGCTGCTGTGGTTCCTCGGCTACCTCGACGCTCCGGACCGCACCGCGCAGCGCTACACCGCCGACGGCCGCTGGTATCTGACCGGTGACGCGGGCTCACAGGACGCGGACGGCTTCTTCCGCTTCTCCTCCCGCGACGACGACGTGATCATCATGGCCGGCTACCGCATCGGCCCGTTCGAGGTGGAGAGCGTTCTGGTGCTGCACGAGCAGGTCGCGGAGGCGGCGGTGGTCGGCATGCCGGACGAACTGCGCGGCGAAGTGCTCGAGGCGTTCGTCGTGCTGCGTGACGGCGCCGTCGGCGGTGCCGAGTTGGAAGCCGAGCTACAGAGCCTGGTGAAGCGAAAGTTCGCGGCGCACGCCTACCCGCGCCGGGTCCACTTCGTGGCGAGCCTGCCGAAGACGCCCAGCGGCAAGGTGCAGCGGTTCGTGCTGCGGCAGGGCGGTGCCCGATGACTTCGGCCACGGTGCCCCTGCCCAGCTACGCCTCGGGCGTGTCGGACGTCGCGCTGCTCGGCGACACCATCGGCGGCAATCTCGATCGCGCGGTGGCGGCGTTCCCGGACCGGGAAGCCCTGGTGGACCTGCCGAGCGGACGGCGCTGGACCTATCGCGCTCTCGGCGCCGCGGTCGACGCCCTGGCCTGCGGCCTGGCCGCACAGGGCATCGGCAAGGGCGACCGGGTCGGCATCTGGGCGCCGAACCGCGCGGAATGGTTTCTGGTGCAGTACGCCACGGCGAAAATCGGCGCGATCCTGGTCAACATCAATCCGGCGTACCGCACCAGTGAACTGGAGTACGTGCTGTGCCAGGCGGGCGTGCGAATGCTCATCGCGGCCGAGCGGTTCAAGTCCTCGGACTACGTGGCGATGATCGAGCAGGTCCGGCCGAACTGTCCGGCGCTGACGCAGGTGCTCGTGCTGGGCACACCGGAGTGGGAGGCGCTGTCGGGCACCGAGATCGACACTGCTCGGCTCGTCGAACTGGGCGCGCGGCTTTCCGCCGACGACCCGATCAACATCCAGTACACCTCGGGCACAACCGGTTTCCCGAAGGGCGCCACGCTCAGTCACCACAACATCCTGAACAACGGCTATTTCGTCGGGGAACTGTGCGGATACACCGAGCAGGACCGGATCTGCGTCCCGGTGCCCTTCTACCACTGCTTCGGCATGGTGATGGGCAACCTGGCGAGCACCAGCCACGGTGCGGTTATCGTGATTCCGTCGCCGTCGTTCGAGCCCAGGGCGGCCCTGGCTGCGGTCGAAGCCGAGCGCTGCACCTCCCTCTACGGTGTGCCGACGATGTTCATCGACATGCTCGCCGCACTGGACTCGGCCGCCGCGGACCTGTCCACGCTGCGCACCGGGATCATGGCGGGCTCGCCGTGTCCGGTCGAGGTGATGAAGCGGGTGATCGACCGGATGGGCATGCGCGAGGTCTGCATCTGCTACGGCATGACGGAGACGTCTCCGGTCAGCACCCAGACCCGGCGCGACGACGGCATCGAACGGCGCACCGCCACCGTCGGGCGGGTCGGGCCGCACCTGGAGGTCAAGATCGTCGATCCCGCAACGGGTCTCACGGTGCCGCGCGGCGAACCCGGCGAGCTGTGTACCCGAGGCTATTCGGTGATGCTCGGGTACTGGGACGAGCCGGACAAGACCGCCGAGGCCATCGACGCCGCCCGTTGGATGCACACCGGCGACATCGGCGTGATGGACGACGAGGGCTACGTGGCCGTCACCGGCCGGATCAAGGACATGGTCATCCGGGGTGGCGAGAACGTCTACCCGCGGGAGATAGAGGAATTCCTCTACACCCATCCCGACATCCTGGACGCGCAGGTGATCGGTGTGCCGGATCCGAAGTACGGCGAAGAACTGATGGCCTGGATCCGGATGCGCGAGGGCGCAACGCCGTTGGACGCCACGGCCGTGCGCGACTTCGCCGCCGGCAAGCTGGCGCACTTCAAGATTCCCCGCTACGTGCATGTGGTCGAGGAATTCCCGATGACGGTCACCGGCAAGGTCCGCAAGGCGCAGATGCGGGAACTGTCGCGGCGGCTGCTCGGCCTGGACGACAGCTGAGACGAGGGAGGTTCACCTGGGTGTGGACCGCGTGTCAGGCGGCGACGGTAGTGTCTCCGACGTGACGACAGCGCCCGAGACTGCCAGTGCAGAGTCCACACCCGCCGTGCCACGCTCCGACACCGCGGGCCCAGCCAGCGTGAACCGTCGCATCGCCGAGGAACTCGCGGTGCGCGAGACCCAGGTGCGCGCCGCCGTCGAGCTGCTCGACGCGGGCTCGACGGTGCCGTTCATCGCCCGGTACCGCAAGGAGGTCACCGGCGGCCTGGACGACGCGCAGCTGCGCGTGCTCGACGAGCGTCTGCACTACCTGCGCGAACTCGACGAGCGCAGGGCCGCGATCGTCGAATCGATCCGGGGCCAGGGCAAACTCGACGACGCTCTGCACCGGCAGCTCCTGCTCGCCGAGACCAAGGCCCGGCTCGAGGACATCTACCTGCCGTACAAGCCGAAGCGGCGCACGAAGGCGCAGATCGCGCGTGAGGCCGGGCACGAGCCGGTGGCCGACGCCCTGATCGAGGATCCGAACACCGACCCGGCGCAGTACACCGCCGAGCAACTCGACGGCGCGCGCGCCATCCTGGTCGAACGTTTCGCCGAGGACGCCGATCTGGTCGGTGAGTTGCGCGAACTGATGTGGAACCGCGGGCAGGTCACCTCGACCGTGCGCGCGGGCAAGGAGGAGGCGGGCGCGAAGTTCGCCGACTATTTCGAGTTCAGCGAGCCGTTCGACAAGCTGCCCTCCCACCGCATCCTGGCGCTGCTGCGCGGCGAGAAGGAGGAGGTGCTCACCCTGCACCTCGAACCGGACACCGAGGAGCCGCAGCCGGGCGAGCGCACCGTCTACGAGGGTCGTATCGCCACTCGCTTCGGCATCGCCGACCGGGGCCGCCCCGCCGACTCCTGGCTGCTGGACACGGTGCGCTGGGCTTGGCGGACCAAGCTGCAGGTCAGCCTCGGCATCGACACCAGGATGCGGTTGCGGCAGGCGGCGGAGAAGGACGCGGTCGACGTGTTCGCCGCGAATCTGCGCGATCTGCTGCTCGCCGCCCCCGCGGGCACCCGCACGACGATGGGTCTGGACCCCGGCTACCGCACCGGCGTGAAAGTGGCGGTGGTCGACGCCACCGGCAAGGTGGTCGCCACCGAGGTGATCTACCCGCACAAACCGCAGGGCCAGACCGAGAAGTCGCTCGCGGTGCTCGGCGCGCTGGTGGCCCGATTCGGCGTGGAACTCATCGCCATCGGCAACGGCACCGCCTCGCGCGAGACCGACGCCCTTGCCGCCGAACTGATCTCGCGCATCCCGGAGAACAAGCCCACCAAGATCGTGGTCTCCGAGGCGGGCGCTTCGGTGTACTCCGCCTCGGCCTACGCCTCGCAGGAGCTGCCCGAGCTGGACGTGTCGCTGCGCGGCGCGGTGTCGATCGCGCGCCGGCTGCAGGACCCGCTGGCCGAGCTGGTGAAGATCGATCCGAAGTCCATCGGCGTCGGCCAGTACCAGCACGACGTGTCCGAATCGCTGCTGGCCCGTTCGCTGGGCGCGGTGGTCGAGGACGCGGTGAACGCGGTCGGCGTGGACGTGAACACCGCCTCGGTGCCGCTGCTGTCGCGGGTCTCCGGCATCGCCGGGTCGGTGGCGGAGAGCATCGTGGCGCACCGGGATCAGAACGGCCCGTTCCGCAGCAGGACCGCGCTGCTCGACGTCCCGCGGCTGGGCCCGAAGGCGTTCGAACAGTGCGCGGGCTTCCTGCGCATTCGCGGCGGCGACGATCCGCTGGACACCTCCGCGGTGCACCCGGAGGCGTATCCGGTGGTGCGGCGCATCCTCGAATCGACGGGGCGCGGGATCGCGGAGATCATCGGCAACACCACGGCGCTGCGCTCGCTGCGCGCGGGCGATTTCACCGACGAGCGCTTCGGTGTCCCGACCGTCACCGACATCATCGCCGAGCTGGAGAAGCCGGGGCGCGACCCGCGTCCGGAATTCAAGACCGCTGAGTTCGCCGCGGGCGTGGAGAAAGTCGCCGACCTGAAGCCGGGCATGGTGCTCGAGGGCGTGGTGACCAACGTGGCCGCCTTCGGCGCGTTCGTCGACGTGGGCGTGCACCAGGACGGCTTGGTGCACGTATCGGCGATGTCGCACAACTTCGTCAAGGACCCGCGCGAAGTGGTCAAGTCCGGCGACGTCGTGAAGGTGAAGGTGCTCGAGGTGGACGTCGCGCGCCAGCGCATCGGTCTGTCCCTGCGCCTGGACGACGAACCCGGCACGCCCGCCAAGGGCGGCGACAACCGGCAGCGCGGTCAAGGCGGCGGCCGATCCGGTGGAGGCGATCAGCGGCAGCGGCAGAATGGTCAGAACAGGCAGCAGGGCCAGAACCGCAATCAAGGACAGGGGCGTGGCGGCAATCAGCGCAGGAACGCGCCGGCACCTAGCGGCGCGATGGCGGACGCCTTGCGCAGGGCGGGTTTCGGCCAGTAGCCCGATCCGCAGGAGGAAGTAGCGGCCATGCGACGGTGGCTCCACGAGGACGTGATCGCCCAAGGGCGGCTGCCGTTGCTGTGCTTTCTACTCGGATTCATCGTCGGATTCCTGTTCATCCGCCTCAGCGTCCGGCTGATCCGCGCGCGCGTGCGCTGGTGGCCGGGCAACCTGCGGGCCGGTGACACGCACATCCACCACATGGTGTTCGGGGTGATCCTGCTGCTGTCCTCCGGCATCGGCATGGTCTCGCAGTACGAGAGCGCCGACGCCGCCACCGCCAGCGTCCTCGCCGCGCTCTTCGGCGTCGGCGCCGCTCTGGTGCTCGATGAATTCGCGCTGATCTTCTACCTGCGCGACGTGTACTGGGAGGAGCAGGGGCGCACATCGGTGGACGCGGTGTTCGTCGCGCTCGCCGTGACGGGACTGCTACTGCTGGGCTTCCACCCGCTGTGGCTGCTGGACATCAACGACTTCCGGCACGATCCGAGCCTCGAGGTCCGCGCCTTCGTCGTGGCGTTCGCCGTGGTCAACCTGGCTCTCGCCGCGATCGTGATCGCCAAGGGGAAGATCTGGACCGGCCTGTTCGGCATGTTCTTCCTGCCGTTGCTGGTCGTCGGTGCGCTGCGGCTGAGCCGCCCTGGCGCGCCCTGGGCGCGCTGGCGTTACGGCGACCGCAGGCGCCTGAGGTACCGGGCCATCGTCCGGGAACGGCGATACCGTCGCCCGGTCATCCGCGCCAAGATCTTCGTGCAGGATCTGGTCGCCGGAAAACCGGACGTCGAGCACGTCCGCACGGCGGCGGAGGCGGAACTCACCCGCACGGTCGTGCCCGCCCCGCCCGCTCCGCACCGCGACCATTCGTTCTGGCACTCCGACCACGGCTCGCCGCGTACGCCCGGCCCGCCGCCCGCCCAGGACGCGATCTCCGGCGAACAGAACCGCTGACGAACGTGCTCAGCGGCGGGTCGGCCGGGCAACGTGCCGTGCGCGGCCGGGGATGATCGGGGTCGCGTGAGATTGCCGGGAGCCTCTGTGTCGCGTAACCCGTGAATGGGTCGGTCGCAGGCCATTTTCGATCGACGGTGGCTATGCGTATACGTATACTGCGTTCATGTTGGATCCGCTCAGCCTTGCGGTCGGTGCCGGCCTCGTCGGTGTCGGCTGGGTATGTGGTCGATTCGTGCCTCGGCGAGGCCGGGCGGGGAAGGAGCTTCGCGCACGCTGCGGTTGTGGTCACGACCTGGCACTGCACGACCGCTCCTCGGGCGCTTGTCACGCCGAGATCTCCCGCAAAGGCATCCACGGCCTGCGTGAGTGGGTCGGTTGCCACTGCCGCCGCTACACCGGCCCGATTCCGCTCGAAGAAGTGTTCGCCTCGCCCATACTCCCGCCGGAGTCGTGAACAGATCGCACCGCCTCGGGCGTAACGTGAAAAGACCGCCGGACTCGCCGTCACCAGGGTCGATTTCTTCCTCGGCACGCCGATCTGGCACAATGCTCAGGTTGCCCTGGGTGGTTGTCGACCCGGCGCACCCCATTGATCGGAGCATGAACCGGCCGAGCACGCCCAGTGCCGCCAGGGTCCTCTGTTCGCGCGAAACCATAAGGATGGAAATGAACACCCTTGACTTCGTCGACGAGAAGTCGCTGCGCAGCGACGTCCCCGAGTTCCGGCCGGGCGACACGCTGAACGTGCACGTGAAGGTCATCGAAGGCTCGAAGGAGCGCATCCAGGTCTTCAAGGGCGTCGTGATCCGTCGCCAGGGTGGTGGCATCCGCGAGACCTTCACCGTCCGCAAGGTGTCGTTCGGTGTCGGCGTCGAGCGCACCTTCCCGGTGCACAGCCCGAACATCGACCACATCGATGTCGTGACCCGCGGTGATGTCCGCCGCGCCAAGCTGTACTACCTGCGCGACCTGCGTGGCAAGGCCGCCAAGATCAAGGAAAAGCGCTGAGTTAGCTTTTCGGCACAACAGATCTTCCTCAGCCCGGCATCGGACCTCGGTTTCGCTGCCGGGCTAATCTGTTCGGCGTGGCAGACGAAAGTGGGTCGGTATCGGTGTCCGAATCGGGCGACGAGAGTACGCGGGCGGGTCGCGCCAAGCGGCGATCGAAGAAGAAGCAGCGGCCGTTCTGGCAGGAATTGCCGATCCTCATCGTGATCGCCGCGGTGATCGCCGCGCTGATGGTTACCTTTGTCGGTCGGCCGTACGTGATTCCCTCGGAGTCGATGGAAACCACGTTGCACGGATGCGCCGGATGCACCGGTGACCGCATCTACGTGCAGAAGCTGAGCTACTACTGGGGCGACCCGCAACCGGGCGACGTGGTCGTGTTCGTCGGCCCGCCGTCGTGGAACACCCGCTACCAGTCGATCCGCTCGGACAATCCCGCGGTCCGTGGCGTGCAGAACTTCTTCTCCTTCTTCGGCTTGGTGCCGCCGGACGAGAACGATCTGGTGAAGCGCGTCATCGCGGTCGGCGGCCAGACCGTGGAGTGCTGCGACCCGCAGGGGCGGGTCATCGTGGACGGCAAGCCGCTGGACGAGCCGTACGCCCGATACCTCGCCCCGTACGTGCCCGGCCAGCCCTACAACGCGTCCGGCGGCCGCGAGTTCAAGCCCGTGAAGGTGCCCGAAGGGCATCTGTGGGTAATGGGCGACAACCGCAACCAGTCCGCCGACTCCCGCGCCCACATCACCGACGAACTGCAGGGCACCATCCCCGTGGAGAACGTCCGCGGCAAGGCGGTGTTCAAGATCTGGCCGCCGGGACGGATCGGTCCGGTGCACTCGGAGAATCCCCAGCAGAACTGATCACGCGAGGCGCTGGATAATTGAACGGTGGGGCAAGGTCGAGTGCCGGTGGGTAACGGTTGGCCGCCGCGTGTGGTGATGCGCAGGGCCGGAGGATTGCGCACGCTCGAGGCGGCGTTGATCCGCAGTGGTCTCGGGCCGGTCGCCGGTGTCGACGAGGCGGGGCGCGGCCCCTGCGCGGGACCACTGGTGGTGGCGGCGTGCCTGCTGGCGCCGAAGGCCTACGACAGGCTGGCCGGCCTCGACGATTCCAAGAAGCTCACCGAGGCCACTCGCGAAGAGCTGTACCCGGTGATCGTCCGTCTGGCACTCGCTTATCAGGTCGTCGTGATCCCGGCCTGGGAGATCGACTCGATCGGCATCCACGTCGCCAATATCGAGGGGATGCGCCGCGCCGTGGCCGGGCTCGGGCGCACTCCCGGCTACGTGCTGACCGATGGGTTCCGGGTGCCCGGCATACCGGTGCCTTCGTTGCCGGTGATCGGCGGCGACGGTGCGGCGGCCTGCATCGCGGCGGCCAGCATCCTGGCCAAGGTCACCAGGGACCGCATCATGGTCGAGCTGGACGGGCGGTTCCCCGGCTACGGATTCGCCGCCCACAAGGGCTACAACACGCCCGAGCACACCGCCGCGTTGCAACGTCTCGGCCCGAGCAGCGAGCACCGGCGCTCCTGGCGCAACGTGCGCGAAGCCGCCGGGTTGCGCCCGGTCGCGGCGGCGGCCGATGTCGCGGACGCCGTACTGGCCGAGGGCTTGGACGAAGCGCTGTCGGAGCACATTCCGAACGGGCGTACGGCTGGCCGAGTAGCTACCGACGCAGCGCATGCGCGATGATGTCACCACACGACGCGATGCGGCGAGAAGGAGGACGTCCCACCCGATGAGTGCCGAGGACCTCGAGAAGTACGAAACCGAGATGGAGCTCTCGCTGTATCGCGAGTACAAGGACATCGTCGGTCAGTTTTCGTACGTGGTGGAGACCGAGCGCCGCTTCTACCTGGCCAATTCTGTGGAGCTGCGGCCGCAGAACGCGGACGGCGAGGTGTACTTCGAGGTGCGGATGAGCGACGCGTGGGTCTGGGACATGTACCGCCCGGCCCGCTTCGTCAAGCACGTCCGGGTCATCACCTTCAAAGACGTCAACATCGAGGAGCTGGAGAAGCCGGACCTGCGCTTGCCCGAGTGAGCCCGCTCGGCGTTCTGCACAGCGACTCGGTTATCAACAGGTTTTCCGATTCCCCCGGTCGGCGGCGCTGACCTGATCCGGCTGCGGCGCACGCTGGCCGGGTGACGGACAAACAGGCGCTCGGCGCGCACGGGGAGGAATTAGCGGCGGACTTTCTGCGCGCCGCGGGGATGGAAATCGTCGCCAGGAACTGGCGGTGCCGATACGGCGAGCTCGATCTGATCGCCCGAGACGGGGATGTGACCGCGTTCGTCGAGGTCAAGACCCGCTCCGGGCTGGGCTACGGCACTCCCGCGGAGTCGGTCACCTTCGCCAAGCGGCAGCGGATCCGGCGGCTGGCGCTGCTGTGGCTGGCCGAGCAGGACGGACCGTGGCGGCGCATCCGGTTCGACGTGGTGTCGGTGCTGGTGGCGCGGGGGCGTACACCGGTCATCGACCATCTCGAGGCGGTGTTCTGAATGGCGCTGGGGCGGGCGCACTCGGTCGCCGTCACCGGCGTGGACGGTCTGCTCGTCGAGATCGAGGCAGATATCGGACAGGGCCTGCCATCGGTCCACCTGGTCGGGCTTCCCGACACCGCGTTACAGGAGTCCCGTGACCGGATCCGCTCCGCGGTGGCGAACTCGGGGGAGAAGTGGCCCGACGGCCGGGTGGTTCTCGCGCTGTCGCCCGCGACACTGCCGAAGCTGGGCAGCGTGTACGACTTGGCGCTCGCGATCGCCGTGCTGGACGCGTCCGGCTCGGTGCCCTCCGAACGGCTCGCGAAGACGGTGCTGCTCGGCGAACTCGCGCTGGACGGACGGGTGCGGCGAGTGCGCGGCATCCTGCCCGCCGTGCTCGCCGCGCGCAGGGCGGGCTGGTCGACCGTCGTGGTGCCCGCGGTGACACTGGCGGAGGCCGGGCTCGTCGAGGGTATCGAGGTCTTCGGGGCGCGCAGTTTGCGCGCGGTGGTGGCCTGGTTGCGCGGGGAAGGCGCGCTCGACGAGCCGGACGGCGACCTGCCGGACACGGTGCGCCACGGCGGCGATCTGAGCGAGGTGGTGGGGCAGGAAGAAGCCCGCTGGGCTCTGGAGGTGGCCGCGGCGGGCGGGCACCACCTGCTGCTGACCGGGCCGCCCGGCATCGGCAAAACCATGCTGGCCCAACGTCTTCCTGGGCTGCTGCCACCGCTCACGGAGACCGAGGCGCTGGAGGTCACCGCCATCCACTCCATGGCGGGCACACTCGCAGGCGATCACCCGTTGGTCACCGCGCCGCCGTTCGTCGCCCCGCACCACTCGACCTCGGTGACCGCGATGATCGGCGGCGGCTCGGGGACCGCAAGGCCGGGCGCGGTCAGCCGAGCCCACCGCGGCGTCCTGTTCCTCGACGAATGTGCCGAGCTCGGCACGAAAGTGCTGGAAGCGATGCGAACGCCGTTGGAAGAAGGGGAAGTGCGCATCGCCCGGCGCGACGGTGTCGCGCGGTACCCGGCTCGCTTCCAGCTGGTACTGGCGGCCAATCCGTGCCCGTGTGCTCCGGCGCGCGACGTCGACTGCATCTGCGCGCCGCTGGCTCGCCGTCGCTATCTCGGCAAATTGTCCGGTCCGCTGATGGACCGGATCGACATCTGGGTGCGGATGCACGGGCAGTCCGGCGCGGCGTTCAGCACCGATGCGGCCGAGAGCAGCGAGGTGGTCCGCGGCCGGGTCGCTGTCGCACGGCGCGCCGCCGCCGCCCGGTGGCGCGAATACGGATGGCTCACCAACGCCGAGGTTCCCGGCCACATCCTGCGTCAACGATTCCGGTTGCCGCGTGAATCGCTCGCTCCGGTCGAGGCCGCGTTGCGCCTCGGTCGCATGTCCGCGCGGGGTGCCGACCGAGCCATCCGCGTCGCGTGGACCATCTGCGATCTGCGCGGCGGCGAGCTGCCCTCGGCGCAGGACGTACTGTCCGCGTTGAACTTCCGTCAGCGGGGTGCGCAATGAGCGCGACGGTGCCGCCCGAAGGCGCGGACGACCTGCCTGTGGCGGCCGATGTGCCCGCGGTGGTGGACGTGCCTCGAAGCATTGATTTATCCGGCGTCGTGAATCTGCCAGCGATCGTCGGCGCCCCTGTGGTCTTCGGGGCAATGGCGGGGGCCCACATGCGCGCAGCCGCAGATGCGCCTGCAGTCGCCGAGGTGGTTGTTCCTGGTGTCGGACAGGCGCGTGAGGCCGTGGACGTGCCCGCGTCAATAGATCTGCCTGCCCGGGCGGGTTTGTCCGTGGTTGTAGACGTGGCTGGGAATACGGAAGGGCGCGAGGTGGATGTGCCTGCCGTCGTCGAGGTGCCCGCGATGGTGGCGGTCTCTCGAGCCGGGGACTCGAGTGCAGGCGCGGATCGCCCTGTGCTCGCGGAGGTGGCTGCTACGGCGAACGTAGTACCGGTTGTCGAGACGCCGGCAGCGGCGGGCGTTCCTGGGGTCGTAGATGCGCCTGCGGTGGTTGGTGTGCCCGTGAGCGGGGCGGGATCGTCGTCCGGTGAATGCGACGACCCGCGGCTCGCGTGGGTGTATCTGTCGCGGGTGGTGCAGGGGCCGTGTGCTCCGTTGTCGGCGCTCATCGAGTCGGTCGGGGTTGTCGAGGCGGCCCGTGCCGTGCGGGAGTGCGCGTTGCCCGAGCCGCTTCGCGGGCCCACGGCGCAGCGGCGCGACATCGACCTCGCGGCGCGGGATCTCGAGATCATCGAGCGGATCGGCGGGCGCGTGGTGACGCCGGACGATCCGGAATGGCCCGCATGGCGCATGCTCGGTCTCGCCCAGCTCGAGCCGGGCAAGGATCGCGACGGCGCGGTACCGCTGGTGTTGTGGGTACGTGGCCCGCGCTCGCTGCTGGAATCCAGTGAACGCGCGGTGGCGGTGGTCGGGGCGCGGTGCAGCACCGGCTACGGAAACCGGGTCACGGGGGAGATCGCGGGCGACCTCGCCGCGCAGGGGTGGACCATCGTGTCCGGAGCGGCGTTCGGTATCGACGGCATGGCGCACCGGGCGGCGCTGGCGGTGGAAGGCCCCACTATCGCCGTCCTGGCCTGCGGCATCGACCGGCCCTATCCGGTGCAGCACGAACGCCTGCTGGCCGATATAGCCGAATCAGGCTTGGTCGTCAGCGAATACCCGCCCGGCGTCACCGCACAGAAGCATCAGTTCCTGGCCCGGAACCGCTTGATCGCCGCTCTCGCCGACGGCGTGCTCGTCGTCGAGGCGGGCCTGCGCAGCGGCGCGCGCAACACCGTCAAATGGGCACGCCGCATGGGTCGTCCCGCCTTGGCCGTGCCGGGTCCGGTGACCTCGGCCGCTTCGGTGGGCTGTCACCGCATGATTCGCGACGGCGAAGCCCTGCTGGTGACCCGAGCCGAAGAAGTCGTCGACGAGGCCGGACCGTTGCGGCTGTCGATCCCCGCGGCGGCAGCGGGCGGCAATCCGGATGATCAGCTGACCGGAGACGACGCGCTGGTCTTCGCCGCGCTGCCGAGAATCGGCTCACGACTGCCACTGGAGGTCGCCCGGCAGTGCGGATTGTCGCTTCCGGTGGTCCGTGCGACTTTGTCCGCTCTCGAATTGGCGGGTCTGGTGTCCAGTGACGAAAGCGGTTGGCACCGAACGGTACGGGGTCGATGAGCGTGTTCGGCGCGGTCGCTTGCCATCCGGACCACGGGTGGGGACGGTGGAGGCATGGACGAACTGCCCGAAGACCTGGAAGCGCTGCTGACGGAGTACGGCAGGCATCTGCGGCTCGGGCGCAACCGCTCGGAGCACACGGTGCGCGCGTATCTGGGGGACGCGCGATCCTTGCTGGAGCATCTGTACGCGCGATCGGCGGATTCGGCGATTCGCGAACTGGACCTGATGTTGCTGCGTTCGTGGCTGGCCCGGCAAGCCGCCGCGGGTGCGGCGCGCACGACCGTGGCCCGGCGGGCGTCATCGGCGCGCACGTTCACCGCGTGGCTCACCCGGACCGGCCGGCTGCCTGTCGATCCCGGACTGCGTTTGGGGTCGCCGAAGGCGCATCGCGTGCTGCCCGCCGTACTCGGGCGGCAACAGGCGCTCGGTGCCATGGACGCGGCGGAATCCGGTGCCGCGCAGCGCGATCCGATGGCGCTGCGCGATCGGGCGATCGTGGAATTGCTGTACGCCACCGGTATCCGGGTCAGCGAGTTGTGCGGGCTGGACATCGAAGACGTGGACCGCGAGCGGCGCGTGGTGCGGGTGCTCGGCAAAGGCAACAAGGAGCGCTCGGCGCCGTTCGGCACGCCCGCCGACGAGGCGGTAGGCAACTGGCTGCGCTACGGACGCCCCGCTTTCGCCACCGCGGACTCGGGTCGAGCGCTGCTGCTCGGCCGCCGCGGCAGGCGCTTGGATCAGCGCCAGGCCAGAACCGTTGTGCACGAGGTGGTCTCGGCCATCCCCGGCGCACCGGACCTGGCGCCGCACGGTCTGCGGCACACCGCGGCGACCCACCTCCTCGAGGGCGGTGCCGACCTGCGCGTGGTCCAGGAACTCCTCGGACACGCAAGCATGGCCACCACCCAGCTCTACACCCACGTCTCCATCGACCGTCTCAAGAAGGTGCACGACCAGGCTCACCCCCGCGCCTGACCCGCTCGTGGGGCGGTGGCGGCGTGCGTGCACGTTGGTTCCGCCGATACCCAAGTGATCGGTCCGGGTGAGGGCCGAGCGAACGAGTGCATGCAGCCCACCTTCGGCGACGCGGCGTCCATCGGCTTCGGCCCTTTGGGGTCACGCGGAGACGGCAGCATCTCGAAGGCGACGACAAACAGCCCGGCTGTCGATGCCAATCACGGCGTCGGCAACCGGTCGGATGGCCGGGCACGCTGTCCTCCGGTACCGCCAGCGGGTGCGTACGTGCACAGTGCGCCGGACCCATGGCTTTGGCCTGTTGGAGCGCGTGCGGCCCGTGGCGTGCCGCTGGGCCTGCCGGAGTGTGCGGAGGGCGGTGGTCCGTGTGTTGGCCTGCTGGAGCATGTGCGAGTGTGGGCGGCCCGTGGCGTGCCGCTGGGCCTGCTGGAGTGTGCGTGAAGGCGCGCCGTTCGTGTGTTGGCCTGTGGAGCATGTGCCGAGTGCTGGCGGCCCGTGCTGGCCGTCCTGGAGTGTCTGGGGGCGGTGGTTCGTGTGTTGGCGTGCTGGAGCGTGTGTGAGTGCTGGCGGCCCGTGCTGGCCATCCTGGAGTGTGTGCGTGGGGGCGGCGGTTCGTGCGTAGCCTGCTGGAGTGTCTGGGGGCGGCGGTTCGTGTGTTGGCCTGCTGGAGTGTGTGCGAGTGCTGGCGGCCCGCGCTGGCCATCCTGGAGTGTGTGCGTGGGGGCGGCGGTTCGTGCGTAGCCTGCTGGAGTGTCTGCGGGCGGCGGTTCGTGCCTTGCCCTGCCTGAGCGTGTGCGTGTGTTGGCGGCTGGTGCCCTTGGCTTGCTGGAGTGTGTGAGGTCGGCGGTTCGTGCGTGGGCCTGCTGGAGAGTGTGGGTGAGGGAGGCGCGGCTCGTCCGTTGGCCTACCGGAGTGTGGGCGGCCGGTGCTCTTGGCCTGCTGGACTGTGTGCAAGTGTGGGCGGGGCCAGTGCCTTAGCCTGCCTGCGCGTGTGCGTGGGAGGCCGTGTGGGCTTCATCGGGTGAGCCGCATCCATTTTGCTCGTCGCGCCCCTGCCGAACCTGCATCTTCGGTGCGGTCGCCGATTCCGCCCGGGCGGTGCGCGCAGCCACTTACGCCACCCGGCATAGTCGCAGGTCGCGATCTCCCGGACAAAGGGAGTGAGCGGACAAGCGACAACATCCGCGACCCGTCACGGGCTGACGTAGTAATGCACCCGCGCCTCTTGTCCATCCGAGGTATGCCAACCGCCGGGCCCGCTGTACACCTGCCGCCAACCGTGCCGCTCGTACATCGCTATCGCCGCCGCACTGTCGAAGGCCACGGTGAGTACAGCACGGTGCCCCAGGCCCGCGGCCATGCGCGCAGTCGCGGTCAGCAACTGCGAACCCACTCCCACCCGGCGCGCGGTCGGGACGACATACAGCCGGATCACCGAGACGACAGTCTCCGCGCCGACCGATTCGCTCACGACCTCCGGTATTCCGCCGCCCGTGCCGAGTCCGGCGTGCCCGACCAACGCTCCGTCGTGTTCGGCGACAAGGGCCGCGAGGAGTTTGGGCGGCGACAGCCAGCCTGCCGGGTTCGCAGGCCACACGTCCGGATACCGATCGCTGTCGTGGACGTGCCGCAGTGCCGCGGCGCAGGCGTCGAGATCACCCTCGGTGCGCGGTCGAATGATGACGCTCATCTCGGCCATTCTTATTGCCCCACGCTGGAGGCAGCATTATTCAGACCGATCGGTTGGATTTCCGTTCATTGTCGTGCACTGCGGTCCGGTACTGCCTCGCTCGCGCAGCGAAGTAGTCGAATACGCATGTGATCGGCGTTGAGAAAGGGCACCCTTGAGGTAGCGAATCAGTGCCCGCAGTTCACGGCGTACTTCGAGTGGGAAGACGAGCGATGTCTACGTCCAGCGGACCGGAGGCCCTGCGTCGCGAACTGCACCCACTGGTGGGGCAGTCCGCGTGGCGACGCTCGGCCATCGCTTCCGCCTCGCCGCAGCCCGCCGCACCGGACGGGGCGCGGGAGATCTCCCTCGACGGCGGCGCGTCCAGGATGACGATCGGGCGCTCCGTCGCCGCCGACATCATCGTGACTTCCGACCCGACCGTGTCCCGGCTGCACGCCATTCTCGAGCGGGTGGGCGGATGCTGGACCATCGTCGACGACGGATTGTCCAAGAATGGGACATTCGTCAATGGCGAACGTGTGGGCGGTCGGCGGAAGCTCGGTTCCGGCGACATGATTCGCGTAGGTCGATCGGTATTCGTCTTGCGGGTCGACGAGTCCTTCGACGAGGAAATGACTCTCGCCCATTCACCACTGCCGACCCGAAACTCCCTTACCCCGGCCCAGTATGTGGTTCTCGAGGCGCTGTGCCACCCGTACGACGCGCGCGACGCGTACTCGTACCCTGCCTCCAACCGGCAAATCGCGGACAATTTGTGTCTGAGTCTGTCCACGGTGAAGACGCATATGCGGGCGCTGTTCCGGATATTCCAGGTCGAAGCCTTACCCCCGAACCAGAAAAGGCTGTTCCTGGTCGAACGCGCTATCGAATTCGGCATCATAACCGACCAGGAGAGGTAAGGCTCCGGCTGGGAACGAAATGAAATCCGATCAGATCGGCTGAAAACCGGACCCTGCCCCGCCGCGTGCATTTACGTCTGCGACGACCGCGGTGATGTCGGCGCCGAGTTCCGGTCCGAGACACGGCACCCCCAAGTAACCGTTGACCATGCCGACGAGCGTCGTTCCGACGACGAGCGGAGCGCCCGAATCTCCCTCGGCGACACATGTTTGGCTCCACGTCGAATTGCCGCCCGTCAACATATCGCCGTAGGCAGGCCCGCAGGTCCGGCCGGTCGTCCTGCCTTCCTTGCAGACGGTGTCCGGGAATCGAGCCGGTCCGCCCAGGCCGGTGATGGTGGTTCCGCCCACTTGGTTGACCGGCGTCACCTTCCCCGGATCGAATTCGATGACGGCATAGTCCATGTCGTTGTTGGCGTAGACGATGGTGCCGAGGGTGCCGGCGTCGCGATCGTTCTCCGAGACGATGGCGGCATTCGCCCCACCACAATGCCCCGCGGTGAACCCGACCAGCCGACCACCGGAGTCGCGTCCGATCGTGGTCAGAGTGCAGATGTTCTGACCGCCGACGACGATGCCGGAGCCGCCACCCAGCACGGATGGCGTCGCGGCCTGCGCGGTCCCAGGTGCTCCGAACGGCGCTGTCAGCGCGGCGAATGCCGCCGCAGCGCCCACGAGTTTCCTGAACTTGGTCATCCGGTAATTCAACCGCACTTGTCCGTGCGTCACCGTCGATTCCCAGATGTTCACGTGGCATGGATACGGCTCGAAACAAATTTCTTCATCGGGGTGGGAATCGATGGTCAGAAGTGATGCGCCTCGGGTCTACGCCCGAGGCGCACTCGTGTTCGACGAGCTTATGACGAAACGCGATCAGGCGGCGCAAACGGCCACGGCAACCGCATTGGCCACCGGCGGAAGCAGCAACAGAGGAGCGCAGAAAATGCCCAGCGGCCAAATCAGGCCCAGTGTCGCGGGCTCGACCTGGACAGGTACCGGATGGTCCGCCACTTGCACCGGTCCCGGTGCTACGTCCGGGGCTGCGGAAGCGAAACCTGACCCGAGGGCGATGATCGGTGCGAGCGCTACCGCCGCCGCCGTTACGCGCATTTTGTTCGTGATCATGATGTCTCCAGTGGTTGATTGCTTCACCAGCCCTCGTTTGTTGAAGGCCTCAGTGTGAACACACAACCAACTCTGCTCGGAGCAAGCGCAAGAGGCCATCAGCCTCCGGGTCGGAATCATTCATACCGGAGGAGGCGAGAAGACATCGGAATCGCTATTCTGCGCAAACGAATGTGGCCGCCGAATCAGGCGGCGCCGCGCCGGACGGTGATCTCACCTACCCGGCGCGGCCCGCCGAAACGATCAGCCGTGCGCGACCGGAGCGGGATCCGGCTGCTCGGTCGATTGCGGACGCCGGGCGCGCAGCAGCACCGCGCCGAGCACGGCGGCGGCGATGCTGAATCCGGCGCTGATCCACGCGCCCGTGGACATGGCGGCGGTGAAGGCGTCCTTGGCGGGCTCGACGTAGCCGAGCTGGAAGGCGGCGCCGATGGATTCACGCGCCGCGTCGGGCGCGTCGGCGGGCATGTTCGAGGTGAACACACCGGCCAGCACGCTACCGAGGACGGCGATGCTGATCGCCATGCCGACTTGCTGGATCGTGTCGTTCATCGCGGAGCCGACACCGGCGTGCTCCAGCGGAATGGCACTCATGATGGCCGCGTAGGCGGCCGGACCCGCCAAGCCGCCGCCCACACCCATCACCAGCATGCTGACCAGCACCCAGAGATATCCGCTCCCGAGCGCGAGGATGCCGAAGGCCACTCCCATGACGAGCAGGCCGGACACGACGAGTGTCTTGTTGCTCAGCGTCTTGCCGAGCGTCGCGCCGAGGCCGTTGCAGACCGCGGCGGCCACGGCGTACGGGAGCAACGCCAGTCCGGCCTTCATCGGGCCGTAGCCGAGTACGAACTGCAAGTACTGAGTGAGCATCAGCATGACCGCACCCATGCCGAAGACCATCAGCAACAGGGTGAAACAGGTGCCGGTGAAATCGCGGCTGCGGAACACCGCCAACGGCAGCATCGGATGTGCCGATCGGCTCTCCCAGATGACGAAGGCGGTCGCCGCGACAGCGGCCAGCGCGAGCACGCCGACGTTCCATTCCCGTTCGATGATCACGTAGACCGTGGCGCTCAGCGCCACGACGGACAGGACGACGCCGACGAGATCGACCGGTCGCTGCTCGCCGGTGGTCTCCGGCATCAGCACGACGGCCGCGATGATCGCGAGCACCGCCACCGGGATATTGAGCAGGAACACCGATCCCCACCAGTAGTGCTGGAGCAGGAAGCCGCCCAGCGTGGGACCGGCGACGATGCCGACCATGGAGACCGTCGACCACGCCGCCATCGCCGTGCGCCGTTCGTCCTCGGCGAAGCTGGTCATCAGGATCGACAGCGTCGACGGCATCAACAGCGACCCACCGACGCCCATCGCGACGCGGGCGGCCACGACCTGCCACGGTTCGGTCGCCAGTACGGCGGCCAGCGAGGCCATCCCGAACACGGCGAGTCCGGTGATCAGCGCTCGTCGCCTGCCGAACCGGTCGGACAAGCTGCCCGCGGTCAGCAGGAGCCCGGCGAAGACCAGCACGTAGGCGTCCAGGATCCACTGGACATCCGACGGTGTCGCGCCCAGTTCCCGAATCAGCGAGGGGATGGCGAGATTCAGCACGGTGCTGTCGAGCATCAGCACCAGCAAGGACAGGCAGAGGACCCCCAGGACCCACCAGCGCCGGGGGTCTCGCACAATGTTCGATTCCACTCGCACAGCGTACGAGAAAATCGAACAGTGTGCGAGCGATTATAAGATCGTGTTGTGACCAAGCAGTTCGCGTCGGTATGGACCAAGCAGCCGCGCCAGCCCAAATCGCCCGGGCTGCGCCGCGAGCAGATCATCGCGGCGGCCGTCGAGATTCTCGACGCCGAGGGGCTGGAGTCGCTGAGCATGCGCAAGCTCGGCGCGAAACTGGGTGCGGGGGCGACCAGTCTCTACTGGCACGTCTCCAACAAGGACGAGTTGCTGGAATTGGTGCTCGACGAGTTCTGGGGTCTGGTCCGGACTCCGGAGCCCGAGGAGGCGTCCTGGCGTGAACTGCTGAACACCTTCGCCTACAACTTGCGCGCGTCCATCAGGGAGCACCCATGGATGGCGTCGCTGGTCGGGCAACTGCCGAGCATCGGGCCCAACTCGCTGCGTTTGAGCGATCGGCTGCGCCGCGCGTTCGTCCGGGCGGGTTTTCATGGCGTGGACATCTATCTGGCCAGCGGCACGGTGATGTGTTTCGTCTTAGGCCAGGTGATTCCGGAGATCGCATGGGACAAGGTGTCCGAGGGGATGGAGATCGACGCCGACGGCGTGCTGCGCGTGATGCAGGACGTGGCCGGCGACTATCCCGAGATGCTGGCGGACTATCGGGCGACCGTGCCGACCGACCAGGAGGCCGGGCGTGCGATGGCGTTCGACTTCGGCTTGCTCTGCGTCCTCGATGGCCTGGAAGCTCGCCTGCGCAACCTGCGGGAACCTGGGCAAGAGTCGCGGGCGGCGGGATCTCCCATGGGTGACGCCGATCGAACGTGAAACAGGTTCTCGGTAGTTGAAACGAGGTGAGAATCGGGATTGTGCCGATAAATTGAAACGTGTTCTATAGACGTGATCCGGTACCGGATCACGCATGGCCACGCGGCGCGCCCGAGCGCCGATGCGCAGAAAGGCGTCTGACGTGAGCACGCACACCGTTCTCGGCCGAGAGGTGCGCATGCCGGTCCGCATCCGGCTCGCGCACGCGTTCATGGCCACCTATCTGGTGCCCGCTGAACGGGCGCAGCGCCTCATCGACTACTCCGGCTTGGGGATTCTCCGGCTCCCGGGCGGGCGGGCGATGTGCACGCTGGTCTTCGTCGACTACGTCGACGGCGATCTGGGGCCGTACAACGAGTTCGGCGTCTCGTTCATGGTGCGCCACCACACCGCGGGGGCGCCCTCCGGAATCGGCGACCTGCGGGCGCTGGTGACCGGGCAGGCCGGCGTGTTCATCCACAAGCTGCCGGTGGACGGCGAGTTCACTTTGGCCGCAGGGCGTGGCATCTGGGGCTTTCCGAAGGAACTCGCCGAATTCGTCGTCGATCACGACGGCCGCACGCCCAGCGGCGCGCTGCACCAGGACGGGCAGCTCATCGCCGATCTCACGGTGCGGCCGGGGTTCGCGACCCCGAACGGCCGCGCCGCGGCGTCCTCGTTCGACGCCTACTCGCACATCGACGGCGTCACTCGCTGCACGCGCTGGGAGATGCGGCCTTCCGGCATGCGTGCGCGTTTCGGCGGGGCGGAGCTGACGCTGGGCGACCATGCGATCGCCGCGGAACTCCGGTCGCTCGGCCTGCCGCGGCGTGCGTCGATGTCGTCGTCCGTCTCGCGGCTGGCGATGACGTTCGAAGACGCGATCTCGATCTGACGTGCCTTCCGCATAACCACCCGGTCACGGGCGGGTGGGGTACGTGGACGGTCCGGCGCGCCTGCGGTTAGCCTGGCTTAGCGGATCGTTTGCCAACGCTCTCAGTTATGGAGTGTGCCCGTGATCGTCGCCGACCGGACCTGCGTCGCTGATGGGCGCTGTGAACAGCGGATATCGCAAGATTCCGGGTGGCTTGCGCAAGCTATTTCCGGTCCCGGACACGCGTCGAAACTTTGGTTGCTGATTTATTCGGAAACGTTCGGGTCTTCGGCCGGCCGACCGGACCGCTCGATGGTCAGCGTGCTCGCCCGGGCAAGATTCTCAGGACACGTAGCGGAGTCGGTCGCGTTCCCGCCGCCGGTGATGGTGCGCCGCGAGCTACCCCGATCCCCACTAGCGTGGTGTGTCGTGACCACCGTGCAGTCCGGCGTCCTCCTGCGCATCGGAACACCGCCTGGCGCAACGACATGCAGACCCGCGGGGCGCGAGCGGGGCGCCCTCGCGAGGCGCAGGTGGGCGGACGCCCGATGTCGTTCGACCCGAACCGAGGCGGCGTGACGCTCCCGAACCCGAACCCCGGAGCCGAAGGGGAAGAGGGTGAGGAGGAGCTCGACTATCGCTTCACGCTCGCCAACGAGCGCACCTTCCTGGCTTGGATGCGGACCTCGCTCGGACTGCTGGCCGGTGGCGTCGCGGTGCACACACTGGTTCAGTCGTTCCGGATCGCGGGATTGCGGCGCGCGATCGCGCTCAGCTGCCTGGTCTTGGCGGCGATCGTCGCGATCGGCGCGTACGGGCACTGGCGGCGCATCGGCGTGGCCATGCGGCGCGGCGATCCGCTGCCGGAGACGGTGCTGGTGCCGATCCTGTCGGCGGGCATCGCGATCGTCTCGGTACTGGCGGCGGTGGCGGTGCTGCTGCGGTGAGCGCGCCACATCTATCCGCCGAACGCACCGCACTGGCGTGGCGGCGCACCGCCGTGTCGGCGATGGTCGTCGGCACGCTGTTCCTGCATCAGGCTCTCGGCAGCGGATGGCGTGCGGCCGCGGTCGCGCCCATCGGCGCCGCGATCGCGATGGCGGCGCTGACGGGGGCTTGTTATCTGCGTAACCGCGGTCTTCGCCGGGGCCGCTATGCCCACGGCAGCCGCGTCATCACCGCGACGGCCGCGGCTGTGGTCGTGGTCGCGCTGGCCGCCGCGGCGGCCGGTTCTCTCGAACCGCTGCCCTGACCGGGTAGCGGCCCAGCAAAGTTGGCCGAGACGACAGGAGGACGACAATGTGCACAGCGAGCGAGCCGAGCGGCTTCATCGTCGCGGAGCACGAGCGTGCGACCGCCGCGCTGCCATTCGCCGACACGACCGATCTGGCCGACGCCGATCGCGGCTTCGTCGCCGCGCTGGATCCCGGGGTGGTCACCTCCGAAGACGGAACCGTCGTCTGGGACAACGACTCCTACTCGTTCCTGCGCGAACCCTGCCCGCCCTCGGTCCATCCGAGCCTGTGGCGGCAGTCCGGCCTCGCGGTGCGACAGGGGTTGTACGAGGTCTGCGCGGGCATCTATCAGATCCGTGGTTTCGACATCTCCAATATGACGCTGGTCGAAGGCGAGACCGGAGTCCTCGTGATCGATCCGCTGATCTCGGTCGAGACCGCCGCGGCCGGTCTCGCGCTCTACCGCGCGCATCGTGGCGACCGCCCGGTGACCGGTCTGATCTACACGCATTCGCACGCCGACCATTTCGGCGGAGCCTGCGGCGTCATCACCGCCGAGGAGGTCGAGACGGGACGCTGCCCGGTGCTGGCGCCCGCCGGATTCCTGGAACACGCGGTGGCGGAGAACATCTACGCGGGCACGGCGATGGCGCGCCGTGCGGGGTACATGTACGGCGCCGTGCTGCCGCGCGGTCCGCTGGGCGCGGTGGGCTCCGGGCTGGGCCAGACCACGTCGGTCGGCACGGTCACGTTGATCCCCCCGACCGTCGACATCACCGCCACCGGGGAAGAGAAGACGATCGACGGCATACGGATGGTCTTTCAGCTCACGCCCGGCACCGAAGCGCCCGCGGAGATGAATTTCCACTTCCCCGACCGTCGCGCGCTGTGCATGGCGGAGAACGCGACCCACACCCTGCACAACGTGCTCACGCTGCGCGGCGCACTGGTGCGTGACGCGCATGTCTGGGCGAAATACCTGACCGAGGCGATCAACCTGTTCGCCCGTGACTCCGACGTCGTCTTCGCCTCGCACCATTGGCCGACCTGGGGCACCGACCGCCTGGTGGAGTTCCTCTCGCTGCAACGGGATCTGTACGGGTATCTGCACGACCAGACCGTCCGCCTGCTGAACCAGGGCTACGTCGGCGCGGAGATCGCCGAGCTGGTCGCCCTCCCGCCCGCCATCGAGGAGGCCTGGCACGCGCGCGGGTATTACGGCTCGGTCAGTCACAACGTGAAGGCTGTCTATCAGCGCTACATGGGGTGGTTCGACGGCAACCCCGCACATCTGTGGGAGCATCCGCCGGTCGAATCCGCTCGGCGGCACGTGGAATTCATGGGTGGTGCGGAAGAAGTACTCCGCAGAGCGCGGGCCTCCTACGACGCCGGGGACTACCGCTGGGTGGCGCAGGTGGTCAACTATGTCATCTTCGCCGATCCGGACAACGACGCCGCGAAAGAATTGCAGGCCAGCACATTCGAGCAACTGGGCTACGGCGCGGAGAACGCCACGTGGCGCAACTTCTATCTCAGCGGCGCCTACGAACTGCGCTACGGCTCGTTCGGCACGCCCACCAAGACGGAATCGGCCACCATGGCGGCGGCGCTGTCCGTCGACCAGATCTTCGACGCGCTGGCGTTGCGCGTCGACGGCCCGAAGGCGTGGAACCATCGGCTGGTGACGGACTGGATCCTCACCGACCAGGACCGCACCCATCGGCTCGAGTTGCGCAACGGCCGCCTCACCCACTTCGACGTCGCCGCGGGCATGTCCCTGCCGGAAGCCGATGCCGCCTTCACGCTGGCCAAGGCAACACTGATCCGCGTGCTGCTGGCCGGCGACGACTTCGGCGTCGCGGCGGCCGCCGGCGACATCGTCATCGAGGGAGACGTCACCAAGCTCGCCGAACTGGTCGACATCTTCGACGCCCCGGACCCCGATTTCGCGATCGTCACACCGTAGTTCGCGCTTTTCTCATCTCGCCTCGCGGCCGAAGAAATAGCCGACCACGATCCCGGCGAGGCCCGACACCGGCGCCAGGTATTGCGTCAGTTCCTGTGCGGGCAGACCTTTGACGATGCCGAACATGACTCCGGCCACCGTGCCCGCCACCAGCGCGGCGGCGAGTCCTGCGCGGTAGCGCGCCTCCAGGATCTTGTTCCTCGCCTCCGCCTCTTCTTTGATCAGCTCGGTGCGGCGCGACTCGGCCTGCAGTTCATGGTCGCGCCGAGCTCGGTCGACGGCCTCGGTGTCGGCATAGGCCGATGCTTGGTATTCGCGCTTCGCCGTGATGTAGGTCATCATCTGGTCGAACGAAAGGGACTCGACGCCCATCAGTCGAGAAGATTCGATGATCTCCTGGATCTCGGCACGGCTGTCGAGTGCCTCGCCGTAAATGGGCGAGGGGGGATCGCTGTCCACAGGGAAATTCACAGGACCCTCGGCCATTTCGGGTTCGCCGGTCACCGGAACATTATCGCCCCGTCCGCGCTGCCCTGCTGGTTGATCAAAAGTTCTGATACAAAGCCATTTTCGGTTGTTCCGAACGTACGGCCGTTCCGTCATCGTTCAATCGGACGTCGGCAATGTCGCGAGGTATCGGCCCGCGACGAAGCGCTGGGTCAGCCGCATCACGGGTCCGCCGAGCCGGGCGTACCAGGTGGCTGGGCGGGAGAACGCGACGATCAGCCCGTACACCATGTCATCGGCGGAGTCGTACTCGACCGCGAACAATTCTTCACCGGAGGCCGGGTGTCCGGGCAGGGTGCCGTAGGCGAAACCCCGCCGGTCGGGTTCGTCGAGGACGTACACCACGCGGCACGGAGCGGTGATCCCGAACGGACCGACTCCGAGCCGCACGGTGACGGCGGTGCCGGGCTCGGCCGTCGGAGTATCGGCGGATCGGAAGATCCCGGTGCCCTTCTGCACGCGGTAGGCCAGAATTTGCGCCCCCGCCTGCTCGAACAGCGCGCGTCCCCGGCCGATGCGCCGCCGCAGCCGTAACCCGTGATAGCCCTCCGGCACCACACCCCGGGTCGCGCCGAGTTCGGAGTACGTGAACGGCTCCAGCCCATCCGCCATGTCCTGATCTTCGCCCCACGGCCTACGGTCTCGCCACCTTCTGCCGCAGACACGCCGGTCCGGGGGCGCGCCGAGGCCGCCGACCGATGCGCTGCGACGCGGCGGATCGTCCGACGCTGGAACCAGGACGCACCGGCTTGAGCCGCAGGGGAGTGAGATGCAGAAGCCCTAGGGGGTCCAGATACTCACGGTCGCGGTGGAGACCGCCCTCGACGCGGGCTCCCCAGTGGAGGCACACCGCCACGCATCCCAGATGCCCGGACTCCAGCGTGCCGATCCGGGTACCTCGTCCGACCCGCCTTCCCACGGGGACTTCGGCGCGAACGGGCTCGTATGTCGTGCGCAGCCCGCCGGGGTGGTCGATGGAAACAACCGGCTTGTCGGCCACCGTTCCGGCGAAAATGACGATCCCCGCTCCCGCCGCGAGCA
Organism: Nocardia sp. NPDC051900; assembly: GCF_044452545.1. Lineage (NCBI taxonomy): Bacteria > Bacillati > Actinomycetota > Actinomycetes > Mycobacteriales > Nocardiaceae > Nocardia > Nocardia sp. NPDC051900. The sequence goes on along the minus strand of NZ_JBITBU010000008.1, from coordinate 170,038 downwards.
CAGCTTGCCCCTCGGCGCCTGCCAGATCGACCCCGCGATGCCCCGGTAGCCAGTTCTGCGCGGGTTTGTCGAAGTGCCGAACCACCGCGGGGCGCGGCTGCAGGGGCCAGTCGAATCGCCCTTCGGGTCGGGCTGTCGCGGTCGGGGCCGCCGCGACGATTGCGGCGATGCCGAGAGCCAGCGCCGAAGAAGACCGCCGCCGCATCGCATTCGACCTGGTCATTCGCGCCGCGCCTTGAGGGCCGACTACGACCCGCACAGGGGTGCGGGCGGTGCGCACAGGTCGCTACCGGAGGCGGAACTCGTCTCATGCCGGTCGTCCTTACCGCCACCGAGTCCGGCTTGCCGGAAGGGCAGCGGCGCGCGACGCGGCAGGCCGGACAGAGACGGCAGGCAGACGGAGCCCGTGCAGGCCCCGAGCCCGGGTTTCGCGGCAGGCGTCTCGGCCCCGACCGGCGGCGCGGTCACTATGCCGAGCGCGAAGAACAGCGGAAGAAGAAGGGTTGTCGCGGTGGAGATCGGTTTCATGGCTCAACCCTTCCGCGGTTCCGGCGTCGCCGAGGGCTCGATCCGTGGAATGGGGATAACCCGCTCGACTGTGGAAAGCCGCCGTTCCGCCTGGTCGGAGGCTTCGGATCGGACCGATTTAGATCTGGTGCCCCGAGGTCGTAAACTGATCGAGCGGTCTGTGCGTGCATGGACCGACTTCGCGCGCCACCGTGCTTGTTCATAGCGGCGCTGTTCGAATCGAGCTCGAGACAAATTGGGTTCGCGGCAGCGTGTTCGGAACAGGGAATCGCCGGCTGGTCCCCACCTTCGTGGTCGGGTCCGACGATTCGGTGGCGCCAGGGCAGCGGATCGCCGATTCGCTGCGTCAACCGGCAAACGAAAGAGAGATACGGGAGCTATGGCTGTCGTAACCATGAAGCAGCTGCTCGATAGCGGCGCACACTTCGGACACCAGACCCGGCGCTGGAACCCGAAGATGAAGCGGTTCATCTTCACCGACCGCAACGGCATCTACATCATCGACCTGCAGCAGACGCTGACCTACATCGACAAGGCCTACGAGTTCGTCAAGGAGACCGTCGCCCACGGTGGCACCGTCCTCTTCGTCGGCACCAAGAAGCAGGCCCAGGAGTCGATCGCGGCCGAGGCGACTCGCGTCGGGATGCCCTACGTCAACCAGCGCTGGCTGGGCGGCATGCTCACCAACTTCTCCACCGTGCACAAGCGTCTGCAGCGCCTCAAGGAGCTCGAGGCCATGGAGCAGACCGGTGGTTTCGAGGGTCGCACCAAGAAGGAAATCCTCATGCTGACGCGTGAGATGAACAAGCTGGAGCGCACCCTCGGCGGTATCCGCGACATGCAGAAGGTGCCCTCGGCCATCTGGGTCGTCGACACCAACAAGGAGCACATCGCCGTCGGTGAGGCGCGCAAGCTGAACATCCCGGTCATCGCGATCCTGGACACCAACTGCGACCCCGACCTGGTCGACTACCCGATCCCGGGCAACGACGACGCGATCCGCTCCGCCGCACTGCTGACCAAGGTCGTCGCCTCCGCGGTGGCCGAGGGCGTGCAGGCGCGCGCCGGTCTGTCCTCGGGCGACGAGAAGCCGGAGGCGGGCGCGGGCGAGCCGCTGGCCGAGTGGGAGCAGGAGCTGCTCGCGCAGGCCGCCCCCGGCGCCGAGGCCGCAGAGACGTCCGCCGAGGCCTGAGCGGACTCGTAACCAGCTGTTTCGGCGGCGATCACGAGCCAGTGCCATCGTGATCGCCGCTGTCAACATCCACACTTCTCCAAAGGAGGCTCGCCGAGAATGGCGAACTACACCGCTGCCGACGTGAAGCGGCTCCGGGAGCTGACCGGCTCCGGCATGATGGATTGTAAGAACGCGCTGGCCGAGACCGACGGTGACTTCGACAAGGCCGTCGAGCTGCTGCGCATCAAGGGCGCGAAGGACGTCGGCAAGCGTGCCGAGCGCACCACCGCCGAAGGCCTGGTCGCCGCCAAGGACGGCGTCATGGTCGAGATCAACTCCGAGACCGACTTCGTCGCGAAGAACGCGGAGTTCCAGCAGCTGGCCGAGCAGGTCGTCGCCGCGGCGGCGTCCGCCAAGCCAGGCGACCTGGACACGCTGAAGGCTCTTGACCTGGGCGGCAAGACCGTCGACGAGGCTGTGCAGGCGCTCGCCGCGAAGATCGGCGAGAAGCTCGAGCTGCGCCGCGTCATCTCGCTGAACGGCCCGGTCGCCACCTATCTGCACAAGCGTGCCTCCGATCTGCCGCCCGCCGTCGGCGTGCTGGTCGAGTACACCGGTGAGGGCGACGCTGCGGCCGAGGCCGCTCGCGCCGCCGCCATGCAGGTCGCCGCGCTCAAGGCCAAGTATGTGACCCGCGACGAGGTTCCCGCCGACCTCGTGGAGAACGAGCGCCGCATCGCCGAGCAGACCGCTCGCGAGGAGGGCAAGCCCGAGGCCGCGCTGCCGAAGATCACCGAGGGCCGGGTCAACGGCTTCTTCAAGGACGTCGTGCTGCTCGAGCAGCCGTCGGTCACCGATTCGAAGAAGACCGTCAAGGCTCTGCTGGACGAGGCCGGTGTCACCGTCACCCGCTTCGCCCGCTTCGAGGTCGGCGCGAACTGAGTTTCGCCGCACCTTCAGCGTGCAGGCCCCCCGCCGACCGAACGAACGCCGGTTGACGGGGGGCCTTCTGCTGCCGCTCCAACCGAATAAGGCAGGATAGATGCCGCTCTGCCTTGCTCTACGTCACAGGCGCCTGCCGTGAGCAACGAATCGCCGGAAGAACGACAATCCCTCGCCGAAGGAGACTGGAGACCCATGACGGACCCGGGGACCGATCGCCCAGGATATCGCCGGGTACTGCTGAAACTCGGCGGAGAGATGTTCGGCGGCGGGAAGGTCGGACTCGACCCGGACGTGGTGCAGACGGTGGCCGAGCAGATCGCCGAGGTGGTCGCCACCGGCGTCCAGGTGGCCGTGGTGATCGGGGGCGGGAACTTCTTCCGCGGCGCCGAACTCGAGGAGCGCGGCATGGAACGCGCGCGCTCGGACTACATGGGCATGCTCGGCACGGTGATGAACAGCCTTGCGCTGCAAGACTTTCTGCAGCAGCAAGGCGTGGACACCCGGGTGCAGACCGCGATCACCATGGGCCAGGTCGCCGAGCCCTACCTCCCGCTGCGCGCCAAGCGGCATCTGGAGAAGGGCCGCGTGGTCATCTTCGGAGCGGGCATGGGCATGCCGTACTTCTCCACCGACACCACCGCCGCGCAGCGCGCGCTGGAGATCGGCGCGGACGTGGTCTTGATGGCCAAGGCGGTCGATGGAGTGTTCACCGCCGACCCGCGCGTCGACGAGACCGCGACCATGTACACCGAGATCACCCACAAAGAGGTCATCGAGCGCGACCTCAAGGTCGCGGACGCGACCGCCTTCAGCTTGTGCATGGACAACCAGATGCCGATTCTGGTGTTCAATTTGTTGACCAAGGGCAATATCGCCCGCGCGGTCGCCGGTGAGAAGATCGGCACACTGGTTCGGTCCTGATACCCGCCGACCGCGGATCATGACATGACGACGCTGTGGAGGAAACGGTCGTGATTGAAGAAGCGCTCTTCGACGCCGAGGAGAAGATGGAGAAGGCCGTCTCGGTGGCGAAGGACGATCTCGGAACCATTCGCACCGGTCGCGCGAATCCGGGCATGTTCTCTCGGGTCGTGGTCGACTACTACGGATCGCCGACCCCGATCACCCAGATGTCCAGCATCACGGTGCCGGAGCCGCGCATGGTCGTGATCAAGCCCTACGAGGCGGCCCAGCTCGGGCCGATCGAGACCGCGATCCGCAATTCGGATCTCGGCGTCAACCCCACCAACAACGGGGACATCATCCGCATCTCGGTGCCGCAGCTGACCGAGGAGCGCCGCCGTGAACTCGCCAAGCAGGCGAGAGGCAAGGGCGAGGACGCCAAGGTCGCCATTCGCAATGTCCGTCGCAAGGCGATGGACGAACTGGGCCGCATCCAGAAAGATGGCGAGGCGGGCGAGGACGAGGTCGGGCGTGCCGAGAAGGAGCTCGACAAGACCACCGCCAAGTATGTCGGCCAGATCGATGAACTGGTCAAGCACAAGGAAGCCGAACTGCTCGAGGTCTGACGCGGATCGGTCGGCAGGAGTGACCGGGCCCGGAGGAGGCCCAAGTCACCGCGAGTGCCGCCCGTGACAGCGCCGAGGCCCGCCCGGGCGGGGGACGAACGGAACGACGAGTTGAGCGACGGGACAATCGTGGCCGAGAATGCCGCCGCGACCGGTGCGGCAGAGGAGCCGCCGGTGAACGGAACAGCCGATGCGATGCGACAACACGCGCACGATGCTGGTGCTTCCGGTTATGAACGGTTAGGCGGTCCCGCGAATCCCGCCGCGGCGCACACCGCTCCCGCCTCGAGTGGTTCGCGGGCGGGTCGCAATCTGCCCGCCGCGCTGGCCGTCGGCTTCGGCCTCGGCCTCTCGCTGATCGCGATCCTGCTGTTCGTGCCGAAGGTGTTCATCGGCGTCGCGGCGGCCGGGGTCGGCGTGGCCACCTGGGAGGTCGCCAAGCGCCTGCGCGAGGCCGATGTGCTCGTCCCGCGGATTCCGCTGATCGTGGGCGGCCAAGCGGTGTTCTGGCTGGGCTGGCCGTACGGCGCCAGCGGTGTCGCGGGCGCGTTCGCCGCGACCACGCTGATCTGCATGGCGTGGCGGCTGTTCGACCACGGCTTACGGACAGCTCCACGAAACTTCTTGCGCGACACCGCTATCACGGTGTTCACGCTCGCCTGGATTCCGCTGCTCGCCTCCTTCGCCACCCTGCTGCTGCTCGAGCCCGACGGCAACCTGCGGGTGCTGACCTTCATGATCCTGGTGGTCTGCTCCGACGTCGGCGGTTATGTGGCGGGCGTGCTGTTCGGCAAGCATCCGATGGTGCCCTCGATCAGCCCGAAGAAGTCGTGGGAGGGTTTCGGCGGCTCGCTGGTGTTCAGTGTGATCGGCGGTCTGCTCACGGTGACGCTCCTGTTGGATGCCAACTCGATGATCGGCGTCGTCCTCGGCGTCGGCCTGGTGCTGGTGGCCACTTGCGGCGATCTGATCGAATCGCAGATCAAGCGCGAACTCGGCATCAAGGACATGGGCACGCTGCTGCCGGGCCACGGCGGCATCATGGACCGCCTCGACTCCATGCTCCCCTCGGCGTTCGTCTCCTGGCTGGTGCTGTCCACGCTGCTGTGATCCGGCGCGTCAGACCTTCTTGGCCGCGCGGCGCAGCTGCAGGATGCGCACGCCGCCCACCGAGGCCATGACGAGCGCGCCGCCGATCATCGACAGCAGCACGGTGACGCCGAGTGGCAGCGAGAAGTCCCAGAAGAAGAAGTGCACTTGGACCTGCTCGAGGTTCTGCACGATGAAGATCAGCAACAGGACCAGGATCAAGACGCCTGCGACGAGTCCGGTCCAGGCGTAACCCGTGCGCGAGGCAAGAGACTTCTTGACCGGGACGGCGGGCGGAACGACCGGCGGGGCGCCCGGCGGCGTCGTGCGCTTGCGCTGTGACAGGTCCGGATCCGGTTCCGGCGGGTGTTCGGCATGCGTGGACATATCTCGATCATGGCCGACGGCTATCACGCCCGCACGCATTTCCTCGGGACGAACCGGGCATGTCGAGACGTGCGTATGTGGTCGAGTGCGGGGGTGTCTGCCGCGGATGGGAGAATGGAACAATTATGACCGTCTCCCTGCCCCTGGTTTTCGACGCTCCGCGCCGTGGCATGCCGCCGCGTCATCTCGCCGACCTCGACGCCGATGGCAGGCGCGCGGCCATCGAAGAACTGGGCCTGCCGAAGTTCCGCGCCGATCAGATCGCCCGGCAGTACTACGCGCGATTGCAGGCCGATCCGGCGCGGATGACGGATCTGCCCGCCGCGGTCCGGGAGAAGATCGGCGAGGCACTGTTCCCGCCGCTGCTCGACGTGGTCAAGCATGTCGCGTGTGACGAGGGGGAGACTCGCAAAACGCTCTGGCGTGCGGGCGACGGCACGCTGCTGGAAAGCGTGCTCATGCGCTACCCCGATCGCGCGACCCTGTGCATCTCCAGCCAGGCCGGTTGCGGCATGGCGTGCCCGTTCTGTGCCACCGGCCAAGGTGGGCTGAACCGCAACCTGTCCACCGCGGAGATCGTCGACCAGGTGCGTGCCGCGGCCGCCGCGCTGCGGGACGGGGAAGTGGCCGGTGGGCCGGGCAGACTGTCCAACGTCGTCTTCATGGGCATGGGGGAGCCGCTGGCGAACTACAAGCGGGTGGTCGCCGCGGTCCGCCGGATCACCTCGCCCGCGCCGGACGGACTCGGTATCTCCCAGCGCAATGTCGTGGTCTCGACCGTGGGGCTGGCTCCGGCCATCCGCAAACTGGCCGACGAGGGATTGTCGGTGACGCTCGCGGTCTCGCTGCACACGCCCGACGACGAACTGCGCGACACCCTGGTTCCGGTGAACAACCGCTGGCCGGTCGCCGAGGTGCTCGACGCGGCCCGCTACTACGCCGACAAGACCGGCCGCCGCGTCTCGGTCGAATACGCGCTCATCCGGGACATCAACGACCATCCGTGGCGCGCGGATATGCTGGGCGAGAAGCTGCACAAGGCGCTCGGCTCCAGGGTCCACGTCAACGTCATCCCGCTCAACCCGACTCCGGGCTCCAAGTGGGATGCCAGCCCCAAGCCGGTCGAGCAGGAGTTCGTCCGCCGCGTCAACGCCAAGGGCGTGCCCTGCACGGTCCGCGACACCCGCGGCCAAGAGATCGCCGCCGCCTGCGGGCAGTTGGCCGCGGAGAACTGAATACTCGGCCGCGCATGATGGGTGGCGGCATAGCCTCGCGCCGCCTACTGCAGGACGAGCGTTTTCCCGACGGAAGCGCTAGCCGCGGTTCTTCGCCGGACGGTTGGTGGCGGCGCGACGTTCGGCTTCCTTCGTCTTGATGCGCTCGTTCTCCGCGCGGACCGCGGCGTAGTTCTCCCGCTCGCGCACGAGCCACTCCGGCGGGTCGGCGAGCAGGGCGTCGATCTCGTCGACCGTGAGATGGTCGGAGACCCCGGCGCGGGTCAAGCCGGTGTTGGAGACGCCGAGTTTGCGTGCCACCACGTCGCGCGGGAACGGGCCGGTGCGGCGCAGTTCGGTGAGCCATTCGGGCGGATCGGCGCGCAGCGCGTCGAGCTGGGTGCGGGAGATCGGCGTGTTGCGGAACTCCTCGGGTGCGGCCGGAAGGTAGATGCCGAGCTTGTTCGCCGCCGTCAACGGCTTCATCATCTGCGGTTTCTTGTCCGGGCTCACCGACCCAGCTTACTGGGCGGCGCGGCGGGGCCCGACCGCGCGGTGGCATACGCTTCCACGAATGAGCCCGTTGGAGTCGATCGATGTCGTGCGCCTGCGCTGGTTCGTCGCGGTCGCGCAGGAGTTGCACTTCGCGCGCGCGGCGAAGTCGCTGCACATCTCGCGGCAGAAGCTCAGCCATACCGTCATCGACTTGGAAAACGAACTCGGCACAAAGCTTTTCGTGCCCGGCGCGCAACCGACCCAGCTCACCGACGACGGCCGCGAATTGCTGGAGCGGGCCCGCGAGATCATCGCGCGCGCCGAGTCGGCGGCGCAGCGGCACGAGCCGGAGGCATCGGCCGCCCTGCGGGTGGGTTTCGTGCCGGGCGTCACGGTGTCCAAATGGACCCGGATCTGGGCCGAGCGGTTCCCGGACATCCCGCTGGAGGTGAGCGCGCTGGCGCAGGCGGATCAGGAGGCGGCTCTACGCGCGGGGAGCGTGGACATGTGCTTCGTCCGGCTGCCGATCGACCGCGAAGGCATGAGCGCGATCCCGCTCTACCGTGAGGTCCCGGTCGTGGTGGTGCAGAAGGAACACCCGCTGTCGGTGTTCGACGAGGTGCGCATGGCCGACCTGGCCGACGAGCGTCTCCAGGACACCTCGGACGTCGATGCGATCGGCGGCGCTCTCGAGCTGGTCGCGGCGGTCGGCGGCGCGGCGATCGTGCCGCACTCGCTCGCTCGCCTGCATCATCGCCGCGACCTCGTCTACCGTCCGATGCTCGACGTTCCCGACACGGAGGTCGCGCTGGCCTGGCCCGCCGGCCGCACCACGGATCTGGTCGAGGAGTTCGTCGGCGTCGTCCGTGGCCGTTCCGAGCGCAGTTCCCGCAGCCAGGCCCGAGCCGACAAGGACGAGTCGCGGAAGAAGCCCCCGGCCAAGAAGGTGGTCGGTCGTTCGGCCCCGGCCAAGAAGAAACCTGCCCGACGCCGCGGACGCTAGCGATCCGTCCGGCGACGGCGCGAACCCGGCCCGGGTCCGCGCCGCCCGGCGATCAGCTCTTGCAGACTCGGTTCAGCTCGTCCGTCGCGGCGTCCATGCTCGTGACCTTATCGTCGGTCAGAGCGCGGGCGTAGGCGGCGATGGCTTCTTTCTCCGCGCCGTCGGCGTGGATGGCCGAGAGCTTGGCGGCAAGGGACTGCTGCACGGTCGGGTCCAGATTCCCGCCCGACTCGTCGATGGCGGCGTTGATCGCGTCGACGGCCGCGCCGCACGCCGGTGACTGGGCGTACGCGGGCGCGGCGGGCGACAACAGCAGCGAGCCGAACGCACTCGCGGCGAGCAGGGCGGCCGAACAGATCTTGATCATTGCGTCCTAAGTAGTCGTGCGAACAGAAACCGAGGTCCGCGACCCGGCTGGGACGCGGACCTCGGACGCACACGGTACCGGGCCGCAGCCCGCGATACAGGACGAATGAAATTGTGCGAGAGGACTTTTCGGCTAGCGCGGCTTGCGCTGGAGCACCGAGTCGCGGATCAGGATGCCCGCGATCAGGACGGCGAAGCCGACGAGGAAGATGTCCTCGATCTTGCCCTTGTGATTGCCGACCAGCATGGCCAGCAGGATCAGCGCGACGATCCAGCCCGCGATACGGAAGGTACGACGCGACTCGCCGCTCCAGCCCCAGGCGGCGGAGGGAACTTCGGCGGGATCCACGCGAGTGACGACGCGCTCGGTTTCGACGTGTTCGAGTTCCGTGGCGGCCACGATCGCTCCTTAGCTGTTACTTGTACCGATATTCCGGTACGCACTCGATGAGCTGCTGCCGCATATCGTGACATACGACGGTGCGTCGTTGTAAGTCGGCCCGCGCCGGTCGAACACGTTCCCCAGGTAGGACACAATGAAGGCGTGTCCGACATCGTGAGAGTCCTGCTGCTGGGCAGCACCGGATCCATTGGCACCCAAGCGCTCGAGGTGATCGCCGCCAATCCCGACCGCTTCGAGGTGGTCGGACTCGCCGCGCGCGGCGGCAACACCGAGCTGCTCGCCGCCCAGATGGCCGCCACGGGCACACGCAATGTGGCCGTGGCCGATCCGGCCGCGGCCCAGCGGCTGGACCTGCGGCTGGGCGGCCCGGGTGCGGTGACCGAACTGGTGCGCCGCACCGAGGCGGACGTCGTGCTGAACGCTCTGGTCGGCTCGCTCGGGCTGGAGCCGACCCTGGCCACCCTCCAGTCCGGTACGCGCCTGGCGCTGGCCAACAAGGAATCGCTGGTCGCGGGCGGCTCCCTGGTCACCCGCGCCGCCGTCCCCGGACAGATCGTCCCGGTCGACTCGGAGCACTCCGCGCTGGCACAGTGCCTGCGCGGCGGTCGCGCCGACGAGGTCGACCGGCTGGTGCTGACCGCCTCCGGCGGCCCCTTCCGCGGCTGGACCGCCGAGATGCTGGAGTCGGTCGAGCCCGCCGAGGCCAAAGCGCATCCCACCTGGTCGATGGGTTTGATGAACACCCTGAACTCGGCCTCGCTGGTGAACAAGGGACTCGAGCTGATCGAGACGCACCTGCTGTTCGGCGTGCCCTACGACCGCATCGACGTCACCGTGCACCCGCAGTCGATAGTGCACTCGATGGTCACCTTCACCGACGGCTCCACGCTCGCCCAGGCCAGCCCGCCGGACATGAAGCTGCCCATCGCGCTGGCGCTCGGCTGGCCCGACCGGGTGCCAGGCGCGGCCGCGGCCTGCGATTTCGGCACCGCGTCCACCTGGACGTTCGAACCGGTCGACAACGACGTCTTCCCCGCGGTCGAGCTGGCCCGCGCGGCCGGCGAGGCCGGCGGCAGTGTCACCGCGGTCTACAACGCCGCCAACGAGGTCGCGGTGCAGGCTTTCCTGGACGGCGCCATCCGTTTCCCGCAGATCGTCGGCACGGTGGCCGCCGCGGTGGAGGCGGCCCAGCAGTGGCGCGCGGAGCCGGAATCGCTCGACGAAGTCCTCGCCGCGGACACCTGGGCGCGGGAGTTCGCCGCCGCCCGGGTACGCGGCTGAGGCCCTTCGGCGCCGGATCGGACGCGCGAAGCGACGGCGTCCTGGCACACTGAACACACAGGACAGAGCTTTGTCCCATTAAGGTGGTCAGAGTGCTCGCGGCCAGGAGCGGACGCGCGCGTGCGGGATATTCGAGCTGCGCATACGCAGGAGGGCTGTAGAGCAAATGGTGTTCGCGTTGGGGTTCGTGCTGTTCGCGCTGGGCATCACGGTGTCGATCGCGCTGCACGAATGTGGGCACATGTGGACCGCCCAGGCGACCGGCATGAAGGTGCGGCGGTACTTCATCGGATTCGGGCCGAAGATCTTCTCGTTCCGCCGGGGCGAGACCGAATACGGTCTCAAGGCGCTTCCGCTCGGCGGTTTCTGCGACATCGCGGGCATGACGGCGCTCGACGAACTGCGCCCGGAAGAACTCGACCGCGCCATGTATCGCCAGGCCACCTGGAAGCGGCTGGTGGTGATGTCCGGCGGCATCGCGATGAACTTCGTCCTCGGCTTCATCTTGATCGTGGTGCTCGCTGTCGGCTGGGGGCTGCCCAATCTGAAGGAACCCCCCGCCACCGCGCTGGGGGTCATGAGCTGCGTGCCGCAGGGGAAGCCGGACGGCTCGTCCGAGTCCTGCACCGGCACGGGTCCGGCGCAGCGCGCCGGATTGCGGCGCGGTGACATCGTCAAGGAGGTGAACGGCGTCAAGGTGGACACCTGGCGGCAGTTCCAGGCCGAGACCCAGAAGCAGACCGGCCCCTTCACCTACCTCATCGAGCGCGACGGCAGCACCCTCACCATTCCGGTGACCCCGGAGCGGGTCGTGCGCTACCCCGAGGGCGGTGGCGAGGGCCGCGTGGTCGGCGCCGTCGGCGTGGCGCCCGAGCGCTACGACCCCGTGCAATACGACCTGCTGGGCGCTGTCCCCGCCGCCGCCGGGTTCACCGGCGACATGTTCCTGCGCACGGTCGACTCGCTGACCGAGATGCCCGCGAAGGTCTCCGCGCTGTGGAACGCGGTCACCGGAGGCGAGCGTGATCCGGAGACCCCGGTCAGCGTGTACGGCGCCAGCAAGATCGGCGGCGAGACCGCCGAACGCGGCCTGTGGAACGTCTTCATCCTGGTGCTGGCCAGCCTGAACTTCTTCCTCGGCATCTTCAACCTGCTGCCGTTGCTTCCCCTGGACGGGGGCCACATCGCGGTGGTGATCTACGAGAAGATCCGCAACACCATCCGCGGTTGGAAGGGACTCGCGCCGGGTGCGCCGGTGAATTACCTGAAGTTGCTGCCCGCGACCTATGTCGTCGTGGTGATCGGCGGTGCGTACATGCTGCTCACCCTGGCCGCCGACATCGTGAACCCGATCAAGCTGTTCTGACCGGCGCCGCCGATCAGGCGGTGTGACCGGCGACGTAGGGTGGCCGTCGCGCGCCACGGCTAGACTCGGCACCGAACCGGCCGGACACGACGAAAGTAGGCAGCCGAAGGTGACCAGCACAATCGGATTGGGGATGCCGACCGCCCCCGCGGCAGTGCTCGCTCCACGGCGTAAGACCCGCCAGCTGATGGTGGGCAATGTCGGGGTGGGCAGCGACCACCCGATCTCGGTGCAGTCCATGACCACGACCAAGACGCACGATGTGAACGCCACCCTGCAGCAGATCGCGGAGCTGACCGCGTCGGGGTGCGACATCGTGCGGGTGGCCTGCCCGCGTCAGGAGGACGCGGACGCACTGGCCACGATCGCCTCGAAATCCCAGATCCCGGTGATCGCCGACATCCACTTCCAGCCCCGCTACATCTTCGCCGCGATCGACGCCGGGTGCGCCGCGGTCCGGGTCAACCCGGGCAACATCAAGGAGTTCGACGGCCGGGTCAAGGAGGTCGCCAAGGCCGCGGGTGCGGCGGGCATCCCGATCCGCATCGGCGTGAACGCCGGTTCGCTGGACAAGCGGATGATGGAGAAGTACGGCAAGGCCACGCCGGAGGCGCTGGTGGAGTCGGCGCTGTGGGAAGCGAGCCTGTTCGAGGAGCACGGGTTCGGTGACATCAAGATCTCGGTCAAGCACAACGACCCGGTGATCATGGTGGAGGCCTACCGGCAGCTGGCCGCGCAGTGCGACTACCCGCTGCACCTCGGCGTCACCGAGGCGGGCCCCGCGTTCCAGGGCACGATCAAGTCGGCGGTCGCGTTCGGCGCGCTGCTGGCGGAGGGCATCGGCGACACGATCCGCGTCTCGCTATCCGCGCCGCCCGCCGAGGAGGTCAAGGTCGGCGGGCAGATCCTGCAATCGCTGAACCTGCGCCCGCGCAAGCTCGAGATCGTGTCGTGCCCCTCCTGCGGGCGCGCGCAGGTCGACGTGTACACGCTGGCCAACGAGGTCACCGCGGGCCTGGAGGGCATGGCGGTGCCGCTGCGAGTGGCCGTCATGGGCTGCGTCGTGAACGGGCCCGGTGAGGCGCGCGAGGCCGACCTGGGTGTGGCCTCCGGCAACGGCAAGGGCCAGATCTTCGTCAAGGGCGAGGTCATCAAGACTGTTCCCGAGGCGCAGATCGTCGAGACGCTGATCGAAGAGGCGATGCGCATCGCCGAGGAGATGGGCGAGGACGCGGGCGCGGGCGAACCGGTCGTCACCGTCGGCTGAGGACGCGCCTACCAGCGCTTTCGGCTTAGTCATACCGCATAGCGCCGGTTCGTGGCAGGCTGTCATCGTGCGGAGTCTGCTGGAGCCGGCGCGACGGGCCAAATACGCCCCTGCGCGGCAGCTCGCTAATCGGGATCTTGCTCAGGTGCTACGTGTGCTGGATGCGGATCCGGTCGCCTCGTGCATGGTCGCGGCCCGCCTGCAAGAGTTCGGTTTGGACAACCGGTGCGGCCAAGGGGAGCTGTGGAGCAGGGGCGGTCCGTCGGAATCGCTGTGTTTCTCGGGTGCGAACCTGGTGCCGTTGCTGGGGGATCGTGGCGCACTTCGCGCGTTCGCCGACCGCGCTATGCGCTGGCCCCGCGTCTGTTCCTCGGTGGTCGGGCGCAGGGAACTGGCGTTGCCGCTGTGGGAGATGTTGACCGGGCACTGGGGTCCGGAACGTGAGCTACGCGGGGAACAACCGCTGCTGGCACTGGCCCAGCCACCACTGGCCACGCCCGACGCGGAGGTACGCCGGGTGCGTCGCGACGAACTCGACCGCTACCTTTCGGCCGCGATCGCCATGTTCATCGAGGAGGTCGGCGTCGATCCGCGCGCGGGTGACGGCGGACGCGGCTATCGCCGCCGCATCCAGAGCTTGATCGAATCCGGCCGCGCCTGGGCTCGTTTCGAGGACGGGGAAGTGGTCTTCAAAGCGGAGGTCGGCTCGCTGTCCCGGCGCACGGGCCAGATCCAAGGCGTATGGGTGCACCCGGATCATCGGGGGAAGGGGCATGGCACCGCGGGTACCGCGGCGGTCGCGAACGCCGTGGTCGCCTCGGGCCGCACTGCCAGCCTGTACGTGAACGACTACAACGCGATCGCTCGCCGCGCCTACAGCCGCGTCGGGTTCCGGCAGATCGCGACTTTCGCCACCGTGCTGGTCGACTGAGCGTGGCCGACTCCGCGGCGAATCCCGGAGTGCCGCAGGCGTTTGCCCATCAGTGACTATTACCATCGGTGCCGATGTCCACTCGGATGCTTCTCTCGGTCGCCGTCGCGGCCCTCACGGTGGCGGCCGCCGGTTGTGCGAGCAAGCCGCAGGGGCCGGTTCCCGTCGCGGACGCGTTCGTCAAAGCGTTCGCCGAGCACCGGGTCAGCGCCGCCGCCGACCTCACGAACCTGCCGGAAAAGGCAGACGCCGCATTGCGTTCCGCGTGGAATCAACTCCAGGCCGAACAGCTCACGGCGCGCACCGGCGCGGCGCGCGTGACCGGTGACACCGCGACCGTCGACTACACCTACGAGTGGCGGCTACCGAAGAACCGGACCTGGAAGTACTCGGGCCAGTTGCAGATGGGACGCAGCAACGGGCGTTGGATGGTCCGCTGGACCTCCTCCGACATCCATCCCAAACTCGGTGACACCCAGACCATGGCGTTGCGATCCGAGCCGCCGCCGCGGGCGCGGGTGAACGAGCAGTCCGGCAGCGACATCATGGTGCCCGGCAAGGTGTCCCGGGTCGCGTTCGTGGCGGCCGACGCCGCCGATCCGAAAAGTGTGGCCACCGCGCTCTCCGCCGCGCTGTACCGTTTCGACAAGTCGCTGACGCCGCAGTCGATTCTCGACGCGGCCGAGGCCGCGCACGGCGCCTACACGGTCGCGCTGCTCAACGATCTCGAATCCGCTGAGGTGACCACCGATCTGATCGGGTTGCCCGGCGTCACGTTGACCCAGCAGTGGGATCTGGTCGCCACCGATCGGGAGTTCGCGCCCGATCTGCTCACCCAGGTGCGTAAAACGGTGATCGCGGAAGTGGACGGCAAAGCGGGGTGGAGCGTGGTCACCTTGAACGCCAACGGCGCCGACACCGATGTCCTGATGGAGGTGCCCTCGCAACCCGCGCCGTCGTTCTCGCTCAGCGTCGACCGCAACGTGCAGAACGCCGCACAGCGTGCCGTGCAGGCGCGTACCGAGCAGACCATGATGGTGGTGCTGCGCCCGTCCACCGGCGCGATCCTGGCGGTCGCGCAGAACAAGGCCGCCGATCGAGACGGCCCCCTCGCGACGATCGGCCAGTATCCGCCCGGCTCGGTGTTCAAGACGGTGACCGCCGCCGCGGCCATGTCGAACGGCCTCGCGACCCCGGACACGGTGCTGCCGTGCCCGAGCCGAATCGTGATCGGGGAGCGGACCATCCCCAACTACAACCTGTTCACCGTCGGCAATGTGCCGATGTCGACGGCCTACGAGCGGTCCTGCAACACCTCGTTCGCCAAACTCGCCAGTGATCTGCCCGGTCCCGCGTTGCACGAGGCCGCCGCGAAGCTCGGTGTGGGGCCCACGTATACGGTGGTGGGGCTGCCGACGACCACCGGTTCGGTGCCCGCCTCGGACGACCTGATCCAGCGCACCGAGGACGGCATCGGTCAGGGCAAAGTGGTGGTCAGCCCGTTCGGCATGGCGCTCATGGCGGCGACCGTCGCGCACGGCTCGGCGCCCGTGCCGTACCTGATCGCGGGGCGGCCCACCCAGGTCGATGGCGACCGTCCGGCCCTCGCTCCCGACGTCATCGAGGGACTGCGCACGATGATGCGCAAGGTGGTCCTGGGTGGTACGGCAGAGCGGATCGCCGATCAGGGCGAGGTCTACGGCAAGACCGGCGAAGCCGAAGTGGACGGCGGGTCGCACTCCTGGTTCGTCGGCTTCCGTGGCGACATCGCTTTCGCGACGCTGCTGGTCGAAGGGGGCAGTTCCGACAACGCCGTCGCGGTGACACGGGACATGCTGGCGGCGCTGCCACCCGGATACTGACGCATCGCCGCTCGCACTGTCATTCACCGGAGGCCGGCCCGATCAGCAGATGCTCCAAGCTGACCGTGTGGTCGGAGTACTGGTCGACACCGATGACGGCGACGAAGTCGTGATCACCGGCACGCTGTTGCAGAGCCCCCCACGAGTGGGCCAGATACCATCCCGCTCCGGCGGTGCCCCGTGGACCCAAACCGCCGCAATGCATCCAGTAGCGGCCGGGATGCCGATCCGGGCTCGGGCGTACCCGGGCGACGACGCCGATGTTGCGGTCGTCGCCGGAGTCGTACCCGCTTCCGTCGGCCAGTCGCAGATGCACGGAACGGAAACCGTCCTCGGCGACGCTGTCGCGCACGGTGAACAGCGGACGCTCGACGGTGTCCAGATACAACCGCAGGCAGTCGTTGCCGGTCAGCCCGAAGCTGATGCACGGGCGGTCGCGGCGCGCGACGAGATCGCGGTCACTGCGGACGTCGACCGGGATGCTGGTGTGGCGTTGCAGGAAGGAAAGCACATACAGCAATCCCCGCAGATCGTTCTCCGCCACCACCGACGGGAGGTCGACGTATCGGTTCCCGAACGCGCCCCCATGCTTCTGGAACACACGCTGCTGGCCGATGCCCGCCGCTCGAAGTGCTTGCGCGGCGGGCCGTGCCAACTCGAATGCCGAGTACACCAGCGTCGTTCCGTTGGTGATCATCTCGGCGCCGAGGAAAGCCTCGAGTGAGGCCTCGACGCCGGAGAATCCCGTCTCGTGCGAAGGGATGTCGACGGGTGCGGAGTTGGCCATCTGGAACAATCCCTCAACGGTCCAGCCCGGGAACATCCGCTCCAGCACTCGGCAGTGATAGTCGCGCGGCAGCCCGATCATGCGCCCGGACAACCACTGGTAGTACTGCGCCTTCGCCGGCCCGTGCCCGGGCGGGATGGGCGGATCGAGCCGCGCCGCGCACCGGTCGTACGCGGCCAGAAAATCGTGATGACTCTTGAGATGCCGCTCCGCCAGCAGCATCTTGAGTACGGTCGCCAACGAAACCCCCTTAACCCCTGCAGCCTCCGTCCACAATGGCGGAGACTCGTGTCGTAGTCGCTCGACCGCGACGAAGCTGGGCCGCCGGTAACAAGCCTGCCGACGGCCCAGCCGCTTCAGCCGTCAGATGTAGGTGAACGCAAGGCCATTACTGGTTCCTCCTGCAGTGGTGACGGTGAGTTGTACGGTGCCCGTCCCGGCGGGTGTGACCGCCGTGATCTGGAGCGCGGAGTCGACGGTGAACGACGCCGCCGGTGTGCCGCCGAAGTCCACCGAGGTGGCTCCGAGCAGGTTCGTACCGGCGATGACGACCGTCGTCCCGCCCGCCGCCGACCCCACGTTCGGCAGCGCCGTGATCAATGTGGGAACCCCGAGGTAGGTGTAGGCGATTCCGTTGCTGGTACCTCCTGCGGTGGTGACGGTGACCTGTACGGTGCCGGTCCCCGCGGGTGCGACCGCGGTGATCTGCGTATCGGAGAGCACTGTGAACGAGGTGGCCGGTGTGCCGCCGAAGGTGACCGCGGTGGCGGTGGACGGCCCCGTCCCGGTCAGGACGACGATCGTCCCACCGGCTTCCAATCCCACATTCGGCAGCACCGTGGTGAGGGTGGGGAGCGGAATGTAGGTGTAGGCCACGCCATTGCTGGTTCCGCCCGCTGTGGTGACGGTGAGTTGCACCGTTCCGGTTCCGGCGGGTGCGACGGCGGTGATCTGGGTGGCGGAGTCGACGGTGAACGAAGTCGCCGGTGTGGCACCGAAGTCGACCGCTGTGGCTCCGGTCAGCCCCGTCCCGGTGAGAACGACGATCGTACCGCCCGCTTCCACGCCCACATTCGGGACAGCTGCCGTCAGCGTGGGAACTGCGATGTAGGTGTATGGAAGGCCGTTGCTGGTTCCGCCGGATGTGGTGGCGGTGACCTGCACTGTACCGGTTCCGGCGGGTGCGACGGCGGTGATCTGCGTATTGGAGTCGACCGTGAACGAGGTCGCCGGTGTACCGCCGAAGTCCACCCCGGTGGTACCGGTCAGCCCGGTTCCCGTGATGACGACTGTTGTTCCGCCCGCGGCAGGTCCGACATTCGGGACCACCGTGGTGAGGGTGGGAACCGGAATGTAGGCGTAGGGCAGGCCGTTGCTGGTTCCGCCTGCTGTGGTGACGGTGACCGACACTGTTCCGGTTCCGGCGGGTGCGACGGCCGTGATCTGAGTGGCGGAGTTGACGGTGAACGAGGTCGCCGGGGTGCCGCCGAAGTCGACCGCGGTAGCTGTCGACAACCCGGTGCCGGTGATGACGACCGTCGTCCCACCAGCTGCCACACCCGCATTCGGGACCAACGTGGTGAGGGTGGGCACCGCGACGTAGGTGTAGGCGACTCCGTTGCTGGTACCTCCTGCGGTGGTGACGGTGACCGATACGGTTCCGGTCCCCGCGGGTGCGACCGCGGTGATCTGGGTCGCGGAGTTGACGGTGAACGAAGTCGCCGGTGTGCCACCGAAGCTGACCGCTGTGGCTCCGGTCAGTCCGGTTCCAGTGAGAACGACGGTTGTTCCGCCGGAAACCGGTCCGACATTCGGGACCAACGTGGTGAGGGTGGGCACCGCGACGTAGGTGTAGGCGACTCCGTTGCTGGTTCCGCCCGGTGTGGTGACGGTGACCGATACGGTTCCGGTTCCGGCGGGTGCGACGGCGGTGATCTGGGTGGCGGAGTTGACGGTGAACGAGGTCGCCGGTGTGCCACCGAAGCTGACCGCTGTGGCTCCGGTCAGTCCCGTTCCCGTGAGAACGACCGTCGTTCCGCCCGACACCGGACCCACGTTCGGCACTACCGCTGTGAGGACGGGAACGGCGATGTAGGTGTAGGCGACTCCGTTGCTCGTCCCGCCCGCTGTGGTGACGGTGACCGATACGGTTCCGGTTCCGGCGGGTGCGACGGCGGTGATCTGGGTGGCGGAGTTGACGGTGAACGAGGTCGCCGCTGTGGCACCGAAGGTGACCGCTGTGGCTCCGGTCAGGTTGGTTCCGGTGAGAATTACCGTTGTTCCGCCCGCGGCCGGTCCAGTGTTCGGGACCACCGTGGTGAGGGTGGGCACCGCGACGTAGGTGTAGGCGACGCCGTTACTGATTCCACCCGGTGTGGTGACCTTGACCGATACCGTTCCGGTTCCGGCCGGTGCGACGGCGGTGATCTGGGTGGCGGAGTTGACCGTGAACGAGGTCGCCGGTGTGGCACCGAAGGTGACCGCTGTGGCTCCGGTCAGGTTGGTTCCGGTGAGAACCACCGTCGTCCCGCCGGTCACCGGCCCGGTGCTGGGGGCGATGCTCGTCAGCGTGGGCACCGCCGCGTAGGTGTAGGCGACGCCGTTGCTGGTTCCACCCGATCCGGTGACGGTGACTTGCACGGTTCCGCTCCCGGCGGGTGCGACGGCCGTGATCTGAGTCGGGGAGTTGATCGTGAAAAGCGTCGCGGTGCTGCCGAATCGCACCGTCAGCGGGCCGGTGAACCCGGTACCGGTGATGATGACGCTGTTACCGCCCGCGGTGGGACCGGAAGTCGGCGAGATGGACGTGATCGTGGGGACCACGACATAGGTATAGGGGACCGCGCCGCTGGTGCCGCCGGGACCGGTCACGGTGACCGGGACGATCCCCGTTCCGGCCGGGGTGACGGCCGTGATCTGCGTGTCGGAGACGACCGTGAAGGACGTAGCCGGTGTGCTGCCGAACGTGACCGCGGTGGCGCCGGTGAAGCCGGATCCGTTCAGAGTGACGGTCGTTCCGCCCGCGGTCGACCCCTGATTGGGAGTGATGCTGTTCAACGCGGGAACGGCGACATAGGTGTAGGGGAGCCCGTTGCTGGTCCCGCCCGAGTTGGTGACGGTGACCTGCACGGTGCCGACCGATCCGGCGGGTGCGACCGCAGTGATCTGGGTGGCGGAATCGAGCGTGAACGTGGTTGCGGTACTGCCGAATCGTACGGTGGTGGGACCGCCGAATCCGGTGCCCGTGATCGTGACGCTCGTACCACCCGTGGTCGGTCCCGATGTCGGGGACAGAGAGGTGATGGTAGGCATGACGCCTCCTTGTTGCCGTGGTGATTGTTCCTCTGTCACCGGGGGCGCCGACATTCCATGGCCCGGCTGGTTTCCATCTCACTCCGAGATACGGAGGCTGGCAACATGTCTGGAATCCGTTTTGGTCCGTTTTCGGATAGGTGCCGGCGTGTCTGTTTGCGAAGTGAACTACTTGGCACGCGTTGCGGCAGCGATGTTTTCGGCGGCGTCGCGACGCCGCCGATTGTTTGCCGACGCGAAGCGGGTGGCCGGAGCACGGAGAGCCGCGAACATTCGGCGACCACTGGAAAATGGCCTCGCGGTGTCCCGCTCGTCGAGCTCCTGTCCGCGTCACAGGAACAGTTCGGGCGGATCGTCGAATTCGATGCCCGCCTGCCGCACCCGCGTCACCATCTTCCGATCCCACTCCCGGTGTGCCCGCAGCGCCATGCGGAACTCGCCCATCTGCTCGGACATCTGCTGCGTCTGCGAAATGGCCAGGTCGCTGAGGACTTTCGCCGCGTCGGCCTTCGTCTTGGTCATGTTGGCGTCGACGTCGCCGCGCTTGAACCACGCCGTCACCGCCGCCGAGAGCGCCGATGAGCTGGCGATGAGCACCAGCGCGGCGAAGAGCGGCGACTGCTGTACCAGGTTCATGACGCCTCCCTCACCTTCACCGCGTGCAACGTCCGCACGTCTTGCAGCACCTGGCGGCGCTTCCACAGGAACGCGACGCCCAGCGCGATCGGCAGCGGACCGCCGAGAAACGTGGCCGCGCCGAGGCTTCGGTTCTCGAGCTGCAACAGCAGCAGCTGCGCACCGAAGGCCACCAGCGACCAGCCGAGCGCCCCGAGACCGACCTGCTCGATCAGATACCCCCAGACATGCCGGGCGAACAGACCGACCAGCGTCGTGGCGCAGCCGATCAGCATGAGAACCAGCCACAGCGTGCGGAGCCCCGACGGCATGGCCGCTGTCGCCGAATCAGGTGGCGGCCCGTAGACGCACTGCAAGAGCATCGAGACGCCGAAGACAGCGCACAGCACCACCTCGAAGGGGTCGTGGCGGGTCTTCTCCTTGGTCGCTTTCATGCTGGTTCACCGCTGTCCGGTGGCGCCGGGCTGACCCGGTGGCGTGCCGACTCGACCGCGGGCAGGCCCAGCGCCGCCGCGATGATGGCGAGGACGAATCCGGAGAGGTCGGACGAGACAACGCCCTTGGCGACTCCGTACCCGATCAGCGCGACCAGCAGTGGGTACAACAATGCGCGGACGGGCTCACTGTGCAGGAACGTGATTACTTTGTTCATCGGTTCTTTCCTTTCTTTCTTGCTGCGGCATCGACGGTGCCGCCGGCCGGTCTCGAAGCCCGATGACTGGGGAACTGTGCGCCGCACCCCAGGTGTCGGGGTCCATTGGGACACGGTCGCGAGTTCGGACCGTGTCGGTATCGTGGAATCCGCCCCGAGCGGGATCTAGTTGAACCCGTGTGCGGTGGATGACGGTTCGTGATGCGATGCTGTCGCCCGCACCACCGCGGTGCTGTCCACTCGAATGCCGGTCGCCACCGTGACACGAGAAGCCCGCGCGTGCCGTCCCGAAGACGGGGAGAGGAATGTAGGCATGGCGCTGCCTCTCTGTTTGCTGGTTCCTCCAAAGCGGGGGTGCCCGAAGCTGGTGTTGGATCGGTTAACTCCGTTATGCCCCAGGAACAGCGCGTCGGCAACGTGCAGGATGATCCGTTTTTGTCCGTTTTCCAGATTGTTGCCACGTGTTGACCAGCGCCGGGTACCGCGCCGGGAACGGATCGTCGGGCCTTGCCCCGGAGTTGTTCTCGCCGACATGGCAGGCCGGGACTGTCGCCTTTGCTGGCGACTGTCCCTCCTGAGAACGGAATCCCGTCGCGCGCAGTCACTATCGGTGCCGAGCCGTTCCACGGCGCGTGGGCCTCCGGGCACGTGGCCGCTGTCGGTCGCCGGTGTGAAGGAAGGATCCTGCTGTTGCGGGACGGTCTGCTCGAGAGGGACTGCGAGAAGCTCGCGGTGAGTCAGGCGCTCAACGCGATCGGGCCGCCGCCGGATTCCCGGCGACGGCCCGTGGGCTGTCTCGATCAGACGTAGGTGTAGGTGACGCCGTTGCTGGTGCCACCCGAGCCGGTGACGGTGACCTGCACGGATCCGGTCGCACCTCCGGGAGCGATGGCGGTGATCTGCAACGCGGAGTCGACGGTGAAGGTCGTGGCGGTACTGCCGAACCGGACGGTCAGCGGGCCGGTGAACCCGGTGCCGGAGATCGTGACGTTGTTGCCGCCCGATGCGGGACCCGAAGCAGGGGAGACCGCCGTGATGGTGGGCACCACGACATAGATGAAGGTGACCCCGTTGCTGGTGCCGCCCGGAGCGGTGACGGTGACCGACACGATGCCCGTGCCCGCCGGGGCGACGGCCGTGATCTGCGTATCCGAGTCGACGGTGAACGAAGTCGCCGGTGTGGTGCCGAAAGTGACGGCGGTGGCACCGGTCAGTCCGGACCCGGTGAGCGTGACCGACGTCCCGCCGGCGGTTGACCCCTGGCCGGGGGCGATGGAGGTCAAAGCCGGGACGGCGAGATAGGTGTAGGTGGCCCCGTTACTGGTCCCGCCCGAATCGCTGACCGTCACCTGTACCGCACCGGCCGACCCCGCGGGAGCGACGGCCGTGATCTGTATGGCGGAGTCGATGGTGAAAGTCGTTGCGGTGGAGCCGAACCGCACGGTCAGCGGACCGGTGAACCCGGTGCCCGCGATCGTGACGCTGGTGCCTCCCGTGGTGGGGCCCGAGGTGGGTGTGATCGAAGTGATTGTGGGCACGGCGATGCCTCCTGGTTTCGTGGAGATTGTTTCTCTACGCCGGGGGGAGGGCGCCCCGACTCACTCAGTGGCCCGGCTCTTTCCATTAGCGCCCACCGCCGCTACCTCGGCAATAAGTCAGCCACTCCGTTTTTGTCCGTTTTGAATCGGCGTTGGTCAGACGTCGCTCAGCGGAGTCCTAATGGACACAGCGACAGTTCCGAGGCGCCGGGGGCGCCACCGGTCTCCGACAGCACCTGTTTCGAGCCCGCTATCGTGGACCTCAACCGCGCTGTCGAGCGCGTTGCGTCGGAGGGGGATACGTTGACCGAGCGGAGCGGTGCCGGAATCGTTATGTGGGACAGTAGAGCCGGACTCGGCTGGGCTCCCACCGGCACGCTGGTTTGTCCTTCCCGTCGATCCGCGCAGGCAGGAATCGGAGCATGAACGGTCGGCCTCCACTGCTCCCAGCCGGTCCCGGGCGGGTCCTCGACGTCAAAGCCATCATGGACGGAACCGTCGACATGAGCACCTACCGACGCAGATACCTGGTCATCTGCGCACAGCCTCGACGGACTCTGGCATGGGACATGGGCCTGACCAAGCCCGACCACAACGGAACCCTGTCGACTCTGACCGCCTGCATCGAATGGCTGGACGTGCACTTCGGCTGGGAACTGGTGAGCGTCTTCACCCGCCAGGTCGACAAGTACTACATCCACCACGCGATGCTGCGGCGTCGAGCCCCGCATCAGCAGGGCTGAACCTCACTTCGCCGATCCGGCTGCGCTGTTCGGCGACCATGGTCGGCCGGAGAACCCACAGCCGTCCGGCCCTACATCCTCCGGTTGTGGACGGTCCGTTTGGCGGCGATCCAGCGTCCGGTCGGCTTCATCGCGGCAAGGACGAGAGCGATCAGCACGGGCGTCGCAAGGATGAGAAAAGCCGGTTTCCCCGTGTGGTCGACCATGGCGACGACGTAGATCACTCCGAGGACGGAATCGATGATCACCAGCACCCTACCGACTGTGGTGCGAAAGATCAGCAGGACCGCTCCGAGTACATAGAGGATGGCCGCGCCCCCGACCAACCCGAGGGTCAGGGCCATTTCGCCCGACCAGTACTTCCGGTTGTCGTATGCGAATGTGGCCCCAGAGAAGGTTCCGACAGCGCACATCAACCCAATGCTCAGTGTTATCGCAGCCGCGAAGATCGCGGTGGCACCGCTGGGCGGGGGTGGTTCAGGACGGCCGAACCCCGGCGGCGGCAGCTCGCGGCTGACGCCGCCATACGGATACCCCATTGGAATCCCCTCCCTCTTCCGTCGGAACTTGCCTCACCACCGACAGCTTCGGCCGCGCCTCCCGGCCCCGTGGAGCCCGCAGTCCACCGCTGCGGGCTGCGATGTTGTCCACCAACCGGTCACCAACCGACGGAATCCAATCAAACCTCATGGCACGTCGTAGATCTCCCACATCGCGAGTTCGGCCTCCGGAGAAGGAGTGCCATCCCATCGATGCGCTTGGAAGTCGTGGTCCGCCAGATATGACCGGTACTTTATCTTCGCGGCGCCAGTGTCGGCGATGTACAAGGTGCCTGTACGCGCCCCCAGTTCGCTCTTCTTCAAAGCGTGGGCGACGGTGGTCGCTACCGCCCGAAGACCATCAGGATTCGTAGACGCCGGTACGCAGAGATGGACGAAGACGATATCCCTGCCCCGCTCGTCCGCGGCGATGCCGAAGTTCACATCGAACAGGTTGACCTCGGGTGGAAGCCGAAGATCGGCGGCGAATTTCGCTAGATCGGGTTCTTCGATCTTCTGCGTCGGAAAGCAACTGGCTATCTTCGCGGTGGTCGTCGACGATGACACCGTGCTCGTCGTCATCGAGCTGATGTCCGTGTCGGGCGTCGATCCGCAGCCGACGCCCGTGCATGCTACGGCTATCGCTGCAAGGGCTGAAGCGTACCGCGCAAATCGCCGGGTGGTGCGACGTAGCGAGATCATTTGACTGCCAGCTCCCATAGCTTTGGGTCGTCGAAAGTGGTGGAAACGGAGCTCGGCCACGTGTTGTTCGGCAGCCCGCGCGGGTTGTTCCGGAGATTCTTGAGTTCGTTCGCCGCGATCCCCTGCTCTTGCAGATTACCCACGGCAGCGGTGAAGATATCGGCCATCGCGGTGAAGGCTTGTCCGGCCAGTTGTCCTACAACGCCAGCGGCCTCCAGTGCTCCGACTACCTCGGCGATGTCGACGATCAACTCAACTATTTTGGCGTAAAATCCGACAATGGCTTTGACGATCTCAGTGTAGAGCGCATGTCCGCTTCTGGCTAAGGAGATCAGCTGATCGTGCACTTTGTCGCACAGTTCTGCTGTGGTGGTCATCGCCTGTTGCTGGCTCGTACGGGACGCGCTGTACCGATCCTTTGCGGCTCCGGTCCAATGCCCGTCCAGGCTGACGGTAGAGTTCGATTGGGCGTTTTCCGCACCTCGAACCGTACCACCTACAGCTTGCCAGTCGGCCGCGTACTGAATGAACAGATACGGTGCGGCAATTCCCTCGCCGATCTCGACGAATTTATCCATCACCTTCTTGAGTTCTACCTGTGCGTCGTCCCGCTTTGAAGTCACCAGCGCATAGAGTGGCGGCGCCTTCCATTTCAGGCCATCCACCGCGTCGTTCAATTTGTCCGGCAAATTGTTCCAATCGTTCCGCGCTTTCTTGAAGTCGCCGATTGATTTGTCCAGGTCTTCCTTCTTGAGCGTTTCGGTCATATGCTGAAGTCCACATCCAATTTTTTGAGATCGCCTTCACTCGCTTCGTCCTGGCTTCTGTAAGTGGCCGCCGCTCTATGTAGTGCGACACCCATTTCGGTGGCCTCGGCGCCCCCTTCACGAAGGCGATTCTGGATATACGCGGCGGTCTGGGTGTACTGATCCCAGGGGACTTGGAAGATGCCGAACTGAATCCTCGAAAATTTCAGTGGCTCTATTTGGTCTGCAGCATTGTAGAGTGCCTGATCCACGGTGTCGGTCCAGGCTTTCGATGCTCGATCGAGTAGATCCAGTTCTACGGATAGATTGTCTGCCATCAGATCTCGTTCTCGGTGAGTTGTCGAATGTGCTGGGCAAGGCGCTTGGAAATATCCGCCTCAGATTCTTGATCGAGGTGAGGATCTCTGACGAAAACCGGCTTCATCGCGCGGATCTGATCGGCGCATGCCACGATATCGTGGGCGATCGTGAAGGGTTCGGCAGACTGCGCCCATCGCGGATCGAGTCGGATAGCGATAATCCTTCTTTCATTCGCAGTCACGGTGAGAGCGGGCTTATCGGATTCGGTCAATCCGGAGCCGTGCGCTTCGTACGTGACGGGACCTATCAGACGTGCGAAGGTCTCTTGGTATTCATGAGTATCTCGCGTTCGCAGAAGTGCAGGGGCGATATCGTGCAGGGATGGCATCCCCGATTTCGGGATCGAGCCGGACTCGGCATAACGAATTTGCCGTTCATAGAGGGCGTATTTGTATGCGGTCATTATGCTCTCCGCGTAGCGCGACGGCTCCCAGTTGTCCTTCCAGTTGCGACTGAGTTTCACTTCCGTTGGCAGGCAGTCTTCAGCTATTTTCACTGATACCAGCGCGGACTTCTGCGGCAGAGTGAACGTGTCGTGCTCGATACCGGCCGTGTTGCCACCCCGATCTACGGCTGCCGATTCATCCTGCCGCCGACTGTCGTCGTCGGGCTCGTCATCCCAATAATTCGGGTCATCCCACGGAGGCGGGGTGTGTGCCGTCACTTGTCCGCTTTCGAAACCGACAGTGCCTGATACTCGGAAAGTCGCCGTCCAGCGAACTCTACCGGTGCGATATTCATGCTCGCCAAAACTCCCCTCTCGGTAGCCTGTCTACATATTCATACAGGCCGATGAACTCCCCATTGGGTTCCCGACACTACCGGGCGTGCCGGGCCGTCGGCAAGCGGCTGCGCAACGAGTTGTCCACGTATCTACCAACTTTCGGGGCGGGTGGCGGCGAGGCGTTGGAGGGCTTGGTCGATCCAGGTTGTGAAGTGGGTGGTCAGGTCGGTGGGGGTGGTGGGGCGGACGGTGATGTGGTCGGTGCGGTGTTCGGTGTAGCGGCCGTCGGTGGAGATGTCGTGCCACTGGAGGACTTTGGTGGGTTTGGTGTGGGTGTGCAGGGGGGCGGTGATGAGGACGGCGGTGCCGCCGCCGTCGACGGGGCGGCCGAGGAGGCGCTGGTATTGCTCGCGGGGGGTGTTGCGGGCGTTGTCCTGGAGGTAGGTGTCGCGGCGGGGAATCAGGTCGTCGGGGTGGAAGGTGGCGGGTTTCTCTGATCCGGGGGCGCAGGCGGGGATGGCGTTCACGAGGCGTGCCGGGAGTTGTTCGGCGGGGAACATGCGGGCGCGGATGGGGCCGTGTTCGTGTTGGTTGCCCGCTTGGCTGAGGATGACGGCGCGGTAGCTGTCGCGGGCGCCGAGGATCCGGTACTCGCGGATGTCGTCGGGGCCGGTGCTGTTCTTGTGCTTGCAGGTGCCGCCGAGGATTTCGATCCGGAGATCGGAGTCGCCGAGGGTGCGGAAGGCCGCGGCGATCTCGTCTAGTTCGTCCGCGGAGTAGCGCTGCCATACGGCGGTGCGGTGGGCGGCGAAGTCGTCGCGGAAGGCGAAACGGCTGGTGTAGCGCAGTGGGCTGGGGATGCGATCGTGCGCGTCGCCGTACCAGAGAGCGGCGAAATCGTCCGTTTCCCAGGTCCATTCAGCCATGTGAAGTCCAATCCGGCCGCGTCGGAGCGGCCACTCTCCACGCACGCCCGCGACCTGTGGATGCGGGCGTGCGCCGAGTCGAGAAGTGTGCGGGCAGTCAGTCGGGGGTGCCACCGATGACGCCGCCGGGCAGCGTTCTCGGGGGCTCGCCGAGCAGCTCGTCGGTGTTCTCCTGGGTGATCAGGTAGTCCGGTGTCTTGTGCTCGGATTCATCGTCCTTGCCGCTGCCGCGAGAGCCGTGCGGCATCATGCCCGACGTTCCGCTCGTGCCTCGCAGTCCGGAGGTGGTCCGCGCCGCGGCTGCCGGATTCATTGATGTGTTCGGCGTTCCCGGTGCGCCCGCGATGCTGCGTCCCGGTTGCGGCTGGTTCGTTGTGCCGGGCGTGCCGGGGCTGCCCGGTGTGCCCGGGCTGTGCGGGGTCGGGGTGCCCGTCGACGTGGTCTTCGTCGGGTCCGTGGTGGAGGCGGGAGTCGTCGACGTGGGGTCCACGCCTGCGGGCTTGGTCGTGGTATCGGACGCCGTCGTGTCGGAGGATTGCTGGTTCTGGGTCGACTCGTCGGTGGACTGCTGCTGTTCTTCGGTGCTCGTCGTATCGGGCTTGCCGTCGCCGTCCTTATCGCCGGGAGTGCCGGAATCGGTACTGGTAGGACCGTTGCCGGAGTCGTTCGACGAAGGGCCGCCGCTGTCGTCGCTGTGGTATCCGCCAGGCGGAGGCGCTGGGATGTCCACCGACGCGGTCGGGCCGACCGGCGTGGGCAGCACCGGAATTTTGCCGTCCATCTCGCTGAACGGTTGGACGTAGTATTCCTTCATCGCGACCCGCGCCGACTGTTCGGCCTCGGATCGTTCGCCGCTCAGGCTCCAGCGTGTCGGGTGGAAGATGCGCTCGCCGAACGTGAAATTGACGAGGTCGGGGAGCGCCTTCTTAGTATTGGCGATCGCGGTGGCGGCGTCGCGGACCCGGCAGTACAACTCCTCTAGGGATGTCGTCAGATTCTGCGCGTCGGTGGTGTATTTGGCGATCGCGTTCTTGGATTGCTCCGCTGCGGGGCCGGACCATGCTTGAGCGATGGAGGTCTGGATGGAGCGGGCAAAGGTCTCCACGCCCTGCTCCCACTGGGTTCGGGCTTTCCAGTATTTGTCCGCTTGGTTGACCGCGTCGGTCGTATTGAGTGGATCGAATGCATCATTGATCTGCGAGTGTGCCCAGCTGTCGGGGTGTTCGCCGCCGTTGGGTATGCGTGTGCCCTCGTAGCCGCTCATTTACCGGTTCCGTCCGGGAGGGCAACCGGGCCGTACGGCAGTTGGACCGGCGGGCGTTCTGGAAGGGTGGTGTTCAGCCTGTTGAAGTCAGCGGCAAAGTCACTGTCCGACTGCATCATTCGATCGCGCACAATCTTGTAAGTCTCTTGGATGTCTTCGACGATGCGGTAGTGATCATCGAGGATTTCGGACACGCTGTTGCGGTCGTCTGCGAGGTTTGCTTTCTTCTTGAACCTGCTCACCAGCGTATTTGCCGACACCATTCCCTCTGTTGTCTCACCAAGCCCCCATTGCTCGTGGCGACTTACCTCGTTCATCACGACTTGAATACGCCGGATCGCGTCTTTGAAGTAGTTGCAGTCGCGATCGATATAGATGAAATCTTCGGCCTTCATCGCCACGGAGAGTTGGCCTTCGCGTGCTGCCGCAAGCATGTTCGCCATAGGTCGTGTCTGTGACGGATTGTCGTCGCTCATAGTTTGTCCCTCCCGACGAGCTTGTATTACTTGTTAGACACTGGCAGGTATAGTGGGAGCGATCTTCTCTGCGAGCGTACGCGCAATCACGCATGAATCCGTCTGGCCGGTATCCCTATTTGACGCAGGATTGAGAACGCTGATGTCGAGGCTGCCGTTGCTCATCGATACGTTCGCCACGCAGGCTTCACGGCGGCCTTCCGTCTGACGGCTGATGATCGTCTTGCGGCCGTTTATGGTTAGTTCTGTCGCATCGGGGAAGTTTTTCGCTCGTGTCATGTCGACAGTGACGTTCGTCGTTGTGATGGTCGCGAAATATCCGTCGGTCCGACCATAGACGCACCCCCGCCACTTGAGGCTACCGTTGGCATCTGAGTTACCGGTGTCCTGCCGCCTCAGCTTTTCGGAGTCCAGCACCGACTGGGGGATGTCCTTGCAGGTGTCGTATCCGGATGGAACATCAGGTGCGACGCTGGGCGTGCTTGACGCTTGTCCAGCAACTGTTGGTCGGTCGCCGCTGTCAGTAGAGGAGTCGCAGCCCGCTAGGGTGAGTACAGCACCGACGGCGAGAACCGCGAGCTGAAGCGGTTTGGAACTGCCTGTCATCCGAATCCCCTTGCGCCGGTTTGCTGCCTCTGGCCTCTTTGGGGCCGGACCGGCTTCTCCGCCCCCCGCAGCGAATGACGACGCTACCGGTGCCTTTCTCCTGGTGCAAGCGGTCAGAAGGTCGGGGAATCGCGGATAGGGTGAGCGCCCCAAGCCCCATCTGGGAGTGCCCGGGGCGCCTGCGTCGCCTCATCAGGCCCACGCCACGTCCAGCCCGCCCTCGATAATGCAGCCGGTGAACGAATCCCACACGCTCGGCGTGAACACAAGCACAGGTCCGGCTGGATTCTTCGAATCGCGTACGCTCACCGAGCCTTCGCGGAGGAACGCGACCTCGACGCAGTCCCTCTCCGCGCTGCTGTAGCTGCTCTTGAACCAGGTGGCATCAGATAGGCTGGCGCTCATTCGGAGTACTCCTCGGCGATCTTGCGGATGAGGGCTCGGCTGTCCTCCTGGTCAAGAGCCGATCGCAAGATGTCGGCATACGCCTGGCGGTATTGCCTGACCTCGTCAGGCTTCTCAAGATACAGGTTGCCGGTGAACCCCTGCATGTAAACGACCGGTGGTTCAGTGAGAGGGGCGGTCGGGTGCTCAGGGAAGTCGAGCATCACGAACGAGCCGACGTTGAGCCCTGCATACGCCTCGGCTGCGAGCGGAACCACCCGCACAGAGATATTCGGTTGTGTAGTGACTCGCAGTAGATGACTGAGCTGGTCTTTCATGACCGAGGGGCCGCCGACCGCCCGGCGCAGTGCGGATTCATCAATGACGGCATCGAGCCGTAGCGGGTCGCGGGTGTTGTCCAAGCGCGACTTTCGTCGCCTGAACGCCTCGATCCATCGTTCGACCTCCGCTCCAGCCATCGTCGGGAACCTGACCCAGATCAAGGCGCGTCGATACTCGTCGGTTTGCAAGAGCCCTGGAAGCAGGGTCGTTTGGTAAGAGACGAGTCGTTTGGCTGTTGCCTCCAACTCCACGAAGAGATTGAAGTCCTTGAGAATGGTGTCATCGAATGCGTGCCACCACCCAGTCCGTTTGGTTTCTTCGACCAGGTTGAGCAGGATGGCGGTCCGCTCCTCCGACGCCCCATAGACCTTGCACAGCCGCTCGATGAACAGCGGATGCAGCCGGACCGGTTGCCCGGTCTCCATCCGCCAGAGGGTCTGCTTGCCCACGTCGATCGCGTCGCGGGCGTACTCCGCGCTGACGCCTGACTCGATCCGCAGCTCGCGCAGCTGCCGCCCCAGCATGCGGCGGGGGAGACTGGATCCGGTTGAACTCACGACGAAATCCCTTTCGTAGTCTAAGTATTGGTCGGGTACCTAACTGGAACCTTGTGGCGGGGGGCCTTGGAACCTGGGCCGTTTCCGCCCGATTCCACCACTGAGAACATTCCCGCCCAGCGATATCCGGTGCTTCACTGAACGCGCCCGGACCCAATCGAAGAAGTGCTGAAACCTTAACCGCGCCAACGGTTCCAGGTCCAGCGACCGGGATTTCGCGTACCGAACTATGTGAATCGAGGATGGCGAATGAATCATGCGGCATTCGCGGACACTCCCGCGTCCCGTTGCGCGTTTTACCGCCGCACCTGTGGGTTGCCGGCCGGGATACATCCGGAGATCGGCCGCATCGTCGTGAAGGCGGGCGTGGTGGGCGGAATCACGATGCCCGACAGGCTAGGGCAGCGCGTGCGCGACGACATGCTTTTCCGTGGTCAGGCGATCGGCCCGGTGATCGCGCATATCCGTTCTCGCCGATGGACTTTCCTGTGCAGGCCGGATCTGCCCGACGACGTGCGGTTGTTCGCCGCGTTGTTCCGGGTCGACGTTTCGATCGTGCCGTTCGGCAGTGAAATCGCGCTGCCGTCACCCGCCGACGCGAACGGCGTATTCCGCCGCTGGGTGGTGGCGCCGCGGGATACGTTTCGTCCGTCCGGGATGGTGATCGTGAACTGCGTGCTGGCCCGCGCGGGCGGGAAAGGTGCGGTATGAGTGAAGGACTGCCGACGCGAAGTCAACTACTGCGCGCCTGTAGAGAAGACGTGCCGCCACCGGGACATCCCGTGCTGCTGCGGGCGCGCACCTTGGCTGACCTCCATATTCGCCGCATCCGGGTGGATGGGGAATGTAGTTGCGGCGGCGATGAGCGCCGGTCACGGCTGATTCGGGACATCGACCGCTGGGTCGAGGTTCGTTTGCCCACCGCGCGCGGCGGAGCCTATCTGCACACCGAATCGTTCGGCTCGGTGGTCGACCGCCTGGCGCGGCTCAGCGCGTACGCGCACGCGGCCATGGCCGACGACCAGGAGTGGGACCTCTGGTTCGCGTGGGAGCGGCTGGCCGAATCAGCGGTCGCTTACGAAGACCTGGTCAGCGAGCTGAGCAGTGGGCGGCGCCGGTTGCCGAGCACCTTCCGGCCGGGGTCAATTCCGTAGCAGAGTGGCGGCCAGGTGATGTTGCAGTGGTTCGCCGACCGCCGCCATCCGGAGTGTGTAGTCGATGGTGTCGCCGGAGAGGTGCAGCGATCGGCCGAGGGCGGTCACGAGTTTCGCCGTGCTGCTGCGGCCGAGGGCGGTGGAGTTCAATTCCATGCGCAGCGTGCCGTCCTCGACGGCGAGCGAGCCCTCGCAGATTTCCGTGATGCCGGTGGGATGGGCGAGGATCAATTCGACGCGGTCGGGGCGCGGGCAACGCAGATAGCCCGTCTCGGCGTGCAGCGGCCTGCCGTCGTCGGTGGCGCGGGTCTTCTGCCGGTAGGTGAGGAACGGGCGGCCGAGATGGCCGAACCGGATTTCCTCGACATAGCCGAACGGCTGAATGGTCGGGTATTCACCCTGCCCATTACCGCGCCACGTGCCGAGCAGCGGAGCGAGCGGAGCGATATCGGGGTGCAGGGCAATCGCAGGCTGGGGTTCGACCACGGCGAACAGCCTAAACCCGTACTTGTCGAACCGTTCGGGTACTCCCTAATTTGCCGCAGGCTAAGGTTAGCTTCGCCTTATCACCAATGTGGTGTGGTCGGAAAGGAAACAAGAAGTTGAACGGACGCTGGAATGAGTCGCGCCGTGGCGGTACGCCCCGGTCGCGGACCCGAAGTGGTCTGCTGCGCGCGTCGGCGCTTGGCGTCGCGCTGGTCGTGGCGGCCGGCTGCTCGGACTCGAAGTCGGACGAGGTGCCCGCGCTCGACGGCAACAAATACGTCCAGACCAATCTCGCGGCTAACAACGCGGAGTACAAGGCGCAGTTCGTTTTCCCCGACCTGGTGAACGCCTGGGGGCTGGCCAACCGCCCCAAGGGCGCGGGCGGGCACTTCTGGGTCGGCGCGGGCGGCAAGTCGTTCCAGTTCGTCGGTGACGTGACCAAGTCCTCGGACGACAAAGTGCACAAGCTGTTCCAGGACCCGCTGAAGATCGTCGCCATCCCCGGCGCCGACGCCGACACCTCGGACAAGAGCGCGGGCAAGACCACCGGCGTGGTGTTCAACCCGGCGCCGATCACCTCCGATCTGTTCGTCGTCCACGATCAGCCGGTGGAGGAGGAAGGCGGGCCGCTGAACGGTTCGGCGCGGTTCATCTTCGCCACCGACTCCGGCAAGATCTCCGCCTGGACCGAACTGGGCTTCGAGGGCCGGATCGTGCGCCACGACGGCCCCGCCAACCTGGTCTTCGACGGCCAGTCGCAGGGGATGCAGTTCTTCGGGATCGCGCTGGCTCCCTCCGGTGACAAGCTGCTGGCCGCGGACTTCGGCGCCGACCCGCAGGTGCGGACGTTCGACAAGAACTGGCAGTTGATCCCGACCACCGGCTTCGCCAACCCGTTCGCCACCGGCGACGCGATCGACCCGGCCGCGCCGGAGAAGGGCAAGAAGGCCAAGCCCGGCGATCCCGCGCCGTTCAACGTCTCGACCATCGGCAACCGGGTCTTCGTCGCCTATGCCACCACCCAGCCGGACGAGAAGGACGCGACCAAGTTCGATGCCGGTGAGGAGGACTCGCTGGACAAGGACAAAGAGGGCGGGAAGCCGGACAAGGGCAAGCTCGCCGAGTTCGACGCAGGCGGCAAACTGGTGCGGATCATCGACGACGGCAAGCGCCTCAACGCCCCGTGGGCGGTGACGATCGCGCCGGACGGGTTCGGTCCGCTCAGCGGCAAACTGCTGGTCGGCAACTTCGGCGGCGCGGGGCACGTGCTGGCCTACGACGACACCACCGGCAAGTTCGCCGACTACCTGCGCGATGCCGACGGCAAGCCGGTCGCCATCGAAGGACTGTGGGCGCTGATGTTCGGCAACGGCGAGAGCCTCGGTGACGCCGACTCGCTGTACTTCACCGCGGGACCGGACGACGAGAAGGACGGTCTGTTCGGCAAGCTTCGCTTGAAGTAGTCGCGCTCCGCAGCAGCCCGCACCGAATCGGTGCGGGCTGCTCGCGCTTCAGCGGCCTCCGGTCGGGGCCGAGGCCCGGGGTTCGGTGCGCCGTTCGCGGATAGCCGACTCGACTTCGTCGACCGCCGTTCGGATCGTCGCCCCGTAGCCGTCGTCGGCGAGCGTGTGCAGACGTGTGCGAGCGGCATCGATTTCACGCTGTGCGGCGTCGAACGAGCCGAGCCTGCGATAGTCGTCGGCGAGATTGAGGTGCAGCGACGGGTAGAACGCGGTCACCCGCAGTGATTCGTCGAAGGTTCGAGCGCGAGCGTCCGAAAGGCTGTCGGCGGCGTCCAGTGCGCGGATGTCCCAGGTGAGCGCTTCGGCGGCGTCGTCGTACAAGTCGGCCAGGTAGTGGGCGAGGGTGCACCGGTGCAGTGGGTCGCCCTGTGGGCCGAGCGAGGCCCATACGGCGAGCAGAGCTTCCCGCGCGTCGTCCGGACGGCCTTCGCGGCCGAGTGCGACGGCGCTGGTGATGGTGTTCATGGTGTGGTCGTGGGCCGGGTTCATGCGGATCTCCTTCAGGTGGGGGATGGACGCGGATCGTTTCGTGTGCGAGGCCGGATAGCCGGCTTCGGCGTCGGGCGGCCGATCGATCGGAAGTAGTGGCGGGCGCTTGCGATCCCGAGAAGGGTGATCCGATCGGAAGTAGTGGCCGCGGGCGGGCAACCGCGACCGCGAGATGGGCGTTCGGATCGTGGTGCCGCCGGGGTGGGAGGGACGCGGTTGCGCGAGTAATGGCCGTAGGCGCGGATGACTTATTCGGCGGCGTCGTGGTGCGGGGGCCGGACCGGCATGGCGAGGGTGGTGAGGTCGCCGTCGGTGGCGGAGCGCAGAATCACCGGCTGATCGGCTGCGATGATGTCGAGCATGAGATCGGGGCCGAGCGCGGTGTGGACGGCGGGCAGCAGTGTCGCGGGGTCGAACGACAGTGTGACGGCGGAGCCGGTGACCTTGGCGGGCAGGCAGTGCACATCTCCCGACACCGATATCGAGATTTCCGTCGGCTGAATCGCGAATTGCGCTGATTCGTCCGATTTTTCGAGAAGATGCAGCAGCAGATGCCGGGCGACGACCGCCCTGGTGCGCACCGGTCCCAGTCCCGCCAGTAAGGCGCGATGGTCGGGGAAGGGAGCGTCGATGACAGCCGGTCGGTGTTCCGCGCCGCCTCCGGTCAGAAGCAGCCCGCCGTTGGACGGTGCGGCGACGACCTCGTCCATGCCGCGCAATCGGTCGGTGATCGACTCGAGTCCGTTCGAATCGAGTACCACGGACCACTCGCCGCCGTGCTGCCGGTTCGCCACCACGGTGCGCGTGGACAGCCGGTAGCGATCGGTCGCGGTCAGGGTTACCGCGTTGGCGCCCGCTTCCAGCAGAACGCCCGCCAGCACGGGTATCTCGCGGGTACGGGCGACGGCGGTGCGGACCTGGTCGAGCGCCTCGGCCAGCGTCGCCGCATCTATCGCCACCTGCGCGCCGAGCGACTGTTCGACCACGGCGGCGACGCGCGCGGCCTCGTCCGCTCGCCGCGCCAGTTCCGCGACGTGACGATCGAGCAGGCATCGTGCCCGGTCGGTGTCACCGGCGAGAATCTCCGCGATGGTGTCCAGCGGCAGATCGATCGAGCGCAGCTGCCGGATGAGCACCGCCCGCTCCCGCTGCGCCTCGGAGTAGTAGCGGTATCCGGTCAGTGGATCGACTCTGGCTGGAACGAGCAGGCCGCAGTCGTCGTAGAACCGCAGCGCGCTCGCCGTGAGCCCACTGGCCCGCGCGAGCACGCCGATCGTGATCAACCCTGTCGACTCCGTACTCACCACCCGGCCATCATGGAGCCTCAACCAACTCGAAGGTCAACTTCTCGGCCGGGGCAACGAACCGCAGTCCATGTGTTCCGCCGTCGGAACACGACGCGCACTCCGCTGAGCTGCGGGAGGAGCCGAAGTTCTCGCAGCCCGCCAGGGCGCAGTGCACGCGCAGGGGTGTGGGAAAACGCGCCTTCCTTCGTCCTGACCATGCTGTGATTCGCGTCTCGTGCATACAAGGTCGCCCCTCGCCGAACCGTAGAACGTCGAGTGTGGCGCGAGTCAGTCGGCCCCGGCCTCGACGGGGGTCACGCGCCAGCGGCGCGACCAGTCCCAGACCGATCCGAGTGCCGTGCCGAGTTCGGCGCCCGCGGTGGTCAGTTCATAGGACTTGTCGGGGTTCTTCGCGATCAGGCCCGCGGATTGCAGGTGTTGCAGGCGGACCGAAAGCATGCTCGAGGAGCAGTTGCCCATCCGTCGGCGCAGTTCGAGGAAGCCGAGGCGGTCGGGTTCCAATTCCCACAGGATGCGCAGGATCCAGCGTTGGCCGAGTAGGTCCATCGTGGCCAGCAACGGCGCGTTCGCCGGGTCGTCCCGCCCACGCGGCGGCTTGGATTCGTTTGCGCTTCTCATTTAGAACCAGCATAGTGGTTCTGAATCAGAAGCAGTGGCCCGGGTGCCGGGCGGACCGAAAGGGTGACGGTGGACGACAGGACCGGTCGGCGAATCGTTCTGATCACGGGCGCCTCCCGCGGGATCGGCGCGGAGACCGCCCGGGTGCTCGCGACGCGCGGCGACCATGTGGTGATCAATTACCGGGAGAAGGCGAAGCGGGCCGACGCGCTTGCGGAGTCGATTCGGCAGGCGGGCGGCAGTGCCTCGACGGCGGGCGCCGATATCGCCGACGCGGATTCGGCCCGGGCGCTGGTCGCCGGGGTCGCCGAGGAGTTCGGCCGTCTCGATGTGCTGGTGCTGAACGCGTCGGGTGGGCTGGAGCGCGATGCCCGGCCCGACTACGCCATGGCCCTCAATCGTGACGCGCAGGAACGGCTTGTGCGGCTTGCCCTGCCGCACATGCCTTCCGGTGCGCGGATCGTTTTCGTGACCAGCCATCAGGCGCACTTCCACGGCCGCAAGCCCGTCCCCGCCGACTACGAACCCATCGCCGCCAGCAAGCGCGCGGGCGAGGACGCGCTGCGCGCCATGATCCCGGTACTCGATGCCATGGGCATCGCCCTGCACGTGGTCTCCGGCGACATGATCGACGGCACGATCATCGTCCAACTGCTGGAACGCCGAAATCCCGACGCCGTCGCCGCGCGCCGCGAGCACGGCGACTTGCCCACGGTCACGGAGTTCGCCACCGCGGTCGCCGATGCCACCGCCGCCACCGCTGACCCCGGCCACACCATCTACATCGGCGGTCTGGATTATCTCGACGCGCAAGAGATCACATCCTGAAGCGATGCCGATCCGCAGGCGTGGCGCATTCCGGCCGTGGGCGGCAACCGGCCACGCCGCGTGTCGATCGCGCGCGGGGAATAGAAGCGCTCCGGTAGTGCCCGGGAGAACCATCCGGAACGCGCGCTTCGAATTTCGCACCAATCCCATCAGGCGCCAGCGCCTCGAGTGCGGAGACGCCCTGCGGCGCGAAAGCTGAATTGCCCAGAGTCGAAGCGCTTGCCCATGTGTGACGAGGTCGCCCTTGCGTTCGGCCTTGCCTCATGAAGAAGTGCGGCGGTGCAGTGCCGATCCGAGCGCATGCGGGCGCGTAATTCGGTGGTGAGTTCCCGGTGCGGCTCGGACGATCGAGTGATGGTGGATTACGAGGGCACCGCTCTGCGGATCGGATGGGCCGAGGCGCCGGAGCCGGTACGGACGGAAGTAGCACGCGTACTCGGAGACGCCGTCCACACTGCCGAGAATCAGCGCGGAGGGTTCAGCCACGGTGTGGCAGCGCGCTTGCGCACCGTCGGCGGTGGTGCTGCCTTCGTGAAGGCGATCGAGGCGGAAGACGGTCTCGCGGTGATGTATCGGCAGGAAGCGCGGATCGCGGCTCGGCTCCCAGCGACGGTGCCCGCACCGCGATGCCGGTTCGCGACGGAGATCGCGGGGTGGTTCGTCGCGGTTTTCGACGATGTCGAGGGAGCGTTCCCCCGACTCGGCGAGCCGGGGGAGTTGCGAGACACTCTCGAGCTGGTGACGCGATTGGCGACGGAGCTGACTCCGAGCCCACTGGCTGATGTGCCGACGGTTGCGGAAGCCTACGGACCGGAGCTGACCGGCTGGCGAACGTTCGTGACGGAGGGGCCTCCGGCGGACTTGGACAATTGGTCGCTTCGTCACCTGACGAAATTGGCCGAGCTGGAAGCCGCGTGGCCGATGGCCGCGGAAGGAAACACTCTGCTGCACACGGATCTTCGGCCGGACAACATGCTGCGACGGCCCGATGGTGCGGTGCTGGCGGCCGATTGGGCGTGGGCCTGCCGGGGCGCCGCGTGGATCGACCTCGTCGCGCTCGCGCCGTCGATCGCGGCCGCCGGTGTTGATCCGGATCCGATCATCGCCACCCATTCAGTGACTCGCGACGTGGACCCCGTGGCGGTCGACGCTTTCGTCTGCGCGCTCGCGGGGTATTGGGCGGCGGCTTGCCGGAAGCCGGGTCCGCCGCGTTCGCCGCGGTTGCGTGAGCATCAGTCAGGGTTTGCCCGGCTCGCCGGAGCGTGGCTGGCGTGTCGTCTCGGCTGGCAATAATGCCAGGAGGTATGGCTCTATCGTCGAAAAACGCAAGGTCACTGGATGTTTGCCAAAGCTTTGGAGGGTGGCGTGTGACCGGATAAATCGGTCAATGGGCGTGTCGCGTGCGCGGAAGTGATCGAATTCGACGCGACCCGGACCACTCTCGGTCACGCTGGGCATATGTGGATGTTCGGGCAGTGCCGGGACACCGGCGAGGCAAGGCATCGCGGGCGCGACCGAGACGCGTCCACGCTGGTCGGAATGGGGGTCCGGAGAATGGAACAGGTGTCCGAGGCCAGGGTGATTCCGGGCAAAGAACTCCTGCTGGCTGCCTTCCGGGGCTTGCCGCACATGGATCATCCGATGCTGGAAGCGGCCGGAGAACTGGCTCAGCTGCATCAGACACGCGAACGCACTCCCGCGAGCCGGTGCGACAAACTCGACCGGCGTCGAGTGCAACTCGTGCGCGGCATCGACCGCTGGGTCACCCTGGCGACGCCGATACCGCCGCCGGGCGCGCCCGAACACGCCGAGACCGTGGGCCACATCGTCGACCGGCTGGCCATGCTGGCCGCTCAGGCGTTCGTGGCGCTGGCGCACGCGCCGGAATCGGTCTTCTACGACGCATGGGTCCGAATCGACGAATTGGCCGACGGTTACCAGGATCTCATCGACGACCTGCGTGCCGGAGCCAGACGACTACCCGACGGGCGCTACGACCGCTGGTAGCTACCGACCCCGCCCGAACAGCCGGAACGAGCGGCGGCGCCGACGTGGCAGAGTCGCGTACACCATGGTCATGTCGGCGAAGACCTCCGCCTCCCGCTCGCGATCGGCGCCGAACTCGGCACGGCCGAGGACGTGGTCGATCGATTGCGGCGAAATCGAGGGCAGGACGACGGCCAACGAAGGCGGCAACGGATCGCCGCGTTCTTGGTCGTTGTGGTGACCCAAGAGCATGTGACCGATCTCGTGCAAGATGACGTGATCGGCGTTGCGGCCGGTCGCCGCGGCGTCGTAGACGATGATGTCGTCGTGCTTGCGTGCCACCCACAGGCCGCCTCCGCCGCAACCCATGTCCGCCAACATCGCCTTGGGCACCGGATGCAGGCTGATCGAGCGTCCGCGATGGGCGG
Organism: Nocardia sp. NPDC051900; assembly: GCF_044452545.1. NCBI lineage: Bacteria > Bacillati > Actinomycetota > Actinomycetes > Mycobacteriales > Nocardiaceae > Nocardia > Nocardia sp. NPDC051900. Next base: position 130,064 of record NZ_JBITBU010000008.1, on the reverse strand, counting down.
CCACCGCGGCCAGGTAAGCGGTCAGATTCCACGGGTTCGGGAGGGGCACGGTCCGGGTGGCATCGCCGAAACGGGCTTCCATGCTGGTCATCGGCGCCCACCTTACCCATCGGTCGGCGACTAGTCATCTGCGGAATCCGGGCATACCGACAAAAGGTGATCCGCGGCGCGACAACGCGATCGGTCACTCAGCGGATGACCCGCTGTCCAAGGGTTGTGCCCGCATGGCCCGAATGGCCAGGTAGTTCAGGCCCCACAGTGCGACCCCGATGGCCAGCAGCACGCCGGCGATGGCGTACTGCGCCGGATTCCGGTCGGTGAAGGGTGTGACGAGAAAGCCGCAGCTGAGCGCGCCGACGACCGGCAGCGGCGTCGGCGTCTTGAAGTGCTTGTGCGACACAGGGTCTCGGCGCAACACGAGCACCGCGACGTTGACCACCGTGAACACCGCCAGCAGAAGCAGGGCGGTGGTGCCACCGAGTTCGGGTACCTCGCCGACGAGCAGGATCAACCCCAGCGCGAGCAGCGTGGTGAAGACGATGGCGGTGACGGGCGTCCGGCGCCGCTGGTGCACGCGGCCGAACGGCCGGGGCAACACGCCTTGACGAGCCATGCCGTAGATCAGTCGGCTGGCCATCAGCATGTTGATCAGCGCCGAATTGGCGACGGCGAACATGGTGATGTAGGCGAAGATGTGGGTCGGGAAGCTCGGCGCGCCGACCTGGACCACTTTGAGTAGCGGCGTGTCACCTTCGCCGAGTTGGTCTGCGGGCACGAGTGCGACCGCGCTGATCGATACCAGCACGTAGATGAGGCCGGTGATGATCAGTCCCGCGAGCAGCACCTTCGGGAAGATGCGGGTGGGCTCCTTGCACTCCTCGGCCATGTTCACCGAGTCCTCGAAACCGACCATCGCGTAGAACGCGAGCGTGGTGGCCACGATGACGCCACCGACCGCGTTGCGCTCCCCGGTGTCGAATTCGACGATGCGGGAGAAGTCGCCGTCGCCCACGCCCAATGCCCAGCAGCCGATCCCGATGACGATCAGCAGCCCGGTCAGCTCCACACAGGTGAGCACCACGTTGAGCTTGACACCCTCGCTCACCCCGCGCAGGTTGATCGCCGCCACCACGGCCATGAACAGCAGCGCGATCACCGTCACCGCGGCGCCGCTGCCGAGATCCGGATCGAAGGCCTCGGCGAAGTTGGCCGCGAAAGCCCGCGAGGCCGTGGACGCGGAAGTGATGCCGGAACTCATCACCGCGAAAGCGACCATGAACGTGAAGAAGTGGATGCCGAACGCTTTGTGCGTGTAGAGGGCCGCACCCGCGGCGTGCGGGTACTTGGTGACCAGCTCCAGATAGCTGCAACCGGTGATGAGCGCGACCAGGAACGCCACCAGGAAGGGCACCCAGACCGCCCCGCCGACTTCGTTGGCCACCTTGCCGGTGAGCGCGTAGATGCCGGTGCCGAGGATGTCGCCGACGACGAACAGCAAGAGCAATCCCGGCCCCATTACCCGTTTGAGTTCGGGCCCGGAGTCGGACGTCGGATCGGCTGTGACTTCGGACATGCGTCCTCCCCTCGGCAGTAGGGCGAGGGTACCCATTCCGATACGGAATAGTCGTGCGCCGGGCCGTGTTTCGCCTGGATTTCACCTGCCAGGGGCGGGCTGCTAGTCCTCCCGATCCATCTGCCCCGCGGCCTCCACGATCATGGCCGCGGAGTCGCGCGGGCTCAGCGCCATGGCGCGCAGCTGATCGAAGATCACGCCGAAGCGACGGATCTCGGAGTGGCCCTCGATCAGCTCGTCACCCGCGATGCCCTCCACATAGACCAGTTCGGGATCGGCGGGGTCGGGGAAGTCCAACAAGGTGAACGAACCCGCCATGCCGGGGTGCGCGCCCGCGTCGAACGGCAGGATCTGCAGGATCACGTTCTTGCGCTTGATCTCTTGCAGCAGTCGCTCGAGCTGCCCCCGCATCACCGCGGGCCCGCCGACGGTGCGGCGGATGGCGGCCTCGTCCAGGACGACCCAGAGTTCGAGCGGGTCGTCCTTGGTCAGGTTGACGGCGCGATCCATCCTCGCCTTCGCCCTACTCTCCATGACCGACGCCTCCAGCTTGGGCATGGAGGTGTCGATCACGGCGGTGGCGTACTCGTAGGTCTGCAAAAGTCCTGGAATGAAAGAGGTTTGGTAGTGCCGCGCGGACAACGCCTCGGACTCGAAATTGATGTAGGCGGCGTAGACCTCCGACACGCTGCCCTCGTAGGCGCGTGACATGCCGGGCTTCAGCGCGTCGGACAGCAGCTCCAGCGCGTCCTCGCGTTGCTCGTCGCCGATGCGGTAGAGGTCGAGCATCGCCATGAGGGTGCGCCGCTGCGGCCGCGCCTGCGCGGTCTCGATCCGGTACAGCGTGGTGACGTTGATCCCGGTCTTCGCGCTGACCTCTTCTTTGCTGAGCTGAGCGTTCTCGCGCATCTCGTGCAGCATCGCCGCCAGCCGCCGCAACCGGACGGTCAGTACGGTGCGCTTGCCTGCCATCAGTCCAACCCCTTCGGTGTGCGCACTTGCTGGAACGTGTTCTGACGTTCGACCTCGAATGCGGCCTGCGTGCAGCGGATCTGTGCCTGGTGTGGGCACAGCAACAGAGACTACCTCCCGTGATGCACCTTATGGTCGGTGTTTTCGTGTGCGTTTACGGCCGCTGGGCGATATCGCGGGGCGAACCGGACCGACCGCTCGGTTGCGGGGGTGTGTGGAGACTCGCCGAACTGCGCGGGGCCGCTTTCCGGGCGGTGGGAACGCCACGCTCGAACGTGATCGCCGGACGACGCCGCGCGTCCGTGCGGGCCGGGAGAGGCCCGGCTGCCCCGCCTGGGCGACGCAACGCGGCCGGTGTGGATTCCGGCTCGGGGCGTGGGCAATAGCGCTGACCGCCCGGCATCACGCCCATTGCGGATTAATTGCCAATACATTCATACATATGCACTAGGTCCATAGTGCCGAGCTAGATGGCATTTTCGTGATGATGCCGAAAGTTTGCCACAATTTGGTTTCATCTCGTGTTCCCGGCCGTGGCCCTCGGGCGCCGATGGATAATGACCGCGTGACGAGGATGGACGACCTCGCGCTGAGAAGCGCCTCCGCGATCGAGAGCGTCATCGCGGGCACGCCGCAGAGCGTGGGCAGCTTCCGCTTCTGGTTCGAGGATCAGCGATGGGAATGGTCGGACGCGGCGGCCGCGATATACGGCTACACCGAGGGGAGTGCGCGACCCAGTACGGAGCTGTTGCTGGCGCACAAGCATCCCGACGACCGCGCTCTCGTCGCCGAGTCCATCGCCTCCGCCGTGCGAACCGGTGAGCCGTTCTGCGGACGTCACCGCGTCATCGACACCGCCGGGCGCACCCATCACGTCATCGTCGTCGCCGATCGCATGCTCGACGACCAGGAGTCGGTGGTCGGCACCGCGGGCTATTTCATCGACGTGTCCGGCACACTCGAGGAGAACCGGCAGGAGATCCTCGACGACACGCTGCCCGAACTGGTGCAATCACGTGCGGTGATCGAGCAGGCCAAGGGTGTGCTCATGGTGGTCTACGGCATCAACGCCGAACAGGCCTTCCGGGTGCTGCAATGGCGCTCCCAGGAAACCAACATCAAGTTGCGGACCCTGGCGCAACAACTGGTCGGCGAGGTTCCCGCGATGGGTGGCGGTCCTGCGGCGCAACGGGCGCGCTTCGACCATCTGCTGCTGACCATGCACGACGTCCTGGCGTCGAAGTGAGCGCCGTACCGGTGACCGATACCCGATAGGCGGCCCTACGGGGAGGTCGCGTCCGGCGACATCGGCACCGGAGCACCCTGCGCGTCCCGTACCGGCCGCTTGCCTCCATGCGCCATCTCGACTCTCGAGCCGTGGCGCCGCGCTGCGGACCGAGCTCCCGTTTGCCGCGGTGTCGCCGTCAAATACGCGATGCACCAATGCCATTCAGGGCGCGAGTGTTGCGTGATCTTCGCCCTTCGACCGGTCCCACTACCGATAAGTCGGAGACAATTCATTAGAAGTAACCATAGTGGGAGGGAGTCGTTGTGGTCAGTGAGTACACATCGGCACTCGAGCGGGAAATCGTCGACATGCGCGGGCAACACGAGATGTTGCTGCGGACCGGGCGGCAGTGGTCGTTGCGCGCGATGTTCGGCACACCCGACTGGGACATCATCGACTACTGCCGCGACTTCCGGCCCAATCGGTTCGGGGAGCAAGCCTGTGCGGAGGTGGAACGTTTCTGCCGCGAGCACGGCATCTGGCTCGAGCCCGCGGGCCCGCACTACAACAGCATGACGCCCTATCTGCACCCCGGCGCCGTCAGCGCCGAGCGGATGACGATCATCGGCCTGTACAACGCGATCCTGTTCTGGCTCAACGACACCGTCGGCCGGGAGAAGTTCGGGCACCTCGGCGACGACGAACAGCGACAGGCGCGGGTGGCGATCGATCGGCTGTGCGCGCTCCTGTGCACGGGGTCGGTTCCGGCGGACGCCACCCCGTTGGAGACCTCGACCTCGGCGTTCCTCACGATGCTGTCCGCCCGCGCGGACGCGGACTGGCTCGATCGGTTCATCGAAGCCACCGTCGCGCACCTGCGGCCCGCGATCCAGGACCAGAACGCCCGGGCGCGCGGTGGGTTGCTCAGCGTCGCGGAGTACATCGATCTGCGGGCTCAGGTCTCGGGTATGTATCCGGCGATCGCGCTGTGCGAGTTCGGCCGGGACGACTATCTGCCCTGGGAGCTGATCCGGCGGACGGGGCTGGCCGGGGACCTCCTCCGGCTGCGGGTGCTGACCGTCGAGATCGGCGCGTTGATGAACGACGTGTTCTCCTTCGAGAAGGAGTGCATCGTCGATCTGGCGGATTTCAACTTGATCCCCGCGGTGTTGCTGAACCACCCCGGATACTCGCTGGAGGACGCCGTGCGGGGCGCCACCGAGATCGTGCGCGCGCGCCTGGCCGAGTTCCGGGAACTGTGCGCGGTCGCCACCGAACGATGCGATCGACTGGCAGCCGCGGACGCCGCCTTGGCGTCCACCGTCGCGACCCACCTCGCCGATCTGGTCGCCTGCGTCCAGGCGACCTGGGTCTGGCAGGTGAAGACTCTGCGGTACAAGGGGGCGTCGATCTTCCGCGAGAACGGGTTGCAGTTATAGCTCCACTCTCACCATTCCTGGGAATGCTTCCAGGCGGCAGTACTCGACGGTCTCGAACATGTGTGGATACGATGCGTCGGGGGCTATCTCCGGCCTGAATGGTGAGGGGGTTGCGGTGGAACAGATCGAACTCGCCAGGATGGCGAACATGTGGTGGCGCGCTCTGCAGGCCGTCGCCGGTGGGTCCGCGTCTGTACCGGACCCCGAGCTCGCGCTACTCGGGATGGTCGAGGAGCTGGCTTCCGGCTTGGAAGCCGAACCCTTCGACGCGAGCGTCGGCAGGCATGTCGGCGCGTCGCTGGCCTCCGCGGGACTGGACGACCCGGCCGTGCCCAGCACGTCGGCCCAGGTCCTGTACGGGCTGGCCGAACAGGCGACGGCCCCGGAGGCCGGCCGGCGGCTCGCGGCGCTGCTCGCGGAGGTCGGTCAGGGATACGAAGCCCAGCGGCGCGCGAACGAGGACGCGCACCGATCCGATGACGAGCGTTTCCGTGTGGTGTTCGACAACGCGGCGATCGCGATCGCCATCGGTGACACCGACGGTACGTTGCTGGATGTCAACCGGGGTCTGGCCGAGATGATCGGAGTCCCGGTGGAAAGCTTGCGCGGGGTGTCGGTCTACGACTTCGCGCACCCCAACGACCGCGAGGGCATCCGCACGCTGGTGTACGAGAAACTGGTCCCGGCCGGTGCGGGCACGGTGAAACTGGAACAGCGCATCCGGCGCGCCGACGACAGCTACGGGTGGGCGTCGTTCGCCATCACCTTCGTCAAGGGCGCGGAGGGGCAGAGCGATTACCTGCTCGCGGTCGGCGAGGACGTCACCGAACAGCACCGGATGCGCGAGGAACTGCACCGGCAGGCCCGGCACGATCCGCTCACCGGACTGCCGAACCGGCGGCATCTCATCGAACGGATCGACGCGATGATCGACGAGGCGCGCAACGGCGATCGGGCGGGATTGTGTTTCGTCGACATCGACCGCTTCAAGCACATCAACGACCGCTACGGCCACGGCACGGGTGACCAGATATTGACCGCGGTCGCCGGACGCCTGCAGGACAGTGTGCGCGGATCCGGGTGTCTGGTCGCCCGCATCGGCGGGGACGAGTTCGTCGCGCTGATCCCGCCGCCCGCCAGCGATCACCGGGTGGCCACGGTGGCGAACAGCCTGCTCGAGGCGCTTGTCGACCCGATCACGGCCGGTGACCGGCGACTACGCATGTCGATCAGCATCGGCGCGGTCGTCACCGCGGTCGCGGGCGCGGACGCCGAATCGCTGCTCGACGCGGCGGACACCGGCCTCTACCGGGCGAAGGCCGACGGCAAGGGCCGGTGGGTGTTGCACATTCTGGACACCGACACTTCGCTCGGTCCGCAACCGGTGTTGTGAGCGGCGGAAGCGAGCCACCGCCCGTCGGCGCGTGACTGTCGCGGCCGAGCGATGTCCGGCGTCCGCGTTCGAGCAGAGGTATCGCGGCGGGCGGCGACTCAGACGGCTGATGGCGCTCAGCGGGCCAGCAACCTGCGCAGAAACGCGGGCGGGATCATCGGTCGTTCCTCGTCCCAGAGGCCTTCGCGCAGGTCGTAGTCCAAGCTGTGCAGCAACGACATGATCCAGGGGCCCTCGTCGAGCAGCGGCCGGATGAGACCGGCATCGGCGTACCTGACCACCACCGGGGCCAGCTCGTCCTTGGCCGCTTCGGTCTTTCCCGCCGCCGCGAGGCAGGAGGCGAGCAGCAGCGATGCCTGTGCCGCGGCGCGGGGACGTCGATCGGGGTCGATCGAATCCCGCAGCTGACGGGCGCGCGTGGACGCGGCGGTCACCCTTTTGGCGGCCCCCGAACGCAGCAGCATGCGGATAGCGGAGTCCTCACGCATTTCCGCGGCCATCGTGGCGATACCGCCCTCTCCGGCCGGCGGTTCGGTGACGTAGGTGGCCGTCAGGCCCAGCCGGACCTGCTCGTTGGCCACGCGGGTGGCCAGGCGCGGCAGCTTCATGGCCCGCGCCAACTCGGCGCCTTCGTCCAGCCGTCGCGCGGCGGCGGCCAGGTCACCGCGCAGGGCTTTGATCCGCGCGCCGGTGGCGTAGTTGGCCATCAGCAGGTCGACCGGGCCGCCCTCGGTGCCGAGCCTGCCCGCTTCGTCCAGCAGGCGCTCGGCCGCGGCGAGCTGGTCGCGTTCGTAGAGCAGCTCGCCGAGCAGGGCGCCGGCCAAGCGAGCGGCATAAGACCGCGGGCCCGACGAGGTGGTGGATATCTCGACCGCCGTGCGGAAGCTGTGTTCCGCCGTGGCGATGTCGAGTTGTTCCCTGGCCGCGATGCCGACCAGGCAGTGGCTGTACATCAAGGTGAACGTGCTGCGGTTCTTGCGATAGAAGGGGGTGGCCCAGTCGTTCCACTCCCGTGCCCGCTCGTAGTCGAACTTGGTGATCGCGGAAAACGCGGCGAGGTTGGCGGCCGCGCACAGCGCCCACGGCCCCAACGTGTCGGCCCGGGCCAGGCATTTGCCGACCACGGCGTCCAGTCCTTCCGGGTGGTCGCCGAAGGCGCGCTCCACGCTCTCGATGAGGTCGGCTTCGAGCGCGACATCGGGATCCGCGGCGGGCTCGTTCTCCAGCGATGCCCGCACCAGCCGTAACGCGGCATGCAGTTCGGTGGGCCGCCGCAGCAGCACGTGCGTCCAGGCGACACCGACCTGAAGCATGGGGCGGCCGGCGGCGATGCCGGGCGGGAGCTTGTCGAGCAGTCCCAGGAACGTGGCGAGCTGCCCGTCCTGCACCAGAGCGCGGGATTTCGCCTCGAGGAGGTCTGCGGCCATGTCGCCGTCGTCGGCGGCCAGCGCGTGGTCGATGGCCTCGCTGAGCATCCTGTTGTCGCCGAACCACGAGGCTGCCTTGCAATGCAGTTCGCGCACGCGCTCGGGATGGTCGCGCTCGAGGCGCTGGCGCAGGAACTCCGCGAACAGATGGTGGTAGCGGAACCATTCGCCGCCTTCGTCGACGCGGCGCAGGAACAGGTTACGGCGTTCGAGATTCTCGAGGAGGGCCTGCCCGTGCGGGTCCCCGGTCAGCGCCGTGGCGAGGCCGCCGGAGATCCGTTCGGGAAGCGAGGTGGCGAGCAGGACCTCGCGCAGTTCGGGCTCGACGGTGTCGAGCACGTTCTCGGCCAGGTACTCCGCGATGGCGTGATGACGCCCGGACAGGTGGGCGATCAGCGAGGCCGGATCGGGATGCTCACGCAGCGACAGCGAGGCCAGCTGCAAGGCCGCCGCCCAGCCCTCGGTGTAATCGCGCAGCTCGGCGCTCTCGGTATCGGCCAGGGTGAGCCCGGTCTGCTCGGTGAGGAAGGCCCGCGCCTCCCCGGCGTCGAAACGCAGTGCGGCGGCGTCGATTTCGACGAGTTGGTGACGAACGCGCAGGGTGCCGAGCGGCAGGCCCTCCAGCGATCGGCTGGTCAGGATGATCTGCAGGTGCCGCGGCCCCTGGTCGATCAGGTAGAGCAGGGCATCGACGGCGGCGGGGTCGGTGATCCGGTCCCAGTCGTCGATCACCAGGGCGAACCGCTCGTCGCGTTCGTCGATGGCGTTGATCAGCGTGGTGAGCACGTAGCGCGCTGCGCTGGTGTCGCCCTCTTCGAGGACCGGGGCAAGGCCGGGCGCCAGCGCGGGGCTCACCCGGTTGAACGCCTCGATCAGGTGGGTCAGCAACCACACCACGTTGTTGTCGTCGCGGTCGACGTTCAACCAGGCCACGGCCACTTTCTCGGTGTCGGCGAGACGCTTGGCCCACTGGGCCGCGAGCGTGCTCTTGCCGAACCCGGCCGGGGCGTGGATGACGGCGAGGCGGGGCCGCGGCTCGGTCTGCAACGCGTCGATCAGGCGCTCGCGCTGGACCAGCGGCCGGGTGGGCATCGCAGGGCGGAACTTGGTCTCGGGTGTCGGCGGCGTCTTGGGGTGGGGAGTGGGAAAACGCGCTGTGGCGGTGAGGGGCCGCGTGCTGAGGTCTTCGGGCGCGGGCTGCTCGCCGGTGGGCAGGGTCATGTGCTCGACCGGCATGTCGTTACCGCGCTGGATCTCGCGCAACATCTCGCCGAAGGCGGCGGCCGAGGGCGGACGATCCGCGGGATTGTGCGCCATGCTGGCCTCGATGGCGGCCGCGACCTCGTCGGGGATGCCGTCGAGCCGCAGGTCCGGCAGCGGATCGGCGGAGATGCGCAGGAACTGCGCGACGATCTGCTCACCGGAACGTCGCTCGTAGGCCGCGTGGCCGGTGATCATGGCGAACAGCGTCGCGCCGAGCCCGTAGACGTCCGAGGCGACGGATGGAACGCCGGAGCGCAGCACCTCCGGGGCGGTGAACGCGGGCGAGCCGGTCACCACTCCCGTGGTGGTCTCGAAACCACCTTCGACGCGGGCGATCCCGAAATCGGTCAGTTGCGGTTCGCCGTAGTCGGTGAGCAGGACGTTCCCCGGTTTGATGTCGCGGTGCAAGATCCCGGCCCGGTGCGCGGTCTCCAGAGCGCCCGCCAGCTTGACGGTGATCCCGATCGCCTCGGGCAACGGCAGAAAGCCTTCCCGGCGGATACGGTTCTCCAGCGAACCGTGCGAGTGATACGGCATCACCAAGTAAGGGCGTCCGCTGCGGGTGGTGCCCACTTGGAGGATCGGCACGATGTTCGGATGCCCGGACAGGGCGCCCATGGCCTGCTGCTCGCGCAGGAATCGCTCGACGTTCTCCGGCTCCAGATCCGGCCGGGCGGTGAGGACCTTGACCGCGACGCTGCGGTTCAACGCCCGCTGCCTGCAGCGGTAGACGACGCCGAACCCGCCTTTTCCGATCACTTCGGGGTCGTCGAGACCCGCGCCCTCCAGTTCCCGCTCGATACCTGGAGGTCGATCGTGCTGTGTGGCGAACGGGTCCGAACCTGCCATGGCCCTGCTCTTGTCGGCTGTCTGTGGTCCTGCGGTAGATACCCAGTTTATGCCCAGCGAACCCTTTGCCTGGTTATTACGGCTGATATAGACCATGAGGTGGGAAGGGTATTATCGCCGGTTTCGGGGGCGGGTGCGGTGTGGCTGACGCGACTCGGCAATATCTGTACGTCGCGATGGGAGTCGCTGTCTCGCACCGTTTGTCGCGAAAGTACCTTTCCACGGCGCGCGTCATAGCGGGGGTGTCCGGGGCGCTATGACGTATGTCAGAATCCGCGCATGACCATCGACGTCTGGGCGCAGCATCCGACTCGGAGATTCCTCGCCCACGACATGTTCGCCTCGCTGCGGCGGTGGACCGGGGCCGTGATACCGACCGACGAGATCCCGCTGTCGTTCACTCTCGACGCGATGGATGCCGCAGGCGTCGACCGAGCGCTCATCTCGGCGTGGCACGCGCCGGAAGGCGTCCTCATCTCCAACGACGAGGTCGCGGCCTGGGCGGCCGAGGCGCCGGAGCGCCTGCTCCCCATCGCGTCGGTGGATCTGCGCAGGCCGATGGACGCGGTACGGGAGTTGCGCCGCCGCGTGGACCAGGGCTTCAAGGGGCTGCGGGTGCTCCCGTGGCTGTGGGAAGTGCCCCCGACCGATCGGCGCTTCTATCCGTTGTTCGCCGCGTGCGTCGATGCGGGAATCCCGTTCTGCACGCAGGTCGGGCACACGGGACCGTTGCGGCCGTCGGAAACCGGGCGCCCCATCCCGTACATCGATCAGGTCGCGCTCGACTTCCCGGAGCTGACGATCGTCTGCGGGCATATCGGCTATCCGTGGACCGAGGAGATGATCGCGGTCGCGCGCAAGCACGAGAACGTCGTCATCGACACCTCGGCGTACACGACGAAACGCCTTCCCGCGGAACTGGTGTCGTACCTGAAGTCCGGTAGCGGCCGCCGCAAGGTGTTGTTCGGTACGAATTATCCGATGATCTTCCCGCAGCACGCGCTCGACGGCCTCGCCGCGCTCGGCCTGGACGACGAGACTCGCGAGCTGTACCTGGGCGGCAATGCCCGACGCGTTTTCGGACTGGCCGGTTGACCGACTAGCGCGGCGGCGTGTCGGCGGTGTGTTGCGCGGCGTTCCGCGGGTGGGGGCCATAGGATTCCCCGGCGCGCATCGTGAGGAGGTCGAATGCTCTGGGTCGTACAGGTGTTCGCCGTCGCGGCCGCCTTACTCCATGTCGGCATCTTCGTCATGGAGTCCGTGCGGTTCGGCGACCCCAAGGTGTACCAGGGGGTATTCCGGGTTTCCGGAGCCGAACTGCCCGCGGCGCGGCCGTGGGCGTTCAATCAGGGTTTCTACAACCTGTTCCTCGCGGTGACGACACTGGTCGGCGTGGCCATCCTGCGGACAGTGCCCGCGGCGGGATGGGCACTGGTGCTCGCCGGCTGCGGGTCGATGCTGGCTGCCGCGGTGGTGCTGGTGGCGCACGACCGCCGGTTCGCCAGGGGCGCGGTGGTGCAGGGCGCCTTGCCCGCGCTGACGTTGCTCGCCGCCGTGACCCAGCTGTGAACGTGGCCGCGTAGTCGGCGAGCGGCTGAGGATCGGTGCGACGCTCCGGTATCGGCGCGAGTGGCACGGCGCTCGGCGAGGGGGTTTCCACGTCGTAGGGAAGGTCGACAGCGCACTGGCGGCTACCGAAGGTACGCGGCGGTGGGCGAATTCGTGCGCACGGATCTGCGACCGGCGGTGGGGGCGGCCGGAACTCGGAACGAGTGGTGGTGCTCGTCACCGCCGATCGGCACCGGAAGCACCCGATCGGTGAGCCGAAAAGGGTTGCGACCGGTCTGCTCTGGGCCTCCGCGCGCCGTAAGGAGCCCTTGACCGCAGAAATGCAGACGCAATCTTGCGTTCTTGCATCTGTACGTGCATGATCCAGCTAGCCTAGTTGTGACAACCCATCCGATGGCCGGGATAACCGAATCGAGAGCCAATTATGTTGGTACAAAGAGCGTTGGGGTCGGGTCAACTCGGAGTGCGGCGGTGAGCGCGCCGACGGTCGGCGCCTTACCGACCGCGCCGCAATTGTTGTGCGCTTTCCAGGGACGGCGTTTCCAAGACCGGGAACTGCTGCGGTCCGCACACGCACTCGCCGAGCTGCACCAGCGCCGCGCGCAGGTGGTGGACGCCGCACTCATCGCCGAAATCGACTGTCGGCGACTCGAACTGATCGACGACATCAACGACTGGGTCGCGCAGGAGATCCCGCAGCATCGCAACGGCGCGTCGTTGCACACCGAAAGCCTCGGCGCCGTGGTGGACCGGATGGCGCGTAGCTGGGTGGATGCCAATCAGGTCATCCACATCGAGGGCGGGCGCAGCGACAACACCCATAAACATTGGTACCAACTGGCCGAACTCGTCGACGGGTACACTGACCTGGTAACCGACGTGGCCGGTGGCCGCCGCCGTTTGCCCGAACAATGAGTTCGTCGCGACGGTGGTCTCGTCCGCGGTAGTGACACTGCCCCGCAGCGTCACTCGTCCGAATGGCGACGTCCCGGCGCCGAGTCCCACGACCGGCGGCTCCAGCCGGGCGCTCATGTCGCCGGCACAGTGACGGCGGGCGCAACGGGGCGCCCCGCCCGGCGTGCCGCGTGGTCGACTGGCGCGGCACGCCCGTGACGGATTCGCCTGCGTGGCAATTATTCAGCGACTGCGACTCGGTTGCCCGCGCGCGCTGCCCGGCGGGCGCGGCGGCGGCGCAGATAGCGACGGATCCGGCTCGCGCAGAAATACACCAGCGCCAAACCGATGACGAGCAGCACCGCCGCGATCACCGCCGCCGCCAGAGGGTGAAACACGGCCAGAGTGACCACACCCGCGACGGTCACGTCCTCGGCGGTGCTGACCACGATGTTGCTGGCGGGCTCGGGCGAGGTGTTGACGGCCATGCGCGTTCCGGCCTTCACCAGGTGGCTCACCAGCGCGGCGGTACCGCCCACCGCACCCGCGGCGAGTTGTGGCAGCGAACCGTCCTGTCCGGCCAGGAGAGCCGCGACCACGGCGCCCGCGATCGGCCGCACCACGGTGTGCAGAGCGTCCCAGAACGAGTCGAGATAGGGGATCTTGTCCGCCACGGCCTCGATCAGGAACAACACTGCCGCCGCGATCAGGACATCGGTGCGCTGCAATCCATCCGGTACCGAATCGGTGAATCCGAACCGGCCCAAGATTCCGAGCAGCAGGACCACCGCGTAGGCGTTCACGCCGCTGGCCCAGCCTGCGGTGAAGATGAGAGGTAGTGCGGACACGCCGCCCATGGTATGGCGACCGGGAGTGCAGTGTCGGCGGCGTGCTCTCGTTGCCAGGCTGCCGAGCCGAGCAAGGGGGTGGACCTCCGCTGCCCGCCGCGGCTACCGGGTTGGGGCGACCCTACGTGCTCGACTCAGAGGCAGTGCATGCCCATTCCGTACGAACACGGACCAGCAGGCTAGCCGAGGTCCTTGCGGCCCTGCTCGATGAAGTCGCTCATCAAAGAATCGAGCTTGTTGATGAAATTCATGAGCACCGTATCGAGGGCGGCGCCGTCGAGCTTCCGTTCATCGCTGTCGGAAGGGGCCTCGGTCCTGATCGTATATTTCTGTACGAAGGGCATGTAGTGCTTGTCCAGCAATTCTTTGGTCTCTTCGGGAAATTTGGCCAACAGGTGGATCATGTCTTCGCTGGATGTCATGGAGGCCATATAGAGAGTGGACAGGAACTTGTTCATGCGCTGGCTGAACTCGACTGTCGCGGAGCGGAAGCCGTCGAGGTTGTCCACGCGAAGGAGACCGGCCATCTTTCCCGTCTGCTCCACGAAATTGAAAGTGCTCGCAAGAAATTCGTAGTATGACTTTTGGCGATTCTCGCGAGTCACCTGTATCAACGCTAGTTGCTGGTCTCTGTCTGCCTTGTTGACCGTGACGTACACGGCCGCCGACGCCGACACGACACTGGAGATCAGTGCAGCGCACAGGGCCGCTATGAGCGCGTAGCGTCCACTTCTGGTGGTCGCGTCCGCCTCGCGCGGGTGCACGTCCTCTTGCGCGGCCGGTGCGGTCGTGGAGTTTTCCTCGGACTGGTCGGGGGGTATCTCGGGCGACGAAGCCGCTTCATTTCTGTCCCGGTGCGGTGGAGAAGCTGGTTCAGTGGCCATTTTCACTCCCACCGGAAGAGGGCTTTCGGTCGACAGATGATCTTATGTGGACGGAGGACGTGGTCGGCGGAATTACTCGCTCGGGTGTCGCCTATGCCGACGTGCCGGGGATGGCTCGTTCCGAGGGTGTGCCGATGAGCACGGTGCTCGTGGTCCGGCCCTGTCCCCGGAGGCCCTCGGCACCGGTGGGGTCGGCCGATTACGCTGTTCGCTATGTCTGTCCGCACCCGCAAGCCTCTCGTCCCCGGAACGCTGTCGCCCACCCGCGAAGTACCGCGCACCATCGAGCGCCCGGAATACGCGTGGAAGAAGACCGCCAACGAGGGACGCGAGCCCTGGGTGCAGACCGCCGAGACGATCGAGAAGATGCGCATCGCGGGCAAGATCGCCGCGCAGGCGCTGGAGGAGGCGGGCAAGGCGGTCGCCCCCGGTGTCACCACCGACGAGCTGGACCGCATCGCGCACGAGTACATGTGCGACCACGGCGCCTACCCGTCGACCCTCGGTTACAAGGGTTTCCCGAAGTCGTGCTGCACCTCGCTGAACGAGGTCATCTGCCACGGCATTCCGGACTCGACCGTGATCGAGGACGGCGACATCGTCAACATCGACGTCACCGCCTACATCGACGGCGTGCACGGCGACACCAACAAGACCTTCCTCGCCGGTGACGTCGACGAGGAGGTGCGCCTGCTCGTCGAGCGGACCGAGGAGGCCACCATGCGGGCCATCAAAGCCGTGCGTCCCGGTCGGGCGCTGAACGTGATCGGCCGCGTCATCGAGTCCTATGCCAACCGTTTCGGCTACGGCGTGGTGCGCGACTTCACCGGCCACGGCGTCGGCCCGACCTTTCACAGCGGGCTCGTGGTGCTGCACTACGACCAGCCCGCGGTGGAGACCATCATCGAACCCGGCATGACGTTCACCATCGAGCCGATGATCAACCTCGGCGGCATCGACTACGAGATCTGGGACGACGGCTGGACCGTGGTGACCAAGGACCGCAAGTGGACCGCGCAGTTCGAGCACACCTTGGTGGTCACCGATTCCGGGACCGAGATCTTGACCCTCCCGTGACCGGGGGCCCGGCCGTGCGCCGGAGGACCGGCCCGCGATGAAGGGCGCGCTGCTGGTCGCGGGCACGACCTCGGACGCGGGGAAGAGCGTCGTCGTGGCCGGGATCTGCCGGTGGCTGGCGCGGCGCGGCGTGCGGGTCGCGCCGTTCAAGGCGCAGAACATGTCCAACAATTCCGTGGTCACGCTCGACGGCGGGGAGATCGGGCGGGCGCAGGCGTTGCAGGCTCAGGCGTGCGGGCTGGAGCCCAGCGTGCGGTTCAATCCCGTCCTGCTCAAGCCCGGCAGCGACCGCCGTTCCCAGCTGGTGGTGCGGGGCAAGGCGATCGGCACCGTCGGCGCCGAGGACTACTTCCGGCATCGGCGGGAATTGCGCGATGTGGTGGCCGCGGAACTCGCCGCGCTGCGCGCCGAATTCGACGTGGTCGTCTGTGAAGGCGCCGGATCGCCCGCCGAGATCAACTTGCGCGCGACGGATCTGGCGAACATGGGCCTCGCGCGCGCGGCGGGCCTGCCGGTGCTGCTGGTCGGGGACATCGATCGCGGCGGCGTGCTCGCCCACCTGTTCGGCACCGTCGCCATCCTGGAACCCGAGGACCAGCGACTGATCTCGGGTTTCATCGTGAACAAGTTCCGCGGCGCGGTGGAGCTGCTACAGCCGGGACTGGAGCGTCTCACCGAACTCACCGGTCGCCCGACCCTCGGTGTGCTGCCGTACGCCGAAGACCTCTGGATCGACGCGGAGGACTCGCTGGGCACCCTCGCCGACGCGCCGGTGGGCCGCCCCCGGCCGCCGGTGGGCGAGGAATGGCTGACCGTCGCCGCGATCCGGCTGCCGCGCATCTCCAACTCCACCGACGTCGAGGCGCTGGCCTGCGAACCGGGCGTCGCGGTGCGCTGGGTGACCGAGCCGTCCCGGCTGGCGAACGCCGATCTGGTGGTGCTGCCCGGCAGTAAGGCGACGGTGTCGGATCTGCGGTGGTTGCGGCGTACCGGCATCGCCGACGCGCTGATGGCGCGCGCCGCCGCGGGTGGGCCGATCCTGGGCGTGTGCGGCGGATATCAGATGCTCGGCACCCGCGTTCTCGACCGCGTCGAGTCCGGCGCCGGTGCGGTGGACGGACTCGGGCTGCTCGACCTGACCGTCGAATTCGCCGAACCGAAGGTGTTGCGCCGCAGTGCGGGGCACGCGGCGGGCGTCGCCGTGCGCGGCTACGAGATCCATCACGGCCGCCTCACGCACCGCGGCGACCCGGCGTGGCTCACGATCGACGGCGAGCCGGAGGGCAGCGTCCGCGGCGCGGTGTGGGGCACCCACCTGCACGGGCTGCTCGAGTCCGACGAGTTCCGCCGCGGGTGGCTCCGCGCGGTCGCCGCCGCGGCGGGCCGGTCGGGATTCGCTGTGGCCGAGGATGTTTCGGTCGCGGGGGTGCGCGCCGCGCAACTCGATCTGCTGGCCGACCTGATCGAAGGTCACCTCGACCTCGCCGCGCTCGAGCGCCTGGTCGCCGAGGGCGCGCCCGCCGGTCTGCCGATCATGGCCACCGACGTGGTGCTCGCGAGCGACCGTATCGGTTGACGGGAGCCACCCCGCGCCTTACCTTGCAGTAAGGAATTCGGCTCCAGGTAAGGCTGAGTCGAGCGAGTGCGGTCGGGTGCGAGGATGATGGCGGCGGAGAAGAGACCCAACAGCCGAGGGGGCAATGTGGTGTCGGCGACGGTGACCAGTAAGGGGCAGATCACCATCCCGATCGACGTGCGTGTGGCGATGGGATTGCGTACCGGAGTGCGGGTCGCCTTCGTCCCCACGCCCAGCGGCACCTACGAACTGGTGCCCGAAACGCGCACGATCAAGTCGCTGAAGGGCATCGTGGGCTGGTCCGGCTCGCCGATCGGCCTCGCGGAGATGAACGAGGCCATCGCGGGCAACGTGGTGGAAGGGAAGGCGCAATGATCGGCCTGGACGCGAACGTGCTGATCCGCTACCTCACCCAGGACGACCCGGAGCAATCCGCCCGCGCCAATCAGGTGATCGACGGGCTCAGCGAGAGCAAACCCGGCTACATCACGATGATCGTGCTCGCCGAGATCCACTGGGTGCTGCGCCGCGGCTACAAACAGGATCCCGAAGCGGTCACCGACGTGTTGCTCGGACTGCTCGATTCCAGCGAGATCGTGGTCGAGCGCGCCGACACCGTTCGCCAGGCGCTGCGCCGGGCCGCCGACGGCGCGGACTTCGCCGACGCGCTGATCCAGCAGCTCGGCCAGGAGGCCGGGTGTGACCTGACCGTCACCTTCGACCACAACGCAGGTGAGCGGGCCGGGATGCGCCTGCTCGCCTGATTCCGCCACCCCGGACCCGCCGCCACGGCGCCGCGAGCCGTGTAGCGTGAATCGGCATGGAATCTCGGCAGATCACGGTGGGTGACCGGGCGCGGACCGTGCGGATCGACGGACCGGAATCCCGGCACAGCGTGCTGCTGCTGCCCGACGCGGGCGAGCCGGCGGACGTCTTCGATCGGGTGTGCGCTCGCCTGCACACCTCGGATCTGCGCACCTTCGCGGTGGAGTCGATCGACGGCCTCGACGCGGCCGGTGTGACCGCGATCCTCGATGAGCTGGGGTTGCCGTGGGTCAACGTGGCCGGATGCGGCGCAGGCGCCGTGCTGGCCTGGCAGGTGTGCGCACAGGGCTTCGGCCGCTTCCAGAGCCTGGTCGTGGCCGATCGCGGCCACCCGGCGACTCCCGGCGCCGACGGAACGGTGGTGGATGCGTCCACCGGTCCGGTCGAGGTACCCACCACGCTCTTGGTGACCAAGAATCTGCCGCGCTCGGTGGCCGACACGTCGGGGCGGTTCGTCTACGGCGAATTCCGGGTGGTCGAGGTCGACGTCACCGACGTGGCCACCGAAGCCGACCACGAGCTGGCCACCGAGATCGTGCTACGCACCAGCCTCTGGTGACTTCGCGCCCTGGTAGTCCGCGAGCCAGTCGAGCCAGCTGTCGAGCTCGCGGAACGCCTGGGCCAGCGGTTCCGGGCCGGACAGGAACACGTCGTGCTTGGCGCCGTCGATCGGCACCATGTTGGTGCGGTCGCCAAGGCAACCCGACCAGCGCTGGATCTGTTTGACGTCGAGCACCGCGTCGGCCACGGCCACGGCGGGACCGTACTGTTTGGCGAACTTGGTCATCCGGGAGCGCAGGATCAGGGAGGGCACCCCGATGTCCAGGCCCTGGTGCAGCCGCGCGTGGCCGTTGCGGATCGCGCGCAGCCAGCCGAGCCGGACCGGGAAGCCCTGCAACGGCTTCCAGTCCAGGTTGTACTCCCACTCACCGGACGCCGAGTGGTGCAGGCTGTCGCCGTAGGTGCTGATCTTGCCGCCGGGCAGCTGGACCATCTTCCGGAACCGTCCCACGGCCTTGATGATCGGCGTTCCGATGCTCCGGTAGTACGCGGGACCCTGCAGGTCGAACCACGGGCTGTTGAGCACGACGCCGGTGATCCCCGCGGCGGCCGTGCCCTGGGCCCGATTGAGCCGGTCCAGCCACAGCGACACGACCAGGCCGCCGGTCGAGTGGGCGTTGAGCACGACGGGAGCACCGGTCTCGGCCCGGACGATCCGCAGCGACTCCGCCAGCTCGCGATCGTAGAAAGCGAGATCCGTCACATAGTGGGGGGTCTGCCCTTCACGCAGCGACCGCCCGCATTTACGCAGGTCGAGAGCATAGAACTGGAACCCGCGCGCGGTGAAGTGCTCGGCCAGGTGCTCCTGGAAGAAGTAATCGGTGAAGCCATGGACATAGAGCACCGCGCCCGCGGTCTGCTCGACGTCGCCGGACGGGACGTAGCGCACCAGCGTGGCGGCCACCTCGCCCTCACCGTCGGGGTCGGGACCGAGGTCCAGCGTGCGCTGCTGATAGTGCGGGCCGAGGACGTCGGGGCGCCAGCCTGCGCCATCCGGGGAGGTGCTGACCGGCTCGGCAAGCGACTGTTCGTTCGTCACGCGACCAATCTATTGGACGGTGTCGAACGCGGACAGTCCGCGGCCGCCGCCCGGCCGCCGAAGTGACGACCGTCTCTGTCGCATTCCGCACATTCCGCAGGTTCGCTGCGGGGTGGCGGCGTGGTGAGGTGCACAATTGGGCTTAGGTGAACGGCGGGTAACCTGACTCCCGCCATGCCGTTCGGAACCGGCGGACGCCGGAACCGAGCCACAACTACACCGTGCCCAGGCTGGTCCACCCGCCCGGTGGGCCCGCGCAGACAAGGAAGTCGATCTACCCGTGCCGAACGCTGCCATGACTGAAAAGACCGATGTAGTACTCATCGGTGCCGGCATCATGAGTGCCACCCTCGGCGCGCTGCTGCGGCAGCTGCAGCCGGACTGGTCGATCTCCCTGTTCGAGCGGCTCGACGCCGCCGCCGCGGAGAGCAGCGATCCGTGGAACAACGCGGGCACCGGACACTCGGCGCTGTGCGAGCTGAACTACAGCCCGCAGGCGCCCGACGGCTCGGTGGACATCACCAAGGCCGTCGACATCAACGAGCGCTTCCAGGTCTCCCGCCAGTTCTGGTCCTACGGCGTGGAGAACGGCATCCTGCGCGATCCGTCCGCCTTCATCAACCCCATCCCGCACGTCAGCTTCGTGCACGGCGCCGACAACGTGCAGTACCTGCGCAAGCGGTACGAGGCGCTGGCGCCGCACCCGCTGTTCGAGGGCATGGAGTACATCGACAGCCCCGACGAGTTCTCCCGCCGCCTGCCGCTGATGGCCCGGGGGCGCGACTTCTCCGATCCGATCGCGTTGAACTGGACCGACGGCGGCACCGACATCGACTTCGGCTCGCTCACCCAGGAACTGCTCGCCTACCTCGGCGCCTCCGGCGCCGACCTGGCCTTCGGGCACGAGGTGCGTGACCTGTCCAAGCAGTCCGACGGATCCTGGCTGGTCACGGTCCGCAACGTACGCACCCGCGAAAGTCGCACGCTGATCAGCAAATTCGTCTTCGTCGGCGCGGGCGGCGGCGCGCTGCCGCTGCTGCAGAAGGCGAATATCAAGGAAGCCAAGGGCTTCGGCGGGTTCCCGGTGAGCGGTCAGTTCTTCCGCTGCGTGAACCCGGCGCTGATCAACCAGCACGAGGCCAAGGTGTACGGCAAGGCCGCGGTCGGCGCTCCGCCGATGTCGGTGCCGCATCTGGACACTCGCGTCATCAAGGGCAAGCCGGGCCTGCTGTTCGGCCCGTACGCGGGCTGGACGCCGAAGTTCCTCAAGGACGGCAAGAACACCGACCTGTTCAAGTCGGTGCGGCCGAACAACATCTTCTCGCTGCTCGGCGTCGGCGTCACCGAACTCGGCCTGACCAAGTACCTGGTCAGCGAGCTGCTGAAGTCGGAGGCGGGCAAGGTGATCACGCTGTCGGAGTTCATCCCGCGCGCCGAGGCCAGGGACTGGGAGCTGATCACCGCGGGCCAGCGCGTGCAGGTGATCCGGCGCAAGGGCGCGGGTGGCGTGCTCGAGTTCGGCACCGCCGTGATCGCCGCCCAGGACGGCACCATCGCCGGTCTGCTCGGCGCGTCCCCGGGCGCCTCCACCTGCGTGACCGCCATGCTGGACGTGCTGCAGCGGTGCTTCCCGCAGGAGTACGCCGAATGGACGCCGAAGCTGAAGGAGATGGTGCCCTCGCTGGGCGTCAAGCTCTCGGAGGACCCGGCGCTGTTCCACGAAGTGTGGGATTGGACCTCCAAGGCGCTCAACCTCGTCGACGGCGGCGACAACACGCCGAGACGTGCAGGGGTCGCGGCGAACGCCTAGGTTGTGATAGCAAGGCGCGATGATGTCAACGGTTGCTCTCAAACGCTCCTGGGCGCAGGATCTCGATACCGCGACGCTCTACCAGCTGTTGAAACTTCGCGTCGAAGTCTTCGTCGTCGAACAGAAGTGCGCGTACCCCGAACTGGACGGGAAGGACCTGCTTCCCGAGACCCGGCACTTCTGGCTCGATGACGAGGGCGAGGTCATCGCCACGCTGCGGTTGTGCGAAGAGCACCGCGACGGGGTGAAGAGCTTCCGCATCGGCAGGCTCTGCACCGCGGCTCCCGCTCGCGGACACGGGTACACCACGCGACTGCTGCAGGCGGCGCTGGCCGAGGTGGGCTCGGCGACGGTGCGCCTGAGCGCGCAGAGCTACCTGATCGACCTGTACACCAAGCACGGCTTCAAGGTCGACGGCCCGGAGTTCGAGGAAGACGGCATCGCGCACGTGCCGATGCGCAGGGGAGGCGAGTAGCCAACCCATCCGCCATTCGCACCCGCTCCGGAAGTCTCCGGGGCGGGTGCGGCGCTTTCGCGGCCCGCCCGCATCGGTTCTGAATCGAAGGGCACTGTCGGATGGGCGCGGGCGCGCCCTTAGAGTTGGGGCGTGTCCCTGTCCCATGCCGAAACAGTGCCTACGTCCGATCAGCGCGGCCGAACACTTTCCACCTCGGACGGTGAGGCGGGATTTCCCTTCTCGGCGGTGGTCGGGCAGGAACGGCTGCAACTGGCGCTGATTCTCTGCGCGGTGCATCCCGGTATCGGCGGGGTGCTGGTGCGCGGCGAGAAGGGCACCGCGAAATCGACCGTGGTGCGCGCGCTGGCGCAGTTGCTGCCCCCGGTGGTGGACGAGACCGGCGCGCGGCCCGCGCGCTTGGTGGAGTTGCCGGTGGGCGCGACCGAGGACCGCGTGGTCGGCTCGCTGGACTTGGAGCGGGTGCTGCGCGACGGGGAGCAGGCGTTCCGTCCCGGCCTGCTGGCCGCCGCCCATCACGGTGTGCTGTACGTCGACGAGGTCAATCTGCTGCACGACCATCTGGTGGACGTGCTGCTGGACGCCGCGGCGATGGGCCGGGTGCACATCGAGCGCGACGGTGTGTCGCATTCGCACCCGGCGCGATTCGTTCTGGTCGGCACCATGAATCCAGAAGAGGGCGAGCTGCGTCCACAGCTGCTGGACCGATTCGGCCTGACCGTGGACGTGGCCGCCTCCCGGGACGTGGACGTGCGCATGGCGGTGGTGCGCCGCAGGCTGGACTACGAGGCCGACCCGGCCCGATTCGCCGCCGGGTACGCCGAGGCCGACCAGGAAGTGGCCGAACGGATTCTCGCCGCTCGCGACCGACTGGGACAGGTGGCGCTCGACGATGTGGAGCTGCGCCGGATCGCCGCGCTGTGCGCCGCGTTCGACGTCGACGGCATGCGCGCCGACCTGGTCGTCGCGCGTACGGCGACAGCGCACGCCGCATGGCGCGGCGGCGACGCGGTGACCGAGCACGACGTGCGGGTGGCCGCCGAACTGGCGTTGCCGCACCGGCGCAGGCGCGATCCGTTCGACGAGCCCGGCATCAGCGAGCAACAGCTCGACGACGCCATGCGCGACGCCGCCGCGGAGGCGCAACGCGAACAGCCGTCGTCCGCGCAGCAGGACGCCGGGGAGGCCGACGGTGCGGTGACGGACGACGAAAGACGGGCTCGTCCCGGGGACGACCCGGACGACCCCCTACCGCCGGAAGGTCCGGGCGGAGGCCATGAAGACCCGTCGCCGCCGGACGGTCCGGGTGGCGGGCGCTCGGGTGAAGGTCGTACCGGCACACCGGTTTCCGCTGGTGCGCGGACACCGCGCTGGGAGGTGCCCGGTGTCGGCGAGGGCGCTCCGGGGCGCCGCTCACGCGCGGAATCCCGGCACGGGCGAGCGGTGCGTTCCAGCACCGACACCTCCTCGGGGCTGCACCTGCTCGGCACCGTGTTCGCGGCCGCGCCGCATCAGCATGCGCGCGGGCGGGCCGCCGGGCCGTTGCGGCTGGCCGCCGAGGACCTCCGTGGTGCGTATCGGGAAGGCCGCGAAGGGAATCTGGTCGTGTTCGTCGTCGACGCCTCCGGCTCGATGGCCGCCCGCGACCGGTTGTCCGCGGTCACCGGCGCGGTCGTCACGCTGCTGCGCGATGCCTACCAGCGCCGCGACAAGGTCGCCGTCGTCACCGTGCGGGGTGCCGAGGCCGAACTCGTGCTGCCGCCCACCTCGTCGGTCGACATCGCGGTGCGCCGGTTGTCCGGGATGCGCACGGGCGGGAAGACGCCGTTGGCCGCGGGCCTGCTGAAGGCGCGCGAGATCGTGCTGCGCGAGCGGGTGCGGGATCCGCGCCGCAGGCCCATGCTGGTGCTGCTCACCGATGGTCGCGCCACCGGAGGCGCGGACCCGGTTCCCCGTGCCCGCGCCGCGGCCCGCTTGCTCGCCAGGGACGCGGTCACCTCGATCGTGGTCGACTGCGAACGCGGCATGATCCGCCTCGGTCTCGCCGCGGATCTGGCTCGCGACCTGCGCGGCGGATATCTGCGGTTGGCCGAGCTGACCGGCGATTCGGTCGCCGATGTCGTGCGGTCGAGTTCCGCACGCCCGAGTGGTGCGGTTCGAGCGGCGTGACCACGACTTTCGATCGGCGTGTCCGCTGCGTGCCGCTCGGCGGCACTCGCCTGGTGGGCGGCGCGATCGGTCGAGCGGGCACGCGCCCGTTCGGTCCGGGCCGGTTGTGTGAGGTCGTGGCTTCCGACCTGGACACGCTGTAGGTCGAGAGCAAGGAGATTCGATGCCCAAGGGTGTTCCCGAGACCGTTCCCGACGACGGACTGACCACGCGGCAGCGGCGCAACCAGCCGGTGCTCGCCGTGCACACGGGGCCGGGCAAGGGCAAGTCGACGGCCGCGTTCGGGATGGCGCTGCGGGCCTGGAACCAAGGTTTCGACGTCGCGGTGTTCCAATTCGTGAAGAGCGCCAAATGGAAGGTCGGGGAGGAAGCCGCCTTCCGCGCTCTCGGCACACTGCACGAGCAGACCGGCGCGGGCGGGCCGGTCGAATGGCACAAGATGGGCGAGGGCTGGTCCTGGACCCGCAAGCAGGGCACCGAAGACGACCACGCCGCGGCCGCGCTGGCGGGCTGGCAGGAGATCGCCCGCCGCCTGAAGAATGAACAACACCGCTTCTACGTCCTCGACGAATTCACCTACCCCCTCAAATGGGGCTGGGTGGACACCGCCGAAGTAGTCGAAACCCTCCGCACCCGCCCCGGAAACCAACACGTCGTCATCACCGGCCGCGACGCCCCCCAACCCCTCATCGAAGCCGCCGACCTGGTCACCGAAATGACCAAACTCAAACACCCCATGGACGCGGGCCGCAAAGGCCAACGAGGCATCGAATGGTGATCTCCGCGAGTGGCACATGGCTGCGGCGAATCGCGAGAGGGCCGCACGAGGGTGTGCCACTCGCGAAGCGGAGGCGGGGATGAGAGCCGTTGTGGTGGCGGCGCCTGCGTCGGGGAGCGGGAAGACGACGGTGGCGACCGGGTTGGTGGGGGCGTTGCGGCGGGTGGGGCATCGGGTGGCGCCGTTCAAGGTGGGGCCGGATTACATCGATCCGGGATATCACGGGTTGGCGGCGGGGCGGCCGGGGAGGAACCTGGATCCGGTGCTGGTGGGGGAGGAGCGAGTTGTGCCGTTGTACCGGCACGGCGCACGGGGGTGCGATCTCGCCGTGGTCGAGGGCGTGATGGGGCTGTTCGACGGGCGGATCGATGAACACTATTCCGGCGCGGTGGCGGAGGGTTCGACGGCGCAGGTCGCGGCGCTGCTCGGGGCGCCTGTGGTGCTGGTGGTGGACGCGCGCGGGCACAGCCAGAGCCTGGCGGCGCTGCTGCACGGATTCGCGACCTTCGACAGCGGCGTCCGGCTCGGCGGTGTGATCCTGAATCGGGTCGGCAGTGAACGGCACGAGCAAGTGCTGCGCGCCGCCTGCGATCGCGTCGGGCTGCCGGTGCTCGGGTCGTTGCCGCGCCTGGCCGAACTCGAGGTGCCTTCCCGGCATCTCGGCTTGATCCCGGCCGTGGAACACGGTTCGGCCGCGACAGCGGCGGTGGCGGCGATGACGGACCTCGTCGCCGCGCATGTGGACCTGCACGCCGTCGCCGCACTCGCTCGCTCGTCGGTGGCGGGACCCGCGTGGGATCCCGCCGCGGCCGTGCGTGGGCTCGAAGGAGTAGCGGACTCCACGGCGTCGCTCGGTGAAGCCGGTGACATGGCGGCGTCGACAGTTGTCGGCGGTGATCGGGACTCGCGCGTCTCCACGGAGCCTGGTGGTATGCCGCGAGCCGACGAAAGCACGGACGGCGCGATCGTCATCGGCGGACCCGCCGATCGGGAGGGTCCGCTGATCGCCGTGGCGGGTGGCCCGGCGTTCACGTTCGGCTATGCCGAGCACCGCGAGTTGCTGACGGCCGCGGGGGCGCAGGTGGTCGTCTTCGATCCGCTGCACGACGAATTGCCCGCCCGGACAGCGGGAATGGTGCTGCC
This sequence comes from Nocardia sp. NPDC051900, assembly GCF_044452545.1. Classification (NCBI taxonomy): domain Bacteria; kingdom Bacillati; phylum Actinomycetota; class Actinomycetes; order Mycobacteriales; family Nocardiaceae; genus Nocardia; species Nocardia sp. NPDC051900. The sequence goes on along the minus strand of NZ_JBITBU010000008.1, from coordinate 104,272 downwards.
AGGTGGCTTCCCCGAGGAACACGCCGCGGAGCTGGCCGCCAATGCCGGCCTGTTGCGGGCGGTGGCCGAAGCCGCCCGCCACGGGATGCCGGTCCATGCCGAATGCGCCGGGCTGCTGTATCTGACCCGCTCGCTGGACGGGCACCCGATGGCCGGGGTGGTGGAGGCCGACGCCGCGTTCGGGCCGCGCCTGACGCTCGGTTACCGAGACGCCGTCGCGCTCGCCGACTCGCCGTTGTGGCGGGCCGGGGAACGGGTCCGTGGGCACGAATTCCACCGCACGCGCCTGGTGTCCGCGCCGCCACGGAATCCGGCGTGGGGATGGCGCGGAAGCGCGGGAGAGCGCGTCCAGGAAGGGGCCCTCAGCGGCAACGTGCATGCCTCGTACCTGCACACACATCCGGCGGGGAATCCCCAGGCGGTGCGTCGATTCGTGACGGAGACAGTGCGTTTCGCGAGTTCCCGTGCCGTCCGCTGAGATCGTCGTCGGCATCGGCCTGCGACCGCGCACTTCGGCCCGCACGATTCGCGCTGCCCTGCACGAGGGCGTAGGCGACCATCGGATCGTGTGCCTCGCCACCATCACGCGGCGCTCCGCCGAACCCGGACTGCGCGCGGTCGCCGCTGACCTCCGGGTGCCGCTACGGTCCTACTCCGCCGACGAACTGGCGGCGGTCACCGTCCCGAACCCGGGAGACCGGACGCGTGCCGCCATCGGCACGGCAAGCGTCGCGGAGGCCGCGGCGCTGCTCGCCGCCGAAGGCGGGCCGCTGGTGCTGTCCAAATGCGTCGTGCACGGCGTGGTGCTCGCTGCAGCGCTGTACGAGCGGTAGAGCCGTTCGACCCTGCGGCCCCTGTTTCAGGGTGCGACCGAGCCCCAGTCGGCGAAGCCCGTGGGGTCGTGGCGGCCGATGCTGGCGTGCTCGAACAGGCCCCAGCCTTCGGCGTCGCCGCAGCGGGCGCGGGCCACGTGGTCGGTGACGCCGTAGGGGATGCGGGCGGCGATCCCAGGGTCGGTGAGGTCGTTGCGGCTGGAGGAGGACCAGTCGCGGCCTTTCCACTGGCCGTGCTGCCAGTCGGGATCGCCGCCGTAGCCGCACCCGACGTGCAAGGGAACGCCCGTGCCCGGCGTGATCTCGATCTCGAGGGGTTTGCCGTCCGGCGTGGTCAGCTCCAGTCGCGCCCCGACGGGAAACCTTGTGCCGGAACGATAGTCGATGGCGATGCGGGGCCAGCCGAGCTGTTCGGTGCGTCCGTCCGGCCAGATCCGGGTCGCGTCGTTGAGGGTGCGCCTGCCGTCCGGCTCCTCCTGCACGATGACCACGACGGCGAAGTCGTCGAACCGCAGCGGCACGTAGAGCCACCAGAATCCGCCCGAGGGCTCGGCGGCCGCGCGTCCGGGCGGCTCGGTCTCGCCGACCGGGCGGATGCCCCACGAACGATCCCTGGTCCCGGTCCACACCGCCGGGTCGACCGTGATGTCGTCGCCGTCCACGTGCAGCGTTCCCGCCCACGAGCCGACCTGCGCGAATCGGGACGCGTCGATGATCGGCCGGTTGCCCGCGAGGATCAGGTGCGGTTGTTCCTGCACGGCGGGGAAGGCCCCGGTCCAGGTCAGGTCGAAGCCGAGATCGTCGTGCTCGCAGACCACCCGGATGCGCCGCAGCGGTTCGATCACTTCGACGCGGTAGCCGCCGACGCGCTGGTCGAGGCTCCGGTCGCCGAGCGCGTCGGAGAAGCGCACCGCGCGCACCGTGTCGCCGCGCCGGACGGCGGCGTAGGCGTCGGTCACCCCGAGGTTGGGGTACACGCCGAGACCGGTGATCAGGAACGTGCCGCCGTCGCGGTCGTGCGCGTTGAAGTAGCTGCGGTCGTAGAAGTTCCGATCGCTACTGGCCACCCGGGCCAGCGACAGCGGGGTCTGGTGGATCGGGTACTCGTCCAAGGGCACAGGCATGATCAGTCCCATTCGTAGGTTCCGTCGAGCAGCGCTTCCAGGCTTGCCCGGTGCATGACGTAGTCGTCGCGGTCCGGCGTGTCGGTGTCCTCGCCGAAGTGGATCATCCTGCGTTTCACCCGCGCCATCACGATCGCGTGCCGCAGCGCGGCGTACACGAGGTAGAAATCGAGATCGCGCACCGTGTGACCGGTCAGCTCCTCGTATTTCGACACCACGTCGTCGCGGCGGAGGAAATCGGGGAGCCCCGGCTGCCCGAAGCGGGTGGCCAGATCCTGGAAGAACCGGTGGATGAAGATCACCCAGCCCAGGTCGAGTTCCCGCGGCCCGAGGGCGGCCATCTCCCAGTCCAGCACCGCCACCGGGTCGAATTCGCGGTAGATGATGTTGCCCGGGCGGGCGTCGCCCCAAGTGAGCACATCCGGACCGGGGTCGGCGGGCCAGTGCTCCTCCAGCCAGGTGAAACTTCGCTCGATGAGTGGGATCTCGTAGCCGTCGTCCGCGAGCGCCCACCGGTACCAGGAGCGCTGCGCGGCGACGTGCCTGCGCAGCGAGTCACCCGGCCCGCTCAGCATCGGGAAGTGCGCCGCCGGGTCGGGGATGCCGTGGATCTTCGCGATCACCTCGACGGTGTTGTGGGTGAGCCGAAGGCGGTCGGCGGGATCGGCATCGAACAGCCAGCCGATGAACACGTACGGCGGGTTGTCCGTCGGCACCCGTCCGTCCACCCGGCGCATGACGAAGAACGGTGCGCCGAGCGGCGTTTCGTCGTTCTCCAGCCAGCACAGGCCCGGCACCGGCACGTCGGTGGCCGCGGCGACGCCGGCCATCACCTGGTACTGGGTGGCCAGGTCGTAGGTCTCGAAGACCGGGAACGATCCGGCCTCGGGCGCCATCCGCGCCACGAACGACCCGCGCTCCGCCCGACCCCCGACGGTCCATTCGGCGTCGAACAGAATCGAGGTGCTGGACATGCCGCCGGACTGCGGACGCGACAGATCCGAGATGCGCGGCAACTCGTCCGCGGCGACCTTCGTGTTCAGCCAGCGCGCCAGGTTCCCGGCGAGCGTGTCCAGGTCGCGTTCGCTGACGGTCAGCTGCTGTCGCTGTGCCGGGTCCGGATCGTCGGTCATCATTGTCCTCCTGACACGTGCGGCCCGGGTGCACCGCTGGCGGTGCGCCGGGATACGCGACTGTAACGCGTTCTAGTTATTGACGGGCCGGAACCGGGAACGAATCCCGGCGCCGCTCGGTGCGGCGGGCACGTAGGCCGAAAGAAGTACCCGGAAATCCAGGGTTTTCCCGGAGGTCATCCCATGACCTGGTCGGATACTTTCGGCTGGCCAATCTGTCGGCCTGCGAGGGGAGCGGTGTGCGTACCGTCGAAATGGAAGTCCTGACGAGCGGCGAGGCGCGAACCGGTGGCGAGCGGCGGCCGTGGAGCCTGCCGGCCCGGATCGCGTTCCGCTTCGTCTTCGCCTACTTCGGTCTGTTCTGCCTGCTGTTCGCCCAGATCCTCTTCGTCTTCACCGGGATACTGAGCAAGTGGCTGCCCGAGAGCGCGATCCTGTGGCAGATGCGCACGACGAGCCCGCTGGTCGGGTGGGTCGGCGAGCATGTCTTCGGGGTCGAAGCCGTCTTGCACGAGAATTCGGGCAGCGGCGACCAGGCCGCGATCTGGCTGCTGATCTTCTGCGAACTCGTCGCCGCGGCGCTGATCACGATCGTCTGGTCGATCCTCGATCGCCGCCGCCGGGACTACACGGCACTGCGCAACTGGTTCCTGGTATTCATCCGGCTGTGCCTGGGCGGCCAAATGCTCTTCTACGGTCTGGCCAAGGCGATTCCGTCGCAGATGCCCGCGCCTTCGCTGACCGCGCTGCTGCAACCGTACGGGACGATGAGCCCGGCGTCGGTGCTCTGGAACCAGGTCGGCGCCGCGCCCATGTACGAAATCCTGCTCGGTACGGCCGAGGTGCTCGGTGGCCTGCTGCTGTTCCTCCCGCGCACCGCGACGGCGGGCGCGTTGCTCAGTCTGGTGAGCATGGCGCAGGTCTTCGTGCTGAACATGACCTACGACGTGCCGGTGAAGATCCTCTCGTTCCACTTGCTGTTGCTCTCGCTGGTGGTGCTGGCGCCGCAGGCCGGGCGGTTGGCGAACCTGCTCGTGCTGGAACGCCCGTCCGAACCGGCCGCGCAGCCGCCGCTGTTCGGTTCCCGCCGCGCGAATCGGATCGCTGCGGTGGCGCAAGTGGCTCTGGGCCTGTGGGTGCTGATCGGCGGTGTGTACATCGGCTGGCACACCTGGCGCGAGTCGGGTGACGGCGCGCCGAAGCCTGCGCTCTACGGCATCTGGACCGTCGGCGAGTTCACCAGGGACGGGCATCCGGCGCCGCCGCTGCTCACCGACGAGGGCCGCTGGCGGCGGCTCGTCTTCGACCGCCATGGCACGACCGTGCAGAAGATGGACGACTCGTTCGTGCCCGTCGTGGCGGTGGTCGACGAGGCCGCGCACACCATTGTTGTGTCGGAGGCTTCCGCGTCGGCAGGCGCTCCGCCCGCCCGCCTCGGCGCCTTCACCTTCACCCGACCCGGTACGGACACGCTGTCGTTGACAGGTGAGCTGAACGGAACGCCGGTGACCTTGTCGATGGACCGGATGGACCTGAATTCCTTCCCGCTGCGCGGCCGGGGATTCCACTTTGTTCAGGAATACCCGTACTTCCGCTGAAATCCCCTACGGCCACGGCTCTTTTCGATACCTTCGGTCTGCATCGACTCGGACTGGAGGGCCGTCGTGACCGAAGCGATCTTGGATCGGACCGACGCCGCCGCTAGCGCGGAGGACGCCGGGGTCCGGCCGTGGAGCGGGGCGACCCGGATGGCGTTCCGTTTCGGCTTCCTGTACTTCGGACTGTTCTGCCTGGTGTATCCGTCGATCGTCCCGGAGTTCCTCGGACTGACGCGCGAATGGCTGCCGGACTGGGTGAACTACGGCGCGGCCCGCGCGCTGCGTCCGGTGGTGGAGGGGGTCGGGACGCGCGTGTTCGGCGCGTCCGTCGCGGCGAACACCGCTTCGATCAGCGGTGACCAGGCGTACTTCTGGGTGCTGGTGTTCGTCGTCCTGGTGGCCGCGGTGTTCGGAACCCTGCTCTGGAGCGTGCTGGATCGGCAGCGGCCGCATTACCGCGCCGTGCAACCGTGGTTCCTGCTGTTCGTGCGTTTGTGCCTGGCGGGGCAGCTGGTCTCCTACGGAATGGCGAAGGCCGTCCCGACCCAGATGCCGCCCACACCGCTGAGCCGATTGCTCGAGCCCTACGGGAACTTCAGTCCGATGGCGGTGCTCTGGAATCACATCGGGGTGTCGCCGCAGTACGAGATCCTGCTGGGCTCGGCAGAACTGCTCGCCGGTGTGCTGCTGTTCGTACCGCGTACCGCGCTGGTGGGCGCCATGCTCGCCTTGGTATGCACGACACAGGTGTTCGTGCTGGACATGACCTACGACGTGCCCGCGAAAATCCTGTCGTTCCACCTGATGTTGCTGTGCCTGGTGCTGCTCGTTCCGGAGGCCGGGCGTCTGGCGAACGTGCTCGTACTGGACCGGCCCACCGGACCGTCGACGACACCGCCGTTGCTGCACTCGCCCCGGGCCCGTCGGATCGCGGCCGCGGTGCAGATCGCGCTCGGGGTGTGGCTGGTGTTCTCGAACGCCTACACCGGCTGGGAAAGGTGGAACGAAGAGGGAGCCGGGCGGCCGGAACCTCCGCTGTACGGCATCTGGGCGGTCACCGACTTCAGCGTGGACGGCAACCCGCTTCCACCGTTGAGTACCGATCAACTACGTTGGCAGAAAATCGTTTTCGACCGGGACGGGGCGACCGTGCAACGAATGGACGGTCAGTTGGTCCCCGTGCTCGCCATGGTCGATCCCGGCGCGCGCACGCTTGTCATGGCCGCGCCGCCGACGGCCGTCGGCGGGGGACCGCAACCGCTGGGCAGTTTCGGCTTCGACCGGCCCGCGCCCGAACGGCTGACCTTGACGGGCACGCTCGCCGGGCAGCCGGTCTCGGTGGCGCTGACCCCGGTCGCGCTCGAGGACTTCCCATTGCGCAGCCGCGGTTTTCATTGGGTGCAGGAATATCCGTATTTCCGCTGAGCCGCCCGCTGCTCGGGTCAAGCCTCGAGATCGTCGGCGAATCCGATGTCCTCGTGCCACAGCGCGGGATGCTCGGCGATGAAGCGGGTCATCAGGTCGATGCAGCGCCGGTCTTCCAGAACGGTGACGGCGACGCCGTGCCCGGCGAGCCATTCGTGCCCGCCGGAGAAGGTCTGCGACTCCCCGACCACCACCGAGCCGATGCCGAACTGACGGACCAGGCCGCTGCAATACCAGCACGGCGAAAGCGTGGTGACCATGATGGTGTCGCGGTAATCGCGGCGACGTCCCGCCGCGCGGAAGGCGTCGGTCTCGGCGTGCATGCTGGGGTCGCCGGACTGCACCCGGCGGTTGCGGCCACGCCCGAGCAGGGTGCCGCCCGCGTCGAAGAGGGCGGCGCCGATCGGGATCCCGCCCTCGGCGAGCCCGCGCAGCGCCTCGTCGTAGGCCACGTCGAGCAGTCGTGCCGGTGTCGGCTGCTTCATCGGTCCGCCTTTCCGAGCTGGACGACTACACCGCAACCTACCGCCGCGGACCGCCGAATCGCTTGTTACCGCTGGTCACAGTAGGTTTGCCCGGCCGCGCGGTCGTTGCGTCGTCCGTGCGGGCGTGCCGGTCGATTGCCGGGGCCCGACGGTCACGCCGTAGGCTCGAAACTTGTGCCGAACACGTCAGACGCAACGCAAGAGCAGCCCACCGGCGACCCGAACTACCTGGTCGGGCTCGATCTGCACGGACGGCGTGTCGTCGTGGTCGGCGGTGGGTCGGTGGCGCAGCGCAGGCTGGGCCTGTTGATCGCCTCCGGCGCGGACGTCCACGTCGTGAGTCGTGCCGTCACGCCGGCGGTCGAGGGAATGGCGAGCTCCGGGCAGATCACCGTCACGCTGCGCGATTACGCCGACGGCGACCTCGACGGCGCCTGGTACGCGATCGCGTGCACCGACGAACCCGAGACCAACGCGGCGGTGGTGGCCGAGGCGACCCGGCGGCGGGTCTTCTGCGTGCGGGCCGACACGGCACGGCTGGGCACGGCGGTCACCCCGGCCACCGCGCGCTACGACGGGCTCACCCTCGGTGTGCTCGCGAGCGGGCAGCACCGGCGCTCGGCGGCCGTGCGCAACGCGTTGCTGGAAGCCCTGCAATCCGGTGTCGTGAGCGACGACTCGACGCCGATCGCGCCCGGTGTCGCCCTGGTGGGCGGTGGGCCCGGTGATCCCGACCTGATCACCGTGCGCGGACGGCGGCTGCTGGCCAGGGCGGATCTGGTGGTGGCCGACCGGCTCGCGCCGCCGGAACTGCTCGCCGAGCTCGGGCCCGAGGTCGAGGTGGTCGACGCCGCCAAGATCCCGTACGGGCGGGCGATGGCGCAGGAAGCGATCAACAACGCGTTGATCGAAGGCGCGAAGGCGGGCAAGTTCGTGGTGCGGCTCAAGGGCGGCGACCCGTACGTGTTCGGGCGCGGGTACGAGGAGCTGGAGGCCTGTGTGGCCGCCGGGGTCCCGGTCACGGTGGTGCCCGGCGTCACCAGTCCCATCTCGGTGCCCGCCGCCGCGGGTATCCCGGTGACCCATCGCGGCGTCACCCACGAGTTCGTGGTGGTGAGCGGGCACGTCGCGCCGGATCACCCGGATTCGCTGGTGGACTGGCCCGCACTGGCCCGGCTGCGCGGCACCCTGGTGCTGATGATGGCGGTGGAGCGGATCGAACAATTCGCCGCCGCGCTGCTGGAGGGCGGTCGTCCGGCGGGTACCCCCGCCACCGTCATCCAGGAGGGCACGCTGCGCACGCAGCGCGTGCTGCGCGCCGATCTCGGCACGGTGGCCGCCCGGGTGCGCGCCGAGGGCATCCGCCCACCCGCGATCGTGGTGATCGGCCCGACCGCCGGTTTCTCCGCCGACGCGCTCGTTCCGCACGCCGACTCCGCGGCGGGCTAGCGTCCGCGGCGGTGCGGCGATCCGATTCCGCGAGACCATGGCCGCATCGACCGCCTCCCGTCCCGGTCGCGGTGGCACCCGTGCCGGTGGCCGCACGCCGAGTGCACGCGTCGTCGCTCGCGGGCCGGCACCCGATCCGCCCCGCGACGTGCCGCACAGCAGGTCGCCCGGTCGACCGAGGGCCGGCAATGGAGCGGACGAGCGGGAGACCTTTCGGCTCGCCCGGATGACAGGGTCCGCTCCCCGTCGTGCGCCCGGCCGGGCCGGTGGGCGGACAAATACGGCAGCGGCATCAATTACAGTGACTCACTGTGCTTCGGAACCCCGCTGCGACGATGCAGTATCCAGTGACGCAGCGGGCCTTCGGGCTCGCGATCCTAGTCCTGAGCGGATTGCAGCTCATGGTCGTGCTCGACGGCACGGTCGTGATCTTCGCGCTGCCGCGGCTGCAAGAGGAGATGGGGTTGTCCAGCGCGGGCAGCGCGTGGACGGTGACCTCCTACGGGCTCACCTTCGCGGGTCTGATGCTGCTCGGCGGCAGGCTCGGTGACGCGTTCGGCCGCAAGCGCATGCTCGTGGTCGGTGTCGCGGTGTTCACGCTGGCCTCGCTGTTGTGCGGATTGGCGCAGAACCAGGCGATGCTGCTCGCCGCGCGGGCCTTCCAGGGCGCGGGCGCGGCCGTCGCGGCGCCGACCGCGTTCGCGCTCGTGGCGACGACCTTCGCGCCGGGCAAGGCGCGCAACCAGGCGATCGCGATCGTCGGGTCGATGGTCGGCATCGGCTCCGTCGGCGGCCTCGTGGTCGGCGGCGCGCTGACCCAGTTGTCGTGGCGGTGGATCTTCCTGATCAACGTCCCGATCGGCGCGCTGATCATCCTCGGCGCGGCCTACAAGCTCGCCGACACCGAACATCACCGTTCGGCCCTCGACATCCCCGGCGCGGTGCTCGGCACCTTCGCCTGCGCGTCGATCGTTTTCGGCGCGACCGAGGGGCCGGAGATGGGGTGGGGGCACCCGGCGATCATCGGTTCGCTGATCGCGGGCGTCGTGCTGCTGATCGTCTTCGTGGCGCTGGAACGGCGGGTGGACGACCCGCTGCTGCCGTGGTCGCTGTTCGACAGCCGTGACCGCGTCGCCACCTTCCTGCTGATCTTCCTGGCCGGCGGCGTGCTGGGCGCGATGACCTTCTTCGTCGCCCAGTTCATGCAGAACGTCATCGGGTACGGGCCGCTCAAGGCGGGCGTCGCGGCGATTCCGTTCACCGTCGGCATCGGCATCGGCGGCGCGGTGGCCTCCAAGGCGGCGCTGTACATCGCGCCGCGCTGGCTGCTCGCGGGCGCGGCCGTGGTGCTCGGTGTCGGACTGCTGTTCGGCTCCACCCTCGACGGCGAGGTCATGTACTTCGCCACGCTGCTGCCGCTGCTGGTGGTGATCGGCTTCGGCGTCGGCATCGCCATGGTGCTCGCACCGCTGTGCGTGCTGGTCGGCGTGCCGCCCGCCAATATCGGCCCGCTGGCCGCGGTCGGGCAGATGTTCATGAACCTTGCCACCCCCGTGGCCATCGGCCTGCTCACCCCGATCGCCGCCTCCCGCACCCTCTCGCTCGGCGGCCGCACCGAGAAGGTGGCCGGGATGACGTCCGCGGAGATCGCCGCGCTCGGCAACGGCTACACCCTGGTGCTGTTCGTCTGCGCCTTCGCTGCCTTCGCGGCCGGGCTGGTCGCCCTGACCCTGCGCTTCACCCCGCAGCAACTGGCCATGGCCCAGCACGCCCAAGAAGAAGCCCAGCAGGCCTGAACTCAGAACCTCCCCGCTACTCGACGGGGTGTCACGCGCACGATGACGCGCGGGCCGTCGTTGACGGAGGCGGGGTTGAAGTCCACGTACTTCTGTCCGGTGTACTTCGCCGACAGCTCGTTGGGCAGCGTCTTCTCCGGATCGGGCGTGAGGGTCGCGCTGCCCCGGATCTCCGCGTAGACGTACGGGTTGTCCGGCGGATTGATCAGCACGGTGATGCGCGGGTCGCGCGCGAGGTTCTTGCCCTGCTGGCGATCCGTCGTGGTGGAGAAGAGCAGGTCGTTGCCGTCGCGCTTCAGCCAGATCACGGTCAGGTGCGGCTGCCCGTTGGGGCCGATCGTGGCCGCGGTGGCGAAGACCTTCTCTTCGTCCAGGTACTTCTTCAGTTCGTCGGAGAACTCAGCGGTAGTGGTCACGCTCTGAGCGAACAGCGCCAGACGGCCCCGCATTCCCGTCGGCCGCGAAAGACGCTGTCACTCAGACGGTGTGCCGGTCCGCCGCCGCCAACGCGTGGTCCAGAATCGCCAGACCCTCCTTCGTCTCGGTCTCGGTGAGCACGCACGGCGGCACGACGTGCAGCCGGTTGAAGTTCACCAGCGGCAGCAACCCGGCCGCCCGGCATGCCGCGACCAGTTCGGTCATCGCCGGGCTCGAGCCGCCGTACGGTGCCAGCGGCTCGCGGGTTTCCCGGTCGCGGACCAGCTCGACCGCCCAGAACACGCCCAGGCCGCGCACTTCGCCGATGCTGGGATGGCGTTGCGCGAGTTCCCGCAGACCCGGTCCGAGCACGCGGGCGCCGATGTCGGCGGCGTTCTCCACGATCCGCTCCTCGCGCATCGCGGTGATGGTGGCCACCGCCGCGGCCGTGGCCAGCGGATGCCCCGAGTAGGTGAGCCCGCCGGGGTAGGCCCGGTCGGCGAAGGTCGCGGCGATGGCCGGACCGATCGCGACCCCGCCCAGCGGCACGTATCCGGAGTTCACGCCCTTGGCGAAGGTGAGCAGGTCCGGCACGACGCCGTCGAAATGCTCGAGGGCGAACCATTTGCCGGTCCGGCCGAAGCCGCACATCACCTCGTCGGCGATGAACACGATCCCGTACGCGTCGCACAGGGCACGCACGCCGGCCAGGTATCCCGGCGGCGGGACCATGATGCCCGCGGTGCCGGGGACCGTTTCGAGCACGATCGCCGCGATCGTCTCCGGCCCCTCGAACGCGATGGTCTGCTCGAGATGCGCGAGCGCGCGCTCGGCTTCCTCGGCCTCGGTGGTCGCGTGGAACTGGCTGCGGTACAAGAACGGTCCGAAGAAATGGACCACGCCGGTGTTGCCGTGGTCGTTGGGCCAGCGCCGCGGGTCGCCGCGCTCGGGTTGGCTCGCCGTGCCGTCTACGTGCCGCTGGCCGTCGAGGTCGCCGCGGCGGCCGAGTCCGATCCGCTGGCGGGTCAGCGCCGCACGGCGGGCATCGTGGACGCGGTGACGCACGGGCTGGGGCTGGCCAAGGTGACCGCGCTGGTCGCCACCGAGCCGGGCGACCGGGTGTCGTTGATCGTCGCGCTGCCCCGGGCCGGCGATCCGGACGAGGCATTGGCCGCCGCGTGCGCCGCGATGCTCGGCGAGGTTCGGCGCGTCGACGGAGTGCGCCGGGTGGTGATCGGCGCGGGCACCATGTCGGAAACACTGCTGGACACCGCCCACGGCCTCCCGCACGCCGCGCACGTCGCGGAAGTCGCGCTCTCGCTGCGAACTTCGGCGTCTCGGCCGTTCTACCGCAGCGGCGACGTGCGGCTGCGCGGACTGCTGTCGCTGATCCGGGCGGAGCCGGGCGTGCAGCGCTTCGCCGAGACCGAGCTGAGCGCGCTGCTGCGCTACGACATCCGCCACGACGCGGATCTGACCCGCACGCTGCGGCAGTTCCTCGATCTCGCGGGCAACAAGACCGAACTCGCCCGCAGGCTCGGAATCAGCCGCCCCACCCTCTACGAACGGCTCGCCCGTATCGCGCGCATCCTCGAAGTCGATCTCGACGACGGCGAGTCCCGCACCTCCCTGCACACCGCGCTGTTGATCCGTGATCTGACGGCGAGTCCGGGTCAGGGGTGATCCCGGTCGCCACGCCGTTGTCGCGCGACCGCGGTTCGCGTGAGACTGGGCCCATGACGGTGGAGGAACGTTTGCTTGGAGCAGCCGCGGTTGTTCCGGACGCCCACGGCACGGCGCCGGTACGAGGAGGCGGCCCGAGCCAACCTCGCGGCCGAACTCGCCGCGCTCACCACGGAACAGCCGGACGCGCTCAGGTGATGATCAGAAGTTCGGTGGCAGAGGCGATCTCGGCTCGCAACCCCGCTTTGGCCGCCACCCGTGCGACGCCCCGCACGTCGGCTGGTTCGGCCCTGGTGAGCACGAGGGCACGCGCCAGCAGACCCTTGTGGTGTTTGTTGAAATGACTCACCACCGTGCGCGACCCATCCGGATGCTCGGTGAGGACGTTGGCGGTGATCGCGCCGGGCACCCGCCCCAACTGCTGATAGGTGCCCGAGCGCAGGTCGACGACGAGTTCGCCCGCCGCCTCGGCGTGCAGCGCCGCCGCGAGCTCGTCGCGCCAGACGGCCGAAAGAGTCGGCAGACCGGGTAGTTTCGAGCCGCCGGACAGACGGTACGCGGGAATCGGGTCACCGGCGCGGACCGCGCCGAACAGCGCGGAGCCGATGCCGAGCCGGGCATCCGCCTTGGCCCGCTGCGCCTTGGTAAACGAGCGCGCGTCGAGCGCGTCGTAGAGCACGCCGGTGTAGCGCTCCAGCGCGGGCCGCGTCGGCGAGGTGCGCAGCGCGGCGTTGCGGGCGATCTCGCCGTCGGCCCCCTTGCCGAGGCCGAGCGCGTGCCGGGAGCGTTCCGGGTCGGCCGCCAGGCGCACCACTTCCTCGATCAGCCGGGCGCGCACCGCCGTGAGCTGCGGCATCGCCAGCGAGTCCAGGGTGAGCGGCGCCCCGGCGCCGCCGTCGGACTTGGTTTCGGAGGGAGGCAGCAGGACCAGCACGAACGAATACGGTAATGCGCTGGGACCGGCGTCCGGCCAGCGACTACCCTGTGCTTCCGTGATCACCCGCCTCTCCCGCCTGTTCCTGCGCACTCTCCGCGACGATCCCGCCGACGCGGAGGTGCCCAGCCACAAACTCTTGGTCCGTGCCGGCTACGTGCGCCGCGTCGCCCCGGGTGTCTACTCGTGGCTGCCGCTGGGCCTGCGTGTGCTGCGCAAGGTCGAGGACGTGGTGCGCGCGGAGATGGACGCGATCGGCGGGCAGGAGATCTCGCTACCCGCGCTGCTGCCACGCGAACCGTACGAGACCACCAACCGGTGGACCGAATACGGCGACGGCCTGTTCCGGCTGCGCGACCGCAAGGGCGCGGACTACCTGCTCGGGCCCACCCACGAGGAGCTCTTCGCGCTCACCGTGAAGGGCGAGTACAGCTCCTACAAGGACCTGCCGGTCACGCTGTACCAGATCCAGACCAAGTATCGCGACGAGGAGCGCCCGCGGGCGGGCATCCTGCGCGGGCGCGAGTTCGTGATGAAGGACTCCTACTCCTTCGACCTGGACGAGGACGGCCTCAAGGCCAGCTATCACGCGCACCGCCAGGCCTACCAGCGCATCTTCGACCGGCTGCGGGTCAAATACGTCATCGTGGCCGCCACCTCGGGCGCGATGGGCGGCAGCGCGTCGGAGGAGTTCCTGGCCGACAGCCCGGTCGGCGAGGACACCTACGTGCGCTGCCCGGAATCCGGCTACGCGGCCAACGTGGAGGCGGTGGTCACGCCCGCTCCCGAACCGCTGCCCATCGAAGGACAGCCCGAGGCGGTCGTGCACGACACCCCGGACACTCCCACCATCGCGACGCTGGTGGACTGGGCCAACGGCGCGGGCATCGCCGAGCGCTACGGTCGCCCCGTCACCGCGGCCGACACCTTGAAGAACGTGATGGTCAAACTGCGCCACCCCGACGGGAAGACCGAGATCGTCGGCATCGGCGTCCCCGGTGACCGCGAGGTCGACGACAAGCGCCTCGGCGCCTCGGTCGAACCGGCCGAGGTCGAGTTGCTCACCGAAGCGGACTTCGCCGAGAATCCGTTCCTGGTCAAGGGCTACATCGGCCCGAAGGCGTTGCAGGCCAACGGCATTCGGTACCTGGTCGATCCCCGCGTCGGTACCGGCACCAGCTGGATCACCGGCGCCGACGAGCCGGGCAGGCACGTCGTCGGCCTGGTCGCGGGCCGCGACTTCGTCCCGGACGGCACCATCGAGGCCGCCGAGGTCCGTGACGGCGACCCCTCGCCCGACGGGCGCGGCACCCTGGTGGCGGCCCGCGGTATCGAGATCGGCCACATCTTCCAGCTCGGCAACAAGTACACCGACGCGTTCGAAGTGGACGTCCTCGGTGAGAACGGCAAGCCGGTGCGGCTGACCATGGGGTCCTACGGCATCGGCGTCTCCCGCATGGTCGCGGTGATCGCCGAGCAGCAGCACGACGACAAGGGGCTGCGCTGGCCCGCGGCGGTCGCGCCCTACGACGTGCACGTCGTCATCGCGAACAAGGACGACGCGGCCCGCGCGGGCGCCGAAGAGGTGGTGTCCGGCCTGCACGCGCAGGGCTTGGACGTGCTCTTCGATGATCGCACCGCCTCGCCGGGCGTGAAGTTCAAGGACGCCGAGCTGCTCGGCATGCCGCTGGTGCTGGTGATCGGCCGCGGCTGGGCCGAGGGCAAGGTCGAGCTGCGCGACCGCTTCACCGGCGAGACCGAGGAACTGCCCGCCACCTCCGCGGTGGACGCGGTGGTGGCCAGAGTTCGCGGCTGACTCGTTTCCCCGAACGGCCCCCGGCAGAAAACGCCGGGGGCCGTTCGCTATCGGCACGAAGGCCGCAGGAGAATGCGCACGCGGGAACGGGACGGTGTCCACCTACGCGACCGTAACCTGAATTCGCTGGTCACAGATCCGCAGACCTTGTCCACGCTGCTGTTACCCGCTGGTAAGTTAACCCGCATGACAAACAGCGACGTGCGGTTGTTCAACCCCGCCACCTATGATCCGCAGCAGTTCGACGCCGAGACGCGGCGCCTGCTGCGCGCCACGATCGAGTGGTTCGAGGGGCGGGGCAAGCAGCGTCTGCTCGCCGACGACGCGAATGCGGTGTGGACCGCGGACTTCCTCGACTTCGTGAAGAAGGAGAAGTTGTTCGCCACCTTCCTGACCCCCGCGGCGTACGCGGACGGTGACCCGGACCGCCGCTGGGACGCCGCGCGCAACGCGGCGCTGTCGGAGATCTTCGGCTTCTACGGTCTGGCGTACTGGTACGCCGAGCAGGTGACCATCCTCGGTCTCGGCCCGATCTGGCAGAGCGACAACGAGGCGGCCAAGAAGCGCGCGGCCGCCGACCTGGCCGCGGGTGAGGTGATGGCGTTCGGTCTGTCCGAGCAGACCCACGGCGCCGACATCTACAACACCGACCTGGTGCTGACCCCGACCGAGCCGGGAAGCGCGGACGCCGAAGCCGGAATCCTCTTCCGCGCCAACGGCGAGAAGTACTACATCGGCAACGGCAACGTGGCCAGTATGGTGTCGGTGTTCTCCCGCCGCGCCGACCTCGAAGGCGCCGACGCGTACGTCTGGTTCGCCGCCGACTCCAGGCACGAGAACTATCGCCTGCTCGGCAATGTCGTGCACCAGCAGATGTACGTGAGCACCTTCCGGCTGGAGAACTACCCGGTGCGCGCAGAGGACATCCTGCACACCGGCCCCGAGGCGTTCTCCGCGGCGCTGAACACCGTGAACGTGGGCAAGTTCAATCTGTGCCACGGCGGGATCGGCATGGTCGAGCACTCCTTCTACGAGGCGATCACCCATGCGAACAACCGCGTCCTCTACGGCAACCCGGTCACCGAATTCCCGCACGTGCGGGCGAATTTCGTCGACGCCTACGCGCGCATCATCGCGATGAAGCTGTTCAGCGACCGTGCGATCGACTACTTCCGCGGCGCGAGCCTGGAGGATCGCAGGTACCTGCTGTTCAACCCGATGACGAAGTCCAAGGTGACCTCCGAGGGCGAAACCGTCATGACGCTGCTGCTGGATGTGCTGGCAGCCAAGGGATTCGAGAAGAACACCTACTTCGCCGAGGTGCAACGGCTGATCAGCACGCTGCCCCGGCTCGAGGGCACGGTGCACGTGAACGTCGGGCAGATCCTGAAGTTCATGCCCAACTATCTGTTCGACCCGCAGGACTACCCGGAGATCGGCACCCGGCAGGACGCGGCCGACGACGCGTTCTTCTGGCGCCAGGGCCCGGCGCGGGGCGCGGGCAAGGTGCGCTTCGCCGACTGGGCGCCGATCTACGACAAGCACGCCGACATCCCGAACGTGAGCCGGTTCTACGAGCAGGCGCAGGCGCTGCGCACGCTGCTGACCACGGCGGCCCCGGACGCCGCGCAGCAGAAGGACCTGGACTTCATGCTGACCATCGGCCACCTGTTCTCCCTGGTGGTCTACGGCCAGCTGATCCTGGAGCAGGCCGCGATCACCGGCTTGGACCGCGACCTGATCGACCAGATCTTCGACTTCCAGGTCCGCGACTTCAACGGCTACGCCACCGCGCTGTACGGCAAGCCGTCGGCCACGCCGGACCAGCAGGGCTGGGCGGCATCCGCCTTGCGGCCGCCGGTCGCCGATCGCCCGCGCTTCGACCGGGTGTGGGCCGAGGTCGCGTCCTACGACGGCGCGTACGAGATGCGGCCGTAGGTCGGTTGTCGAGCGAACGGCGGCCCGGGTCGCCCGCGGCCGCCGTACGCGTCGTTTCCTTTGCGGCGCATCAGATCTCGGGCAGTCGGCCCGGTCGACGGGTCAGGCTTTGCCAGGAAACGCGACCGTGGGCGGATTCGCGCCGAGAATCGACTGCCACGCGGCCAGCCGGACGGCGGCCTCGGTGAGCGCTTCGACGCCGGTGCGCCGGATGGCCATGGAGTCACCGCGCTCGACCACCGACCGCCAGGCCACGGCGGAGTCGGACTCGACCGTCACGGCCAGCTTGGCGGCCGAGATCGGATCGGTCACGGCGAACGGCACCGTGTAGGCCGCGTCCGGCGGCGGCACCGTCGCGCCGCCCAGAGCGAGGGCGTCCACCGTGGTGTCGCGGCGAGCCCGGTGCGCGGCGGTGTGCTCGGCGACCAGCCTGGTGCGCTCGGAGGAGGCGTAGGCGGCGATCACCCCGTAGGCGTACACCGCGCCGTATTCGGCGTTCAGCGCGCCGATGAGCGCTCGGCGTTCGTCCTCGGTCATGCCAGCAACACCCCCGTCTGCACCGCGCAGGCCGCGCTGATCGAAGCGAGCAGACCGGCCCGATAGCCGGTCAGGGCGCGGGCGAGTTCGGCCGCCGATTTCTGGGAGGCGGTGAGCTGCGTGCGCAGCGTCTCGACGCTCGGCGGCGCGGTGGGCGGCACGGCGCTGCCCGAAGCCACGGCCGACGGGCCGGACGCACCGGCGCGGGTGCGGTGCGCCGGTTTGGTGCCGTCGGCGTAGACGCCGATCGCGCGGTCGATCTCGGTGCGCAAGGCGTCGGCGTGGGCGGTGCGCTCGGCCGCGATCGCCGCCAACGCGGCGTGCCGGTCGGGCGCGACGGCGATGGCCGCGGTCGCCGCCGCGGCGTCGGATCGGGCCGCGACCTCTTGTGCGGCAAGCGGATCCGGCTCATGGACCACGTCGTCACCGGTGCAGCCGACCAGCGCGCCGAGGGCGATCACCCCGGCCGTTCCGCCGCAGGCGAGACGTAGCGCGCTGCGACGATCCAGGGCGGCGCGGCGGTGCTCGTGCCGGTCGGAGGGCATGCCGGTAGTGCGCCCGGCACGCGGCGGGGCGGGAAGGCGGATGGGCACGGCACTATCGTGCCAGACTCGCGGGGCGTCGCCGGACGAGCATCGGCCGTGGCGTGCGGACTCCGAGACCGCTGGTCCTTTACACTCTCGTGGCGCGTTACGCTAGACCTTCGGTAGAGAAATTTCCCGCCGCGTCACAACTGAACCAGGAGCCGCCCACATGCCGATGCCGACCGAGGAAAGGGTGAGCCAGCTAGTAGCTGGTCTCGTCGAACGCCGAGGATTCGATCTCGAGGGCGTCGAGATCTCGACGGCGGGCACGCGCGTGGACGCGCAGGCTCGGGTGCAGGTGACCGTGGACCGCGACACCTCCGATCTGGACTCCCTGGCGACTCTGAGTACGGAGCTGTCGGCGCTGCTGGACGACGCGGGGGAGTTCGGCGAGACGCCCTACCTGCTGGAAGTCACGACCCCCGGGATCGACCGCCCGTTGACCGCCGACCGGCACTGGCGTCGGGCGCGCGGGCGGAAGGTGCGCGTGCGACTACGCGAAGGCGCACAGCCCCCGGAGGGGTCGGCGACCTTCGAGGCCAGGGTCGGCGCGCTCACCGGTGATTCGGTGGCGCTGGTGCTCGGCGGCAAACGCGACCCGCACCGGGTGACGGTCCCGCTCGCCGACATCGCCACGGCCGTCGTCCAAGTCGAGTTCTCCCCGCCGAGTGCTCGAGAGCTGGAACTCACGGGCGGAGTCGTTCCGGGGCGGCCCGCTCCGGGTGCGGACGACGCGGTGGCGGTCGAGGACGCCGCGCAGCTCCGAGGAACACCGAATGCACTGTCCGAATCCTTAACAGCGTCCGATTCGCCGACCGAAGGGATCGTGGAATGAACATCGAAATCGAAGCCCTGCGCGCGATCGTCGCCGACAAGGGGATCTCGATCGAGACCGTGATCTCCGCGATCGAGTCGGCGCTGCTCACCGCGTACCGCCACACCGAGGGCCACCAGCCCAACGCGCGCATCGACATCAACCAGAGGACCGGCGTGGTTCGGGTGATGGCGCGCGAGGTGGACGCCGACGGCAACGTGATCTCCGAATGGGACGACACCCCGGAGGGGTTCGGCCGGATCGCGGCGACCACCGCCAGGCAGGTCGTACTGCAGCGGCTGCGCGACGCGGAGAACGAGAAGTCCTTCGGCGAGTTCTCCACCCACGAGGGCGACATCGTCGGCGGTGTGGTGCAGCGCGACGCGCGCGCCAACGCCCGC
Organism: Nocardia sp. NPDC051900; assembly: GCF_044452545.1. Lineage (NCBI taxonomy): Bacteria > Bacillati > Actinomycetota > Actinomycetes > Mycobacteriales > Nocardiaceae > Nocardia > Nocardia sp. NPDC051900. The sequence continues at coordinate 85,305 of NZ_JBITBU010000008.1, read as the reverse complement.
GGCACCATCGTGGTGCGCATCGGCAGCGAACTGCACGGCGCGGAGGGCTTGATCCCGCCCGCCGAGCAGGTGCCCGGCGAGACCTACGAGCACGGCGACCGGATCAAGTGCTACGTCGTCGGGGTCTCCCGTGGGCCGCGTGGACCGCAGATCACGCTGTCGCGCACCCACCCGAATCTGGTGCGGCGCCTGTTCGCGCTGGAGGTGCCGGAGATCGCCGACGGCTCGGTGGAGATCGTCGCCGTGGCGCGCGAGGCGGGGCACCGATCCAAGATCGCCGTGCGCACCACGGTGCCCGGCGTCAACGCCAAGGGCGCCTGTATCGGGCCCATGGGACAGCGCGTGCGCAACGTGATGAGCGAACTGGCCGGCGAGAAGATCGACATCATCGACTACGCCGACGATCCGGCGACCTTCGTCGGCAATGCGCTCTCGCCGTCGAAAGTGGTTTCGGTCACTATCGTCGACCCGGAGGCAAGGGCGGCCCGCGTAGTGGTCCCCGATTTCCAGCTTTCCCTGGCGATCGGCAAGGAGGGGCAGAACGCTCGCCTGGCCGCGCGGCTGACCGGCTGGCGCATCGATATCCGCAGCGACGCCGCGCCCGACATGGGCGGATCCGTTCGGACGGAGGCGCATCGCAGTTGACCGGAGCCCGCCCGCGGAGTGCTCGGGATGACAGGTTCGTAACTTCCGCGGGGGAGGGGTTCGGCGTTCCGAGCGTGGCAGCGGTAGAGTGGTCCAAGGTTCAGTCCGAGTCTTCGGTTTCCATGCCCGACCGCACCACCGAGCAGCACCAGGCGCCCCGGCGCCGAGCGGCTCCGGTACGGACGTGTATCGGGTGCCGGAAGCGCGAGCTGGCCGTCGATCTGTTGCGGATCGTGGCTCGGGACCGTGAGACCGGAGACGGCTCCCACGTCATCGAGATCGTTCCCGATCCGCGGCGCAGACTTCCCGGACGGGGTGCCTGGCTGCACCCCCTTTCGGCTTGTCTGCGCGCGGCAGAGCGGCGCCGAGCGATCGGCAGAGCACTACGAGTGTCCGGACATCTGGATATCTCAGCCCTGGAGCATTACCTCGAGAACAGGCACGAGCACTCATGAGCACACCGTGAAGTACCAACGATGAACGTCCATCGGAGATAACCCGAGGTCGTGCGGGCCGCCGTCCCCAACGGTGGCGCTGCTCGGCCTCTCAGTGAGGAGAGCAGTGGCAGGCAAGGCCCGCGTGCACGAGTTGGCAAAAGAACTCGGTGTCACGAGCAAGGAACTACTCGCAACGCTCAAGGAGCAGGGCGAGTTCGTGAAGTCGGCGTCCTCGACGGTGGAAGCTCCCGTCGCCCGCCGGCTGCGTGAGTCGTTCGCGGCGAAATCCGCCCCGTCCAACGGCAACAAGCCGGGTGCACGCCCCGGACCGTCCGGTCGTCCGGCCCCCAAGCCCGCGGGCGGAGGCCCGCGTCCAGGTCCCCGTCCGCCGGCGCCCACTCCGGCGCCCACCGCGCAGGAGACCGCCGCTCCGGCCGCGCGCACCGGTGAATCCCCGGCCGTGAAGCCGGGCCCCGCCGCGCGTCCCGGACCGTCCCCGGCGCCCAAGCCCGCCGCCCGGGAATCGATCAACCCGCAGGCCGCCGCGGCTTCGGGCGCGAGCGCGAGTTCCGCGCCCGCCCCGGCCGGTCCCCGTCCGACGCCGGGCGGCCCGCGCCCCGGGCAGCAGCAGCGTCCCGGCGGCCCCGGCCAGGGTGGACATCGCCCGGGTGGCGCGGCTCCCGGCCCGCGTCCTGGGCCGAAGACCCCGCGCGTCGGTAACAACCCCTATTCGTCGGCTCCCGAGCGTCCCGCGCCGCGTCCGGCCCCCGGTCAGGGTGGCCCGCGTCCCGGTCCGTCCCAGGGTGGTCCGCGTCCCGGCCCCGCTCAGGGTGGTCCGCGTCTCGGTCCGTCGCAGGGTGGTCCGCGTCCCGGCCCGGCTCAGGGTGGTCCGCGTCCGGCGCCCGGCCCTGGTGGTCCGCGTCCCGGCGGCCCGCGGCCGAGCCCCGGCTCGATGCCGCCTCGTCCGAATCCCGGCGCGATGCCGTCGCGTGCGGCGCGTCCCGGCGGCGCCGGAGGCCCCGGTGCGGGTCGTCCCGGTCGTCCCGGTGGCGCCGGTGCCGGTCGTCCCGGTGGCGGCGGTGGCGGTGGCTACCGCGGTGGCGGTGGCGGCGCTCCCGGTGCCGGTGCGGGTGCGCCCGGTGCCGGTGGTGCGGCCGGTGGCTTCCGCGGTCGTCCCGGTGGCGGCGGTGGCGGCGGCGGTCGTCCTGGCGGTCCCGGTGGCCGCGGTGGTGCGGCAGGCGCGTTCGGCCGTCCCGGTGGCGCGCCCCGGCGTGGCCGCAAGTCGAAGCGGCAGAAGCGGCAAGAGTACGACTCGATGCAGGCGCCCGCCGTCGGCGGCGTGCGGCTGCCGCGCGGCAACGGCGAGATCATCCGGCTCGCTCGCGGCGCGTCGCTGTCGGACTTCGCCGAGAAGATCGACGCTAACCCGGCCGCGCTGGTGCAGGCCCTGTTCAACCTCGGTGAGATGGTCACCGCGACCCAGTCGGTGAACGACGAGACCCTCGAGCTGCTGGGCAGCGAGATGAACTACGTCGTCCACGTGGTCAGCCCCGAGGACGAGGACCGCGAGCTGCTGGAGTCGTTCGACCTCACCTATGGCGAGGACGAGGGCGGCGAGGAAGACCTCGAACAGCGTCCGCCGGTGGTGACCGTCATGGGTCACGTCGACCACGGTAAGACCCGCTTGCTGGACACCATCCGCAAGGCGAACGTCCGCGAAGGCGAGGCAGGCGGCATCACCCAGCACATCGGCGCCTACCAGGTGCTCACCCACCTCGGCGACGAGGACCGGCTGATCACCTTCATCGACACCCCGGGTCACGAGGCGTTCACCGCCATGCGCGCCCGTGGTGCGAAGGCCACCGACATCGCGATCCTCGTGGTCGCCGCCGACGACGGCGTCATGCCGCAGACGGTGGAGGCGATCAACCACGCGCAAGCGGCCGACGTGCCGATCGTCGTGGCGGTCAACAAGATCGACAAGGAAGGCGCCAACCCGCAGAAGGTGCGTCAGCAGCTCACCGAGTACGGCCTGGTCGCCGAGGAATACGGCGGCGAGACCATGTTCGTCGACATCTCCGCCAGGCAGAACATCAACATCGATGCGCTGCTCGAGGCGGTCCTGCTGACCGCGGACGCGGCGCTGGACCTGCGGGCCAACCCGGACATGGACGCGCAGGGTGTGGCCATCGAGGCGCACCTCGACCGTGGCCGCGGCCCGGTGGCGACCGTGCTCATCCAGCGCGGCACCCTGCGGGTCGGCGACTCGATCGTGGCGGGAGACGCCTACGGCCGGGTGCGCCGGATGGTCGACGAGCACGGCGACGACGTCGAGGCGGCGCTGCCGTCGCGGCCGGTTCAGGTCATCGGCTTCACGTCGGTGCCCGGCGCGGGTGACAACCTGCTCGTGGTCGACGAGGACCGGATCGCCCGGCAGATCGCCGATCGGCGCAACGCGCGCAAGCGCAACGCGCTGGCCGCACGCAGCCGCAAGCGGATCAGCCTGGAAGATCTGGATGCCGCGCTGAAGGAAACCAGCGAGCTGAACCTGATCCTCAAGGGCGACAACTCGGGTACGGTCGAGGCCCTCGAAGAGGCGCTGCTCGGGATCCAGGTGGGCGACGAGGTGCGGCTGCGGGTGATCGACCGCGGCGTCGGTGGCGTCACCGAGACCAACGTCAACCTCGCTTCGGCGTCGAACGCGATCATCATCGGATTCAACGTCCGCGCCGAGGGCAAGGCGACCGAGCTGGCCAACCGCGAGGGCGTCGACATCCGGTACTACTCGGTGATCTACCAGGCCATCGATGAGATCGAGAAGGCCCTCAAGGGCATGCTCAAGCCGATCTACGAAGAGGTCGAGCTGGGGCGGGCCGAGATCAGGGCGATCTTCCGTTCGTCGAAGATCGGAAACATCGCCGGTTGCATGGTCACGTCGGGCTCGGTCAAGCGCAACGCCAAGGCGCGCCTGCTCCGGGACAACGTGGTGATCGCCGAGACGATGTCGATCTCGTCGCTGCGCCGGGAGAAGGACGACGTCACCGAGGTCCGCGAGGGCTTCGAATGCGGTATGACGGTCACCTACTCCGACATCAAGGAAGGCGACATCATCGAGGCCTACGAGCTGCGCGAGAAGCCGCGCGACTGATAGACCGAGACGAGTCCGGGCGCCGCGCGAAGTGCGCGGCGCCCCGCGGGTCTTCCTGACTGGGGAGGGTGTGGGTGTACCTGGGTGCACTGGAGTTCGACCTGCTGCTCGGCGATGTGCATTCACTGAAACAGAAGCGCTCGGTGATCCGGCCGATCCTGGCCGAATTGCAGCGTTTCGGTGTGAGTGCCGCCGAAGGCGGGGAACACGATCTATACCGTCGTTCGCTGCTGGGCGTGGCCATGGTCAGTGCGGGCATGGATCATCTGACCGAGGTGCTGGACAAATGTGAACGGCACGTCGCGGCCCGTCCGGAGTTACAGTTGCTGGCGGTGCGCCGCCGAATCTTCGGGCCCGAGGACTGACCGCGGCGCAGCGACGGAGCTCGGGTGGCGGCCGCGAGCCACGCTCCGACCGCCATCGAACAGAGTTGATAGTGAGGAGGAAACGGCCATGGTGGATCAAGCCAGGGCACGCCGACTCGCCAAGCGGATCTCCTCGATCGTCGCGACCGCGATCGAATACGAGGTGAAGGACCCGCGGCTGCGTTTCGTGACCGTGACCGACGCCAAGGTCACCGGCGATCTCCGGGAGGCGACGGTGTACTACACCGTGATGGGTGAAACCCTAGACGCCGAACCGGATTACGACGGTGCGGCGGCCGGACTGGAGAAGGCCAAGGGAGTTCTGCGCTCCAAGGTGGGCGCGGGTACCGGGGTGAAGTTCACCCCGACGCTGGCATTCGTACTGGACACCGTGCCCGACGCGGCACGGCAGATGGAGGAACTGCTCGCCAGGGCGCGGGCCGCGGACGACGAGGTCGCCAAGGTGGCCGCCACCGCCAGGCCCGCGGGCGACGCCGACCCCTACAAGGTCGAACGCGACGCCGACGAGTGACATGCGGTAGTCGATGACGACGATGCGAGAAACGGCCGGCTTGGACACGGCCGTGGCGGCGCTCGACGCCGCGCGCTCGGTGACCATCGTCTGCCATGTGCAGCCCGATGCGGACACCATAGGAAGTGGTCTGGCGCTGGCGCTGGTGCTGCACCGGCGCGGCGTCCCGGTGCAGGTGTCGTTCGCCGAGCCCGCGGAATTGCCCGTATCCATGCGGTCGCTGCCCGGCGTACGGCACCTGGTGGCGCCCGCCGAAGTGCGCGCCGAGGTCGACCTGCTGGTCGCGGTCGACTGCGGCAGCGCGGGCAGGCTCGGTGCGCTCGTCGACCGATTGTCCGGTGCCGCAACGACACTGGTGATCGATCACCATCGGTCGAACACGCGGTTCGGAGCGATCAACGTGGTCGATCCCGCCGCGGAGTCCACCACGAGCCTGATCGCGCGACTGCTCGACGCGTGGGGTGTGCCGATCGATGCGGACGTGGCGCATTGCCTGTACGCCGGTCTGGTCACCGACACGGGTTCGTTCCGGTGGGTGCGGCCGGGTACCCACGAACTGGCGGAGCGGCTGCTGGCCACGGGAATCGACGGCGCGCATATCGCCCGCACCTTGATGGACACGCACCCGTTCGGATGGCTGCCCATGTTGGCGCGGGTGCTCGGGACGGCGCAGCTCGTCCCGGAGGCGCGCGGCGGCGTCGGATTGGTGTACGCGTTCGTGCGGCGCGACGACATCGACGACGTGCGTTCGGAGGAAGTCGAGAGCGTCATAGATATCGTGCGCACGACCGCCGAAGCGGGAATCGCCGCGGTGTTCAAGCAATCTCGTGTGGTGCCGGATCGGTGGACGGTATCGCTGCGCTCACGGGACAGCGGAGCGTGTGCGGGCGACGGGGTGGACGTCGCAGAGGTGGCCACGACACTGGGTGGTGGTGGGCATCGCTTCGCGGCCGGGTATACCGCACACGGCGCGCCCGAGGACCTGATCGGCGCGCTGCTGACCGCGCTCGGATGACCGTGTTCGATCCTCGGCGAATGCCGGGTCGGCTCTCATCAAAACGTCCCGACCCGACGGGTTTTCGAGTGCTGAGGCCGAATTCGTCGCCCGGACGAGTCCGCGGATCGACCGGGGCGGTGTGCGGATGCGGCGCGCTCCTGGCATGTGCGGGGCGCCCCGCGTTCGCGCCCGGTGCCCTGCGGGCGCTTGCCTGTCGAGTGGCGCGGGAAGTCGAGCCGGTTCGCCCGCCTCGCCATCCGAACCCGGTTCGGCGTCGTGCCACACGTCCGGAATCACCGGTGATGCGACCCTCTCCGCGACCGGAGCCGGACGCCGCCGAGTTTGTCGGTGGGCCGTGCCAAGGTGGGAGCCGGATCGCAACGACGGTGGTCTCGGAGGACGACATGCGGGGGAGGTGTTCGTGAGCGCGCAGGGTTCCAGTGGGGCGGATATCGGTGACCAGGTCCTGCGCGCGAGCGAGCCGGAAACCGTCGACCGGGCCGCCGCCGCCGGGCCCAAGCGCATTCTCGGCCTGGCGTTGCCCACCCTCGGTGTGCTGGTCGCCGAACCGATCTACCTATTGTTCGACCTGGCCGTGGTCGGCAGGCTCGGCGCGCTCGCGCTGGCCGGGCTCGCCGTGGGCGGGTTGATCCTGGCGCAGACGAGTTCGCAGCTGACCTTCCTGTCCTATGGCACCACCGCGCGCTCGGCGCGCCGTCACGGCGCGGGCGACCATCAAGGAGCCGTCGCCGAGGGCGTGCAGGCCACGTGGATCGCGGTGGCCGTCGGCGTCGCGATCCTGCTGCTGGTCCAAGCGTTCGCCGTGCCGGTGACCAGCGCCATCGCGGGCGGTGGGGACATCGCGGCGCAGGCGCTGGACTGGGTGCGGATCGCGCTGTTCGGCGTGCCGCTGATCCTGATCTCCATGGCGGGGAACGGGTGGCTGCGCGGCGTCCAGGAGACGCGCGGGCCGTTGGTCTACGTCGTCGCCGGACTCGGGGTGTCGGCGGTGCTCTGCCCGGCGCTGGTGCACGGACTGTTCGGCGCGCCGCACCTGGGTCTGCCGGGCTCGGCCGTGGCGAACGTGGCGGGTCAGATCGTCACCGCGGTCCTGTTCCTGAACGCGCTGATCCGCGAGGAGGTTTCCCTCGCCCCGCACTGGTCGGTGATGCGTGCCCAGCTCGTCCTCGGACGCGACCTGATCGTCCGCAGTTTCGCCTTCCAGGCGTGCTTCGTCTCGGCGGCGGCCGTCGCCGCGCGTTTCGGCGCCGCGTCGGTGGCGGCCCACCAGTTGGTGCTGCAACTGTGGAATTTCCTGGCGCTCGCCCTGGACGCGCTGGCCATCGCCGCGCAGACGCTCACGGGCGCGGCTCTGGGCGCGGGTGATGCCACCGGCGCCCGAGGGATCGCCCGGCGCGTGACCCGCTGGTCGGAGATCTTCAGCCTCGGGCTCGCCGGCTGCTTCGCGGCGGGGGCGGTGGCGATCCCCGCGCTGTTCACCGATGACCCGGACGTGCTGGAGCGCGCGCACGTGGTGTGGTGGTTCTTCGTCGCGCTCATTCCGGTGGCGGGCATCGTCTTCGCGCTCGACGGCGTCCTGCTCGGAGCCGGTGACGCGGCCTATCTGCGCACCACCACGCTCGGCGCGGCCCTGCTCGGCTTCCTGCCCGCTATCTGGTTGTCGCTGGCCTTCGACTGGGGCGTCGCCGGAATCTGGTCCGGCCTCGCCGCGTTCATGCTGTTGCGGCTGATCGCCGTCGCGGGGCGGGCGCTGTCGGGCCGGTGGACCCTGGTCGGCGCCGAAGTGCCGAGGTGAGCGACACCCGGCTCGGCCGGTGCGCGCGAATCCGAAACGATGTGCCAAGGTAGGTGTGGTGATACCCAAGTTGATGGCGGTGAGCGACATTCATGTCGGGCACCAGGGGAATCGGCCGGTCGTCGAGCAGATCAAGGCGGACTCGCCGGAGGACTGGCTCATCGTGGCCGGCGACGTGGGGGAGAAGACCGAGGACATCCGGTGGGCGCTGGAGCTGCTGCGCCGCCGGTTCGCCAAGGTGATCTGGGTGCCGGGCAATCACGAGCTGTGGACGACGGCCAAGGACCCGGTGCAGATGGTCGGGGTGGCACGCTACGACTACCTGGTGTCGATCTGCCGCGACCTGGATGTGTTGACGCCGGAGGATCCGTTTCCGGTGTGGCAGGGCGCGGGCGCGGAAGAACACGGCGGAGCGGTCACGCTGGTTCCGATGTTCCTGTTGTACGACTACTCGTTCCTGCCGGAAGGAGCCACCACCAAAGCGGAGGGTCTGGCGATCGCGCGTGAGCGCAACGTGGTTGCCACCGACGAATTCCTGCTCTCGCCGGATCCGTACCTGACCAGGGACGCGTGGTGCCACGCCCGGGTGCAGGTGACCAAGCGCAAGCTCGACGCGCTCGCCCCGGGCACCCCGATCGTCCTGATCAACCACTTCCCGCTGGTGCGGCAGCCGACCGACGTGCTGTTCTACCCGGAGTTCGCGCTGTGGTGCGGCACCGAACTCACCGCGGACTGGCACACCCGTTACAACGTGGTCTGCTCGGTCTACGGTCACCTGCACATCCCGCGGACCTCGCACTACGACGGCGTCCGATTCGAGGAGGTCTCGCTCGGCTACCCGCGCGAGTGGCAGCGCCGTGGCCTGCCCGAGCGATTGCTGCGCCAGATCCTGCCGACCCCGCAGTATCCGCCGGGCACGCTGAACAAGTGGGGCGGACACTTCCAGGTGACTCCCGAGATGGAAGCCGCCGCCGCGGAGATGCGCAGCAAAGCGCAGCAGCGGCGCGGGCTGGCGTAGTCCCACGCACATGGCGCTGCGATCCCACCCGGTGCGGCTCGACTACGCTCGTCGGTGATGATCGAGAACATTCTGCCCGCGGGTGTGGCCTCGGCCGAGTTGCTGGCGTACCCGGAGGATCTGCGGCCGCATCCGGCGGAGGAGCATCTCATCGCCAAGTCGGTGGAGAAGCGGCGCCGTGACTTCATCGGCGCGCGGCATTGCGCCCGCCTTGCGCTCACGCAACTCGGTGAGCAGCCGGTCGCGATCGGCAAGGGCGAGCGCGGCGCTCCGGTGTGGCCGCGCGGAATCGTCGGCAGCCTGACCCACTGCGACGGCTACCAGGCCGCCGCGCTCGGTCACAAACTGCGGTTCCGTTCCATCGGCATCGACGCCGAGCCGCACGCCACCCTGCCGGACGGCGTACTGGACTCGGTCAGTCTGCCGCCGGAGCGGGAATGGCTGAAGACCACCGAGTCCGAATTGCACCTGGACCGGTTGCTGTTCTGCGCCAAAGAGGCCACCTATAAGGCGTGGTTCCCGCTGACGCTGCGCTGGCTCGGCTTCGAGGACGCGCACATCACGTTCGAGATCGAGGACAGCTCCGCCGCTTCCGGGCGCGGCAGTTTCCATACCGAACTGCTGGTGCCGGGGCAGACCACCGACGGCGGCACGCCGCTGCTCGCGTTCGACGGTCGTTGGCTGATCACCGACGGGTACATCCTGACCGCGATCGCGCACGTCTGATGGACGGACTCGGCGGGCTGCTCGTCATCGACAAGGCCGGTGGCTGGACCAGTCACGACGTCGTCGCGAAGTGCCGGAAGCTGCTGCGCACCAAGAAGATCGGCCACGCGGGCACGCTCGATCCGATGGCGACCGGTGTGCTGGTGCTCGGCGTGGAACGCGCGACCAAACTGCTCGGCCTGCTCACCCTGACCACCAAGGCGTACACCGCGACCATCCGGCTGGGGCAGGCGACCAGCACCGACGACGCCGAGGGCGAGGTGCTGGCCACGACACCGGCCGGTCACCTCGCCGACGCCGACATCGCCACGCGCACAGCCGAACTGACCGGGAACATCGAGCAGGTGCCCGCCACCGTCAGCGCGATCAAGGTGAACGGCGAACGTGCCTATGCCCGCCACCGTGCGGGCGAGGACGTGCAGTTGGCCGCCCGCCCGGTCACGGTGTCGCGGTTCGACGTGCTCGCGCGGCGCGAGGTCGGCGATTTCGTCGACCTGGACGTGGTGGTCGAATGCTCCTCGGGTACCTACGTGCGCGCGCTGGCCAGAGACCTGGGCGCCGGGCTCGGCGTCGGCGGCCACTTGACCGTGTTGCGCCGCACCAGCGTCGGGCCGTTCACGCTCGAGCATGCACGCACCTTGGACGATCTGGCCGCCGCCGCTGAGTCCGGCGTGCCGCCACTGAGCCTCGATATCGATGCCGCGGTGCGAACGGCGTTCCCGCGCCGCGACATCGATGACAAGCAGGCTGACGATCTGCGCAACGGACGCTGGCTCGCTCCGGCCGGAATGCCCGGCGTCTACGCCGCCATCGATCCGGAAGGCCGCGCTATCGCCCTGCTCCGGGAATCCGGTAATCGCGCGTCCTCGGTGATGGTCGTCCGCCCCGCCAATCTCTGATCCCGGGCGATAGTGGTTGACCACCTCGCGGCGCTTGCTCGGCACTGTGCAATGCTCGCACCTGCCCGTGCCGCAGGATTCGAGCCTCGTCTGCTGATTTCCGTGACCGGCTCCGGCCCGCCGCGGGCGTTCATCACATAAATACCGCCGCAAGGAAATTCGCGCAGTGTGGGAAAGTCGGCTGCGGCGGCAGTGGCCGGGTAGCGGTCGCGGTGAGTCGGCGTTCAGGAGCCGATCTGGTGCCGGAGGCGTTGCACGGCGTCGTCCATGTGCTCGACGAGCAGAGCGCGGGCGCGTGCCGGGTCGCCCGCGCCGATCGCGTCGCGCAGGCCGATGTGTTCGCGGGACTGTTCCCGCAGGTCCGGATAGGTCGTCTGCAAGGCGCCCAAGCACATGCGCGTCTCGATCAGCAAGGTGCGAGCCGCGCGTACCAGCCGCGGACTGGCCGCACTCTCCACCAGCGCCTCGTGGAAGGCCTGGTCGGCCTCCGACACGCCGACCGCGTCGCCGCGTTCGGCGCACGCGATCATCTCCTCGACGCTGGGACCGAGCGCCTCGTAGGCGATGGGGCGGCGACCGTCCAGGATCAGCTCCAGTGCGCCGCCCTCCAGTGCCGTCCTGGCCCGGTAGATGTCGACGACGTCGTCGAGGCTCAATTCGATGACGAAGATGCCGCGGTGGCGGATGCTGCGCAGCAGACCCTCGGACACCAAGCGCTGCATCGCCTCGCGCACCGGCCCGCGCGAGACCGCGAACCGCGCCGCGAGGTCGGCCTCGCCGAGCTGCGACCCTGGCGCGAGACTGCCGCGCATGATCGCCTCGCGGAGCCGATCTGCGATCATCTCCGCGGTCGACTGCCGGTTCACCGGCTCGAAATCAACGACGGACATCGATCTGCCTTTCCGCGAACAAGGTCCCGAATCCGGGAACGACCGGCTCGGCGCCGGCCAGCCGCAGCCCTGCCCAGATCGTGACCTGGTTGGCCGTCAGCACCGGTTTGCCCAGCGTAGCCTCCAGGTCCGGCAGCACCGCCACGGTGTGCATCGCGGTGTCGGGGATGAGCAGCGCCTCCGCGTCGGGATGGTCGTTGTCCGCCGCCAGCCGCAGCACCTGGGCCGGGGTGAGGGTGCCGACCTCGGCGGCGGTGTCGATCCCCGCGCTGGACATCGAGACGACGTCGATGCGCGCGTCGGCGAGGAACTCCACGAACAGCCGGGCGACCTCGTCGGGATAGCTGGCGGCGACCGCGACGGTGCGCAGTCCCAGCGTGTGCACGGCGTCGGCGAACGCGATGCTGGTGCTGGTCGCCGGGACGCCCGCGACCTCGGCCAGCGCGCGCACCTGATCGCGCGCGCCCTCGGGTCCGTAGACGAAACTGCCCGACGTGCAGGCCCAGACGATCGCGTCGGGGCGGTGCCGGGCGAGCAGCGAGGCGCCGAGGCGCAATTTCTCCGGGCTGCCCAGTTCGAGCAGTTCGGGGACGGCGTGCAGATCGGTGCCGTAGATGTGGGCCACCGGAAGGTGCGCGCCGAGCGCTGCCGCCGCGAGCGGGTAGTCGTCCTCGGCCGCGTGGTCGGGGTAGATGAAACCGACGGTGGGTGCGTGCATGTGATGTTCTTCCTTCAGAAAACGTTGAGCAGCCACTTGCCCGGGCCCATCATCGGGAGCTTCATCCGGCCGAGACATGCCCACATGGTGAGTTGGTTGGCGGTGAGCACCGGCTTGCCGAGGGCTTTCTCCAGCGGCTCGATCACGTCGTACGTGGGCAGGTTGGTACAGCTGACGAAGACGGCCTGGGCCTCGGGGTCGTCGGCGCCGACGATGCGTTCGGCGATCGTGCGATAGCTGACCTTCCAGATGCCGCCGCCGAGCCCGAGGTGATCGGAGCGCACCACCGTGCACCCGGCTTCGGCGAGGAACTCGTGCAGCCGGTGGGTGAGGATCTCGTCGTACGGGGTCAGTACCGAGATCCGGGTGAGGTCCAGATGGCGGATCGCTTCGAGCAACGCGCCCGAGGTGGTGACCGCGTCCAGCGCCCCGGCACGGCAGATGGTGTCGCGCAACGACTTCTCGTAGGCGAGGCCTTTGATGAAACTGCCCGATGTGCACAGGTAGGCCACGACTTCGGGTTCCACGTGCAGGACGTTGCGGGTGGCCGCGGTGAGATGCGCCGCGTCGGAGACCAATTCGGCCATCTCCAGCGACACCGGAACCGGTTCGTAGGGGGTACGGGCCAGGTGCAGACTCACCTCCAGAGGCGCCCAGCGCCAGAGCTCCCGTTCGAGGGCGAGGTCGAACGGTGCGATGATCCCGATACCCCGTTGTGCAACGGGCCCTTCGAGGTCGGGAAAGCTCAAATCCACTACGGCCCCTCTCGCGCTCAGCCGGGACGACCTCCGAACACGATCGGATTGTTGACAATCATACGATGTGATCTTAGTGTGTCAATGTGGAACAGGGCCCGATTGTCGTCGTCCTGCACAGTGACAGTGTGCCCGACGACGAACGAATGGACCGATTAGCAGGCCGCGCCACCATCCGGTACACCGAGGCGCCCGGGTTGGCGAACGCCCTGCGCGGAGCGGAGATCTTGTTCGTCTACGACTTTCGCACCCGGGCGCTGCCCGGCGCCTGGCATGCCGCCGACCGGCTGCGCTGGGTGCACATGGGATCCACCGGCGTCGATCCGGCGATGTTTCCCGAACTGCGGGCCAGTGACGTGGTCGTGACCAACACCAGAGGCGTCTTCGACGCCGCGATCGCCGAGTACGTGCTCGGGCAGATTCTCGGTTTCGCCAAGGACCTGTCCGGTTCGTTGCTGCTGCAACAACGGCACGAGTGGCGGCATCGGGAATCCGAACGGGTCGCGGGGTCGACGGCGCTGATCGTGGGCACCGGCTCGATCGGGCGTCATATCGCCCGATTGCTGCGCGCGGTCGGCATGACCGTGCGCGCCGTCGGCAGGCGGGAGCGCGCGGCGGACCCGGATTTCGGCGAGGTCACCACCGATCTGCACGCCGAACTGGCCCGCGCCGATTACGTCGTCGCGATCGCTCCGCTCACCGAGCGGACCAGGAACATGTTCGACGCCGCCGCTTTCGCCGCGATGAAGCCGCACGCCAGGTTTGTCAACGTCGGCCGCGGGGAACTCGTTGTGACCGACGATCTCGTCGCCGCGCTGCGCACCGGATCGATCGCCGCGGCGGCGCTCGATGTGGTGGACCCCGAGCCGCTCCCCGCCGATCACCCCCTGTGGGAACTGCCGAACGTCCGGATCACCCCGCACAACTCCGGTGACTTCATCGGATGGCGCACCGAGATCGTCGACGCGTTCACCGAGAACTTCGACAACTGGATCGCCGGACGTCCGCTGGACAACGTGGTCGACAAAAGGCTGGGGTACGTGCCCGGCTGAAGGAGCCCATCCATGAGCTACCCCGACAAGAACCAACCCACCGACCCGACCGCCATGACCGCGGTCGAACTGGTCTCGGCCTACGCGGCGGGCGCGCTGTCGCCCGTCGAGGCGACCGAGGCGATCCTGCGCGCGATCGCCGATCGCGACGGCGCGCTCAACGCCTTCTGCCTGGTCGATCCCGATCGCGCGCTGGTGCAGGCGAAGGACTCCGAGGCGCGCTGGCAGTCCGGTCATGCCAGAGGGCTGCTCGACGGCGTGCCGATCTCGATCAAGGACGTCTTCCTGACCGAGGGCTGGCCCACCCGGCGCGGCTCCACATCCATCGACCCGGCGGGACCATGGCTGGTGGACAGTCCGGTGGCCGCGCGGCTGCGCGAGGACGGCATGGTCTTCCTCGGCAAGACCACCACCCCGGAGATCGCGTGGAAGGCGGTGACCGACAGTCCGCTGGCGGGTGTCACGAGGAATCCGGCCGACCCGTCCACCACCGCGGGCGGCTCCTCCGGCGGCAGCGCCGCGGCCGTCGCCGCGGGCATGGGCCCGGTGTCGGTGGGCACGGACGGCGGTGGCAGCGTGCGCATTCCGGCCGCCTTCTGCGGCATCGTCGGCTTCAAGCCCACCTACGGCCGGATTCCGCTGTTCCCGGCCAGCCCGTTCGGTCCGCTGGCGCATGCGGGACCGATGACGCGCACCGTCGAGGACGCGGCGCTGCTGATGGACATCCTGTCGCTACCGGATCCGCGAGACCCCACCGCGCTGGCTCCCACGCTCGCCGCCTTCCGCGCCGAAATGCAACGCGACGTGCGGGGATTGCGCGTGGCGTACTCACCTGCGCTCGGCTACGCCACGGTCGACCCCGAGGTCGCCGCGATCGTGGAAGCGGCGGTGACCCGGCTGGCCGACGCCGAACTCCGGGTGAGCGCCGCCGATCCCGGATTCGCCGATCCGCGCGAGGCGTTCGAGCTGCTGTGGGCGGCCGGCGCGGCCACCATGCTGTCCGGGTACCCGGAAGGTACGCGCGAACGGGTGGATCCCGGCCTGCGCGCGGTCTGGGAGCGCGGTGAAACCGTCACCGCCGTCGAGTATCTCGACGCGCGTAACGTCGCGGCCCAGATCGGTATCACCATGGGCGCCTTCCACAACGACTACGACATCCTGATCACTCCGACGGTGCCGATTCCCGCGTTCGAAGCGGGACACGACGTGCCACCGGGCAGCGGCCTGCGCAGCTGGCCCGAATGGACGCCGTTCACCTACCCGTTCAACATGACCCAGCAACCCGCGATCAGTATCCCGGCGGGCACGACTCGCGCGGGTCTACCGGTCGGGATGCAGATCATCGGCCCACGCCACTCCGACGATCTGATTCTCGCGGTAGCCCGCTACGCCGAATTCGTGCTGGCTTCCTGAAAGCGAATGGCCCCGCGGAAGACCGCGGGGCCACTCGTCGCCGTCGCTCAGCCGCGGGCGAAGGCGAGCGTCTCGCCCTGCACACCGTGCAACCACAGCGTGTTGCAGGCCGCGGCCATCTCGGCGAGCCCATCCTCGATGGTGGCGAACACATTGCCCGGCACCCACCCGAGGTCGCCGTTGATCAGCAGATTGTTGCGGCCGTAGAACAGCGCGAGATCGGTCGCCCCGCGCTCGTGCTCGGCCGCGGAACCGGGCTCGTAGCCGTAGGCCGGATTGCCGATCTCCCACGGCTCGAAGTCGAACAGGCACACATCGCCGGGGATGGGCGTGACCGTCGGATTCTCCCGATGCGGGGCCGCGCCGATGCGCGGGAGCAGGGTGTACACCTCGTTGCGGGCGTACTTGGCGTGGAAGGCGTCGCCTTCCAGCGGCAGCGCGTTCCACACCGCGGCGCAGGTCTGCGGCGCTTCCTCGTCCAGCAAACGGGCGCGGCAGGTCACCGCGGCTTTGGTGAGCGTGATGGTGATGTAGCGGGCCATGCGGTCCTGCTTCCTGATCGGGCCCGCCGGGCGGGCACTGCGGACGGGTGGGGTGCGCGCTACAACTCGGCGAGCACCTCGGACCAGATCGCCAGAGCGTCCTCGATCTGAGTATCGGTCACGATCAGCGGCGGAATCATCCGCACCACGTTCATGTGCGCGCCGCAGGTCAACAGCAGCAGTCCCTTGTCCACCGCCGCGCGCTGGGCGGCCGCGGCGGTGGCCGTGTCGGGCTCGCCGGTGGCCGTGGTGAACTCGGCGCCCACGAGCAGTCCGAGGCCGCGGACGTCGCCGATCGCCTTGGTGGCGCTCTCGCGCATACCGCGCAGCAGTTGCGCCCCTCGGGCGGCCGCGTTGTCCACCAGCCCTTCGGATTCGATCACGTCGAGCGTGGCGATCGCCGCCGCGCACGCCACCGCGTTGCCACCGTAGGTGCCGCCCTGCGAACCCGGCCACGCCCGCGCCATCAGTTCGCGCGGCGCCGCGATGCCGGACAGGGGAAAGCCGCTCGCCAGGCCCTTGGCGATGGTGATCACGTCGGGCCGGACACCGAAGTGCTGATGCCCGAAGAACTTCCCGGTGCGGCCGAAACCGGTCTGGATTTCGTCGAAGACGAGCAGGATGCCGTGCCGGTCGGCGCGTTCGCGCAGCCCGTGGAAGAACTCGGTGTTGCCGGGGACGTAACCGCCCTCACCGAGCACCGGCTCCACGATGAACGCGGCGGTCTCGGCGGGCGAGGTGAGGGTGGCGAACAAGTAGTCGAGTTCGCGCAGCGCGAAGGCGGTGGCCTCCCGCTCGCTCCAGCCATAGCGGTAGGCGGTGGGGAAGGGCGCGACGTGCACGCCCGGCATGAGCGGGCTGAACCCGGCCGAGAAACGGGTGCCCGAGGTGGTCATGGTCGCGGCGGCCACGGTGCGGCCGTGGAAACCGCCGTGGAAGACGACGACGTTCGGCCGCCCGGTGGCCTGGCGCGCCAGTCGCAGTGCGGCCTCGACCGCCTCACTGCCGGAGTTCGCGAAGAACAGCGTGTCCAGTCCTTCCGGAAGGACCGCGCCGAGCCGTTCGGTCAGCTCCAGCAGCGGCCGATGCAGCACGGTCGTGTACTGGCCGTGGATCAGCGAGGCCACCTGTGCCTGCGCGGCGGCGACCACCTTCGGGTGGCAGTGGCCGGTGCTGGTCACGCCGATGCCGGCGGTGAAGTCCAGGTAACGGCGTCCGTCGGTGCCGTAGAGATAGCACCCCGCGCCGTGGTCGACGGTCACCGGAGTGGCCTGTTTCAGGATGGGCGAGAGCTCGGTCATGGTGATTCGCCTCCGGATGCGGGCGGGATGGAGGGTAATTGTCTATTGTCGGATTGTCGACAATATGCATAACATGGCCGCACGGGTCGCAGCAATGGCCGGACGCTGCGCGCTGCCGAAAGGAGCCACCGACCATGCTCACCGAAAGCGCGCTGAGCGCGCCCGAACGCGCCGCGATCGACACGGTCCCGCGCGGCTTGTTCATCCAAGGGCAGTGGCGTGCGACGACCCGCACGCTGCCGGTCTTCGATCCGTCGACGGGTGAGCTGCTGTGCGAAGTAGCCGACGCGACCCCGGACGACGGTCGCGCGGCGCTGGACGCGGCGTGCGCGGCGCAGGCCGACTGGGCAGCCACCGCGCCGCGCGAGCGCAGTGATCTGCTGATGCGCGTGCATCGCGCGTTGCTGGCCGACACCGACCGGCTCGGGCTGATCGCGACCCTCGAAATGGGCAAGCCGCTGGCCGAGGCGCGCGGTGAGATCGCCTACGCCGCGGAGTTCTTCCGCTGGTTCGCCGAGGAAGCCGTCCGCCTGGACGGCGGGTACATGCCCGCGCCGACCGGCGGCTCGCGTTTCCTGGTGGCCCGGCAGCCGGTCGGTCCGAGCCTGCTCATCACGCCATGGAACTTTCCCGTCGCCATGGGCGCGCGCAAGATCGCGCCCGCGCTCGCCGCGGGCTGCACCTGCGTCGTGAAACCCGCGGAGCAGACGCCGCTTTCGATGCTGGCGCTGGCTCAGGTGCTGGCGGACGCCGGGTTGCCCGCCGGGGTGGTCAACGTCGTCACGACGGCGGATCCCGCCGCGGTGATGACTCCGCTGATCCTCGACGACCGCTCGCGCAAGCTGTCGTTCACTGGCTCGACGGCGGTCGGCAAGCAGTTGCTCGCGCAGTGCGCGCAGACGGTGATGCGCACCTCGATGGAACTGGGCGGCAACGCGCCGCTGCTGGTTTTCGACGACGCGGATCTCGACGAGGCGGTCGAGGGCGCGGTGGCGGCGAAGATGCGCAACATCGGTCAGGCGTGCACCGCCGCCAATCGGATTCTGGTTCAGCGCGGTGTCGCCGAGGTCTTCGCACGCAGGCTCGCCGAGCGGCTGGCGGCCCTGCCGATGGGCCGGGGCACCGAGCCGGACGTCGTGGTCGGCCCGCTGATCGATACCGAGGCCGTCGCCAAGGTGCAGCGCTTGGTCGACGACGCCCGCGCCCGTGGGGCCGGGGTGCTCACCGGAGGGGCGGCCTGGGACGGACCGGGCACTTTCTATCCCGCGACCGTCCTGGTCGACGTCCCCGACGACGCCGAGTTGTGCCACACCGAGATCTTCGGACCGGTCGCCGCGATCGGCGTCTTCGACACCGAGGACGAAGCCGTGCGCCGGGCCAACGACACTCCCTACGGGCTGGTGAGCTACGTGTTCACCGAGAATCTCCGGCGCGGACTGCGGGTGTGCGAGGCGCTGGAGACCGGGATGGTCGGACTCAACCAGGGCGTGGTGTCGAATCCGGCCGCGCCCTTCGGCGGCGTCAAGGAATCCGGGCTCGGACGCGAGGGCGGGCTGACCGGGATCGACGAATTCCTGGAGACCAAGTACATCGGAGTGCGACTGTGAAGGAGTGCCAGTGAGCGAGTACCGCATCGCCACCATCCCGGGTGACGGGATCGGAGTCGACGTCACCGCGGCGGCGGTACGTGTGCTCGACGCCGTGCTGCCCGGTCTGGCATGGACCGAATTCGACTGGTCGTGCGAGAACTACATGCGCACGGGCGCCATGATGCCGCCGGACGGCGCGCAGCGGCTCGCGGGCTTCGACGCGATCCTGCTGGGCGCTGTCGGCTTTCCCGGTGTGCCCGACCATGTTTCGCTGTGGGGCCTGCTGATCCCGCTGCGCCGCGCCTTCGGTCAGTACGTCAACCTGCGCCCGGTGCGCCTGCTGCCCGGCACGGAATCGGCACTGCGCGGCCGGACCGCCGACGATCTGGACATCCTCATCGTGCGGGAGAACTCCGAGGGCGAGTACTCACGGATCGGCGGCATCCACAACGAGGGCCGCCCCGACGAATTCGTGCTCCAGGAATCGGTGTTCACCCGCACCGGATGCGAGCGGATCATCCGCTACGCCTTCGAGCGGGCCGCCGAGCGATCCGGGCGATTGTGCTCGGCGACCAAGTCGAACGGGCTCATCCATTCGATGCCCTACTGGGACAGTGTGTTCGAACGCGTCGCAACCGAGTATCCCCAGGTGCGAACGCGGCAGATGCACGTCGACGCGCTGGCCGCCGAAATCGTGCTGCACCCGGACCGGCTGGACGTGATCGTAGGCTCGAACCTGTTCGGCGACATCCTCTCCGACCTCGCCGCCGCGGTGACCGGCGGGCTCGGCTTGGCGCCGTCGGGCAACGTCAACCCCGAGCGCACCGGCCCCTCGATGTTCGAGGCGGTGCACGGCAGCGCGCCCGACATCGCCGGTCAGGGCATCGCGAACCCCGTCGCGCAGGTCCTCGCGGGCGCGATGCTGCTGGATCATCTCGGCGAGTTCGCCGCGGCGGCCGCGGTGGACCGAGCGGTGTGCGACGTGCTCGCCGCGGGGGAGGTCCGCACCCCGGACCTCGGTGGCACCTCGACCACCGACGAACTGGGCGACGCCATCGCCACCCGCGCGGCCGAGTTGGTGCGTCCCGCCCTCAGGGCCGACCTGGGCTGAGTCCGCGGCTGGAACCGCCTCGGAAACCGGGGGTGTTCGGAAGCGGTCTGGGCGGGATCGTTTCGCCGTTTTCCGGGCACGGGCTTCGCGGTGGTCATCCATCCATCGCCGGGCTCGAGTCGTATGCGCCCGCGCGTGGCCGGCGGAGGGGCTGCGTGACCCCGGTCCTGCGCCATGCCGTTACCCGGTGCGGCACCGACGGCACGCCTGGCGGCGTCCGAGCCCGACGCTGCCCGCCGCACCCGCTACCGCCGGTTCGACGGGGTGGGCCTGATCTGTGGAGCCCCGGTCAGGCGGTGAGCCAGATGGCCTCGGCGGCGGGGCGCCCGAGGTCGGTCGGTGACTCGGTGGCGCCGATGCGGATGGCGATGGTGCCCGCGAAGTCACGGCGTTCGACGACGGCGATGGCGGTATCCAGGGCGATGCCGACGGAGTCGAAGTAGCGCAGCATGTCGGGATCGGCGTCGGAGATGCGCGCGACCCGGCCGGATTCACCGGCATGGAAGTCGCTGAGCTGGCGCGCGGGCGGGGTGGGCACCGCGCCGTCCACCGACGGGATCGGGTCGCCGTGCGGATCGCGATCGGGGTATCCGAGTTTGGCGTCGATCCGCGCCATCAGCAGCTCGGAGACCGCGTGCTCGAGCACCTCGGCTTCGTCGTGCACCTCGTCCCAGCCGTAGCCGAGCTCGTTCACCAGGAAGGTCTCGATGAGCCGATGCCTGCGCACCATCGCGACGGCGGCTCGGCGGCCCTCCGGGGTAAGGGCGATCGCGCCGTAGCGGGCGTGCTCGACCAACCCTTGGTCGGCGAGCTTGCGGACGGCTTCGGACACGGTCGAGGCCGATACGCCGATCCGTTCGGCGAGCAACTTGGTGGTCACCTTCTCCTGCGACCACTCCTGCGCGGTCCAGATGACCTTCAGATAGTCCTGGGCAACCGACGAGAGCACAGGCGCGATCGTCGCGGTACCGCCGTGCGCATCGCCCGGCGCCGGGGCGTCGGCCAACTCGCGTCGAGTGGCGATATCTCGTTTACCTGGCACATACCCGAGCTTAGGCACTGGCGAGCCGATACACACATCCCCGAGCTGTCGTCGGCCGATCGACAGCGAATCGCTATTCGCCGTTCACCCGCCCGGAAGAGGGCGGATCGGCGCCGTGCCGGGTGGGTCATACCGTTCTCTACAGATCCGGTGCGTTCCGATGATCGGCCACGCCATCGAATCGGCGACCGGCCAACCGGGCGGTCGCGGGCGCGCCGACCGGCTCGCCGGACAACTCGTAGAACGTCGCCGTGGCGCGTCCGGTGAACTCGTCGCCGGTCACGTCGAGTTCGAAGGCGACGATCCCTTTGCGGACTACGGCGGGGTCGGTGCGATCGACGGTGAACTCCAAGAAGGCGCCGGTAACCCGGTTGCCCGCGCCGTGCCAGGTGCCCATGCCGTTGCTGTCGCTCGTGGCGCGATTGCCGTGGTCGGGATTCGATTGCAGCATCGTGCCGCCAGGGTGGAACTGCATCACGTGGTAGCCGAACGGAGCGCCGTCGGCGCGAACCTCCCAGGTGCCGAGCACCGGATGCCGATCGCTCATGCCGTGTCCCCGCAGACGGCCGCAAGCGCGGCGATGCCGCGATCGATATCGTCGCGCGGCACGTTCGCGAAACTCAGCCGCATGGTATTGCGGTGCCCGGTGACGTCGTCGGCGTAGAACGCGCTGCCGGGCAGGAACGCGACTCCGTGCCGCAGTGCCCGCGCCAGCAGCGCGTCGGCATCGAAACCCGGCGGCCCCTCGACCCACAGGAACATCCCGCCCTCCGGCTCGACCCACCGGAACCCGGCCGGGAAATGCCGCTCGAGCGCGACCGTCAACGCGTCCAACTTGGCCGAATAGGCGTCGACGACATGAGCGAGGTGCGCGGCCCCGTCCGGACTGCCGAGAAATTCGGCCGCAATCGCCTGGCAGTACGTCGAGGTCTGCATGTCGATGCCCTGCTTCAACGCGAGCACGGTCCGTAGCAGATCCGGGGGCATAACGGTGATCCCGACGCGGATCGCAGGAGCGAGAGTTTTCGACAGGGACGTGATGTACACCGAGTTGTCCGGCGCGAAAGACGACAACGCGGGCGGTGCCACACCGCGATAGCGCAGGTCGGTGTAGACGTCGTCTTCGATGACCAGCGTGCCGTGGCGGACGACGATCTCGGCGATTCGTTCGCGCCGATCGACAGGCATAGTCCGGCCGGTCGGATTCTGGAAAGTCGGCAGTAGGTAGACGAACGCCGCGTCGTATCGAGCCAGGGCTTCTTCGAGCGCTTCCGGAAGGATGCCGAATTCGTCGGACGGCACCGCCACGACGGTCGCTCCGTGACTGCGGAATTCCTTGACCGCCGGACCGTAAGTGGGGGTTTCGACCAGAACCACGTCCTGCGGGTCGAGCAGCGCCAAACACACGTTGTGCAATGCGCCGGAGCCGCCGGTCGAGATATGCAGGCGATCGAGCGTGCACTGAACGTCGCGGCCGTGCAGAAGGTTTCGGGCTTCGTCCAACAGCGGAGCGAATCCCTGGGTCATGCCGTATTGGAGGACGGCGCTGCCGTATCTGCCGATGACCGTTTGCGCCAGCGTCGCCACGAGCTCGCTCGGCAGCAGAGCGGGATCGGGCGCTCCGACCGCGAAGGACACCACGTCGGGGCGGCCTGCCAGTGCCGCGAAGATATCGTCGATGGGACCGCTGGTCACCTCGGCCGCGCCGCGGCTGCGTTTGCCGACGGCCATGTCAGGCGCCCGCCGGCCCGCGCCGCCGCAGGCGGGCAACGGCTTCGGGCACGCGGGCGTCGTATTCCGGCGTCAGCACCACGTCGTCGTTGAACAGGGGATCGGTCCGCATTTCCACCGCGACCAGGTCCTCGGCATCGTCGAGGTTCACCGCCACGTGCACGACGCCGTCGGGGATGTAGATGAACTCACCGGGACCGTGGAAATAGGGCGTCAGTTCCGGGCCGATCAAGGTGGCCGCTCGCCCGCGCAGGCAAACGACGACGATCTCGCTGTGCGCGTGATAATGCGCTTTCGACATCGCTCCCGGGGCCATGTTGACCATGCCCGCCGAAATGCCGGTGGCGCCACAGGTTTCCGTGGTGATGCAAGGAATGAGGCGTTGTCGTTGCCGTCCGATTGTTTCGGCCGAATCGGACGGTTTGATCACACGCACGTGCTTGACTGCGCTTTTCATGGCTACTCCGGGGCATTCCGTCATCGACGAATTGGACGCTAGACCATTCCCGCTGCTGGTGAGACGAGCTTGCGGGCCCGTGGAAAACCCGGGGCATATCGGCGCTTTCGCGAATCCGTCCGGTTAGTTTCCGGTGCGCGAAGACTTCCGCGGCGATGTCGGCGACCCCGACGTAGCGGCCCCGCGGCGCGCCGTCGTGCGACGGCCACGGCGACCTGCCGGTTATCCCACCGCCGCGGTTGCGGCACGAGTCGTGCCGCGGTTCGGATGATCCGACCGGTTCGCGGCGCGGCCGCGCGGCGCGCGACCTGCGCGCGGGGCCCCGGCGCGGTTCGCACTTCCACGTCGGCTCACGGCCGCGCAACCGTTGTGTGAGATCAGCACGCCCGAATACTGTTCGCTACCTGATTTGCGTAGGCTGCGCACTGTGCAGAGATGGCGAAGTCTCGACGAGGTGCCCGCGGACTGGGGGCGCTGTGTCCTCACGATCGGTGTGTTCGACGGTGTGCACCGCGGCCACGCGCAGCTGATCAGCCGGGCCGTGAAGTCCGCCGCCGCGCGCGGCGTGCCCGCGGTGCTGATGACGTTCGATCCGCACCCGATGGAAGTGGTCCGCCCCGGGTCGCACCCCGCGCAATTGACCACCCTGACCCGCCGCGCCGAACTGGCCGAGGAACTGGGTGTCGACGTGTTCTGCGTCATGCCCTTCACCCAGGAGTTCATGAAGCTGACTCCGGCGAGCTATGTCCACGACCTGCTGGTGGAGCGGCTGCACGTGGTGGAGGTGGTGGTCGGCGACAACTTCACCTTCGGCAAGAAGGCCGCGGGCACGGTCGAGACCATGCGGGAGCTCGGCAAGCGATTCGGTTTCGAGGTCGACGGCGTGACGCTGCTCGCCGAACACGCCGTGACCTTCTCCTCGACTTATATCCGCTCGTGCGTCGACGCGGGGGACATGGCGGCCGCCGCCGAGGCGCTCGGGCGTCCGCACCGGGTGGAGGGCGTCGTCGTACACGGTGACGGCCGCGGCAAGCAACTCGGCTTCCCGACCGCGAACGTCGCGCCGCCGATGCACGCCGCCATTCCCGCCGACGGCGTGTACGCCGGGTGGTTCACCGTGCTCGGCCCCGGCCCCACCATCGGCACCGTCACCCCGGGCGAGCGGGCCATGGCCGCCGTCTCGGTGGGCACCAACCCGACCTTCTCCGGACGCGCCCGCACGGTGGAGGCGTACGTGCTCGACGGCGAGGCGGATCTCTACGGTCAGCACGTCGCGGTGGACTTCGTCGAGCACATCCGGGGCCAGCGCAAATTCGACTCGGTGGACGAGCTCATCGAGTGCATGGGCCGCGACGTGGAGACCGCGCGCAAAATCCTCACCGCCGTCGACGCCCGCTGAGCGTCGGGAATTCCGAACTCGAGCGGATCGCTGTAGCGGCGGGTCTCGTGCTCGATCAGCGCGGGCGAGCGTCGTTGCCCGGATGGGACTCGGTCGGCCCGCGATTTCGGCGGGAAGATCCCGGTCCGGTAGGGTGGTCCCTCGGGTTTGCTGCGGTCCGCGGTGGCGCCCGCACCCGGGTAACCGGACATTCGAGCGCGGAACTGAGAAATAGGAGTGGATGCCCCATGGCACTGACCACCGAGCAGAAGTCGGCGATTCTCGCCGAGTACGGCCTGCACGAGAAGGACACCGGTTCTCCGGAGGCGCAGATCGCGCTGCTGTCCAAGCGCATCGCCGACATCACCGAGCACCTGAAGAAGCACAAGCACGACCACCACACCCGTCACGGCCTGATGGCCCTGATCGGTCGTCGCAAGCGGCTGTCGAAGTACCTGCAGGACAACGACATCAACCGCTACCGTTCGCTGATCGAACGGCTCGGGCTCAGGCGCTGATTTCCAGCGCCTGCGGCGCGGGGTGTTCGCGGCCCCTTCATGGCTCGCGTCCGAGCGGCCACTGCTGGCGACTTCGTCGCGGACGCAGCGGCCACTCGGACGCGAACCGGGCCGCGAACGGCGGATGCTCGGTCTCGCTTCGCTCGGAAGACGTGGTCGAGGTGGGCTGAGCGCGTCGGGCGGCGAAGGCGTGGTCTAGGTGTATGCCTGCCGTGGCGGGGCCGCGTTGTTCGAGAAGTATCCGTCTGGCAGAGCCGCGTTGTATGTTTGTTCGCCGTCTGGCAGAGCCGCGTCGGTAGATAATTCCTGCCCTGGACGTTCAGGTCGCTGTGGGCCGTCGTTCGTAGCTGCCGGGGCCCGGGGCCACACCTACATGATCTTGACGGTGATTTCGTCGTAGACGGTGATTCACTCGGATTCGACACGGGCCACGTGGTCTGCGGCCCATGCCGCGTCAGGTGTTCGCGGCCGTCTCGGTTCGGCTGTGGCTCGCGCGGTTGCCTGCCATGGCTATCGGGCGTCCGGTTCGCCGATGGGCGGAGTGGTAGGCGGCTGCTCGACACGGGGGTGTCCGAGGCAGTCGCTGGTTCGGCCAACGGGGAGACGTACAATCGCACCGTTGGTTATATGTGTACAGGGGTGCGGATTGCCCCCGTCGCACGACAACATTGCACAGCCGTATGCACCCGTCGCGTGGCGTCGGTCTTCGGTAGTGGCCTATCGGCAGCGAGTTGGCGCCGTCGGGCTTCGATCGATGACCGCCTCCGCGTCGCCGTGTCCAAGGGGATTCGGCCGGGTGTGCGCGCCGCAGCCAGGAGGGTCGCCGCGCGTCCGTACCCGGTACGGCTGACGACAGCCGGATCGCGCCAGCGTGCGCTGGAGCCGGCGAAGACGAGAGGTTGAGAGAGAAGAATGACCGAAACAACTGAACGCAAGAGCTCGGCCGTCGAGGTCGAGCCGGGCGTGTTCGAATCCGTAGCGCTGATCGACAACGGCAGCTACGGCACCCGCACCATCCGGTTCGAGACCGGACGCCTCGCCAGGCAGGCCGCCGGTTCGGTCGTCGCCTACCTGGACGACGAGACCATGCTGCTGTCGGCCACCACCGCGGGCAAGCAGCCCAAGGACCAGTTCGACTTCTTCCCGCTGACGGTCGACGTCGAGGAGCGGATGTACGCCGCGGGCCGCATCCCCGGGTCGTTCTTCCGCCGCGAGGGCCGCCCCTCCACCGACGCGATCCTGACCTGCCGCCTGATCGACCGTCCGCTGCGTCCGTCGTTCGTCGACGGCCTGCGCAACGAGATCCAGGTCGTGGTCACCGTGCTGAGCCTGGACCCCAAGGACCTCTACGACGTGGTGGCCATCAACGCCGCGTCCGCGTCCACCCAGATCGCGGGCCTGCCGTTCTCCGGCCCGGTCGGCGGCGTGCGCGTCGCGCTGATCCACGACGGGGCGGGTTCCCAATGGGTCGCCTTCCCGACCACCGAGCAGCTCGAGGGCGCGGTATTCGACATGGTCGTCGCGGGCCGCGTGGTCGAGTCCGGTGACGTCGCGATCATGATGGTCGAGGCGGAGGCGACCGAGAACGTCATCGCGCTGGTCGACGGCGGTGCGCAGGCGCCGACCGAGGCCGTCGTCGCCGAGGGGCTCGAGGCCGCCAAGCCGTTCATCGCCCGCCTCTGCCGCGCGCAGCAGGACCTGGCCGAACTGGCCGCCAAGCCCACCGAGGAGTTCCCGCTCTTCCCGCCGTACGGCCGGGACGTGTACGAGGCCGTCGAGGGCACCGCGAAGCGCGAGCTGGGCGAGGCGCTGAGCATCTCCGGCAAGCAGGAGCGCGAGGAGAAGATCGACGAGATCAAGCTCGCCGTGCTCGACCGCCTGGCCGACGACTACGCCGGGCGGGAGAAGGAACTGGGCGCGGCATTCCGCTCCGTCACCAAGAAGCTGGTCCGCCAGCGGATCCTGTCCGACGGCTTCCGCATCGACGGCCGCGGGCTGGCCGATATCCGCGCGCTGTCCGCCGAGGTCGCCGTGGTGCCCCGGGCGCACGGCTCGGCGCTGTTCGAGCGTGGCGAGACCCAGATCCTGGGCGTCACCACCCTGGACATGGTGAAGATGGCCCAGCAGGTCGACTCGCTCGGCCCGGAGACCAGCAAGCGCTACATGCACCACTACAACTTCCCGCCGTTCTCCACCGGCGAGACCGGCCGGGTGGGTTCGCCCAAGCGCCGCGAGATCGGCCACGGCGCGCTGGCCGAGCGGGCGCTGATTCCCGTGCTGCCCAGCCAGGAGGAGTTCCCTTACGCCATCCGTCAGGTGTCGGAGGCGCTGGGATCCAACGGCTCCACCTCGATGGGTTCGGTGTGCGCCTCCACCCTGTCGCTGCTGAACGCCGGCGTGCCGCTGAAGGCGCCGGTCGCCGGCATCGCGATGGGTCTGGTGTCGGACACCATCACCAACGACCAGGGTGAGGAAGAGGTCCGCTACGTCGCGCTGACCGACATCCTCGGCGCCGAGGACGCCTTCGGCGACATGGACTTCAAGGTCGCGGGCACCCGCCAGTTCGTCACCGCGTTGCAGCTGGACACCAAGCTGGACGGCATCCCGTCGCAGGTGCTGGCCGGCGCGCTGAGCCAGGCCCACGACGCGCGCACCACGATCCTGGACGTGATGGCCGAGGCCATCACCACCCCGGACGAGATGAGCCCGTACGCGCCGCGCGTCACCGCGATCAAGATCCCGGTCGACAAGATCGGCGAGGTGATCGGCCCCAAGGGCAAGGTGATCAACCAGATCACCGAGGACACCGGCGCCAACATCTCCATCGAGGACGACGGCACCGTGTTCGTCGGCGCGACCGACGGCCCGTCCGCGCAGGCCGCGATCGACGCCATCAACGCCATCGCCAACCCGCAGCTGCCGAAGGTCGGCGAGCGCTTCCTGGGCACGGTCGTCAAGACCACCGCCTTCGGCGCGTTCGTCTCGCTGCTGCCGGGCCGCGACGGTCTGGTGCACATCTCCAAGCTGGGCAACGGCAAGCGCGTGGCGAAGGTCGAGGACGTGGTGAACGTCGGCGACAAGCTGCGGGTGGAGATCGCCGACATCGACAACCGCGGCAAGATCTCGCTCGTGCCGGTCGAGGAGAACGCCGAGGAGACCGGCGACGACACGGCCGATGCGGGTTCGGCCGGGACCGAGTAGTACTTGTCTCTGTGACGAAGAAGAAGACGACAACCCCTCTGCTCAGCACCGGGCAGGGGGGTTCGTCACTCGAGCTGCGGGCGGACTCGGACAGCGGCGTGCGGCGTACCGTATTGCCCGGCGGATTGCGGGTGGTCACCGAGCATCTGCCCGGGGTGCGCTCGGCGTCCGTGGGTGTTTGGGTCGGTGTCGGGTCGCGTGACGAGGGCCCGACCGTCGCGGGAGCTGCCCACTTCCTGGAGCACCTGCTGTTCAAGGCGACGCCGACGCGGTCGGCCCTGGACATCGCCGAGGCGATGGACGCGGTCGGCGGCGAGCTGAACGCGTTCACCGCGAAGGAGCAGACCTGCTACTACGCGCATGTCCTGGACGATGACCTGCCCCTGGCGGTCGACATGGTCTCCGACGTGGTGCTCAACGGCTTGTGCCGGGCCTCGGACGTGGACGTGGAGCGGCAGGTGGTGCTCGAGGAGATCGCCATGCGCGACGACGACCCCGAGGACCTGGTCGGCGACTCCTTCTTGGCGGCGTTGTTCGGCGATCATCCGATCGGGCGTCCGGTGATCGGCTCGATCGAATCCATCGAGGGGATGCGGGCCGCGCAGCTGCGGTCGTTCCACCTGCGGCGGTACCGGCCGGACCGGATGGTGGTCGCGGTCGCGGGCAACGTGGAGCACGACCACACCGTGGAATTGGTGCATCGTGCCTTCGAGAACCGGCTCGACCTGGCGGCGGCGCCCGCCCGGCGGCGCGAGGGCCGGTTCCGCCCACACGGCGACCCGCAGCTGCACTGGAGTCATCGCGACAGCGAGCAGGCTCATCTGGTGTTCGGCGTGCGCGCCTTCGGACGGCACGAAGGGGACCGGCGCTGGCCGCTGTCGGTGTTGAACACCGTGGTCGGCGGCGGG
This sequence comes from Nocardia sp. NPDC051900, assembly GCF_044452545.1. Taxonomy (NCBI): domain Bacteria; kingdom Bacillati; phylum Actinomycetota; class Actinomycetes; order Mycobacteriales; family Nocardiaceae; genus Nocardia; species Nocardia sp. NPDC051900. Next base: position 56,116 of record NZ_JBITBU010000008.1, on the reverse strand, counting down.
TTGAGTTCCCGTCTGTTCCAGCGCATCCGGGAGGAGCGCGGACTGGCCTATTCGGTGTATTCCAGCGTGGACACCTTCGCCGACACCGGAGCGTTCTCGGTCTACATCGGCTGCCAGCCGGAGAACCTCGGTCAGGTGGCGGCACTGGCTCGCGGCGTTCTCGAGGAAGTCGCCGCCGACGGCATCAGCGACGCCGAGTGCGCCCGCGCCAAGGGCTCGTTGCGCGGCGGGCTGGTGCTCGGTCTGGAGGATTCGGCCTCGCGTATGAACCGGTTGGGGCGCAGCGAACTCAGCTACGGCAACCACCGCACCGTGTCGGAGACCTTGGCCCGCATCGACGCCGTCACGACCGAGGAAGTGTCGGCCGTCGCGCGGACCCTGCTGGCGCGGCCGTTCGCCGCGGCGGTCGCCGGACCGTACAAGCGCACCCGTGATCTGCCCGCTGCCGTCCGGCGGCTGGCGCCGAGCTGATCCGCACGCGGGCGCGGGGTTGCCGCTTGGCGGAGCATCCCCCGCCGCGATACTGTTTCGGCCGCCCGGCCGTCGGTTCTTCGCCGGAGGGCGCTGAACTCGATTGTCCGGGTGTCGGATCCGGCGATCTCTGGCAAGGAGTCGAGATGAACCGAACAAGTCGTGCCCTTCGCGTGCTCGGCGCGGTTTCGCTGCCCGTCGTCGTGCTGGCCGGGTGCGGCGGAACGGACGCGGACGCGGGCAAGCCGGGTGAGCCGACCGAGGCCGCACTGCGCACGGAAGCCACGAAGATGACCGAGGCGCTGGCGAGTCACGACTACGCCGCCGCGTACCGATTCCGTTCCGCGCGTTGCAGGCTCACGCTCAACGAGGACGACTACGTGGCGTCCATGGCGCAGCTGTACGACGGCAGGGACCTGAAGTCGAAGCCGTCGGAGATCACCGTCACCACCTCCGGATCGACCGGGACGGTCACGGTCAAGAATTTCGACGCCCGCGCCGCCCAGGACGACTCGAAGCCCAAGACCTGGACATTCGTCGACGGGCAGTGGCGCTTCGACAACTGCTGACCGCAGACCCGCTCGGCCGGGTCATTCCGGCCGGGCGCGGTTGGCGGCCGCCACGATCGTCGGCACCAGTCCGGGCAGAGCGGACTCGAGGTCGTCGGTGCGCAGACGCTGGCAGGTCTGGCCGTCGATGACCAGGCGCTCGATCACGCCCGCGTCGCGCAGGATCTTGAAGTGGTGGGTGGCGGTCGACTTGTTGATCACCTCGTAGAGCGCGCCGCAGCGGACCGCCGTTCCCGCGTTGCTGAGCCGGCGCACCATTTCCAGGCGCACCGGGTCCTGCAGCGCGCTGAGCACCGCGGGCAGCGTGGCGACCGGGGGCGCCTGCTGGTCCGCGTCTCGGACATCGACCATGATCTGGCTCACTCTCGGGTTTGATGATCGTCGTACCGGATGTATCGTCGACTGCTGTTCGATCATCATCAAACCTACCTGATCGGAGTACCGATGGCAGCGACGATGGCGGTGGCCGTCGACGAGCAGACCTCACAGCGCTGGGCTTACGCCCTGGTGCTGGCGGCCAGCGGCGTGGCGCTGGGGGTTTCGGGCGTTCCCGCGCCGCTCTACGGCATCTATCAGAAACAGTGGCATCTCTCGCCGCTCACCACGACCATCGTGTTCGCGGTCTACGCGGTGGCCGCCCTGGGCGCGGTGCTGGTATCCGGGCGGATCTCCGATGTGGTCGGCCGGAAACCGGTGCTGCTCGGCGCCTTCGCCACGATGGTCGCCGGATTGCTGGTATTCGTGCTCGCCGACAGCGTGCCCATGCTGCTGCTGGCCCGTGCGCTGCACGGCGTCGCGGTCGGCTCGACCGTGGTCGCGGGCGCGGCCGCGCTGCTGGATCTGCGTCCGCACCGCGGCGCGCGGTCCGGGCAACTCAGCGGCGTCGCGTTCAACGTGGGAATGGCGGTGGCGATCCTGGGCTCGGCGCTGCTGGCCCAGTACGCGCCGCATCCGTTGCGGACGCCGTACGTCGTGATCACCGTCGTCTGCCTCGCGATCGGCGTCGGCGTGCTCGCGCTGCGCGAACCGCATTCGGCCCGGGTGGCCGGGCGCATCCGGATCGCGAAACCCGCCGTACCGGCGGAGATTCGGGCCGACTTCTGGTTCTCGGCCATCGGCGTGATGGCGGCCTGGTCGGTGCTGGGCGTGCTGCTGTCGCTATACCCGTCGCTGGCCACGCAGCAGACCGGCATTCACAACTTGGTCTTCGGCGGCGCCGTCGTCGCCTCGACCGCCCTCTCCGGCGCCACCGCGCAACTGTTCGCGACCGGCGTGCCCGCTCGGCGGGCCGCGATCCTCGGCGACACCGGCATGGCGCTGGCGCTTGTGCTGACGGTGCCCGCGCTGGCCACACACAACTGGGTGGTGGTACTCGCCGCGGGCGTCGCACTGGGCGCGACCTTCGGACTCGGTTTCGGCGGATCGCTGCGCCACCTGTCGGATGTCGTGCCGCAACACAAGCGCGGCGAGACCATGTCGGCGTACTACTTGCTCGCCTATTCGGCCATGGCGCTGCCCACCATCGCGGCCGGTTGGGCGGCCACCACCTGGGGCCTGAGCACCGTGTTCCCGTGGTTCGTCGGTGTCGTGGCCGTCGCCTGCCTGATCGCGGCCGGTCTCGGCCTGCGCCGCGACCGGTCTGGGGTCGTACGGGCATAGCGGCGATTGGCTTTTTGCCACGAGTGTCCGCTAATGTTCTGTGTCGCATCACGGTCACCGCGATGCGAATGCGGATGTAGCGCAGCTGGTAGCGCATCACCTTGCCAAGGTGAGGGTCGCGGGTTCGAATCCCGTCATCCGCTCCACGAAATCACCCGGCCGCTCCGCCGGGTTCACGCGATCACATCCAGTCGATGGTCACTCGCCATCCCCCGGTGGACCTGCTGTGCGGTACCGGCCAACCGGCGTAGAACGTGTATCAGTCGCCTGGTGAGCGGTTCCCCGGACTCGCGCGGATGCGAGGCATCGATCGCGCTCGTCTGTCCCATGCGACCTCCTGTGGAGACGATCCGACGGCCCGGCACGAATGTCGTCGTTCTACCCGGGGTCCGACGGCACAAACCGCGCCGCATCCGAGACGGAATGTTTCGGCGCGGTCGGTCCGGGCATGTCCGCACGTGCGGGCTTCGCCGTGAGGCCCGGATCGGTAACTGCGCGTTCCATCCAATCGTCCTCGGCGAACGGAGACAGCAGTGCAGATCGCCACGGTGTCCGAGCATGCGGGCCCGGCGGCCGGATCCGGTGGCGACGGCTGTGGCGGGAGCGCCGCCGAAGCCCGGCACCTGTCGGCCGACTTCGGGCCTTCCCAGCTGGAGCGGCCGTGATGGCAGCGGGCGACCCGCTCGTCGTGATCGGCGACGCGCTGCTCGACATCGATGTCGAGGGCCGCGCCGACCGATGCAGCCCGGATACGACCGCTCCCGTCGTCGACGTCGCGCACCGGACGTTCCGCCCCGGTGGCGCGGGATTGGCGGCCCGGCTCGCCGCGGCGCAGGAGCGCGAAGTGGTGCTGATCGCGGGCTTCGCGGCAGACGAGGCGGCTGCCCGGCTGCGCGGGCTGCTGGACTCGCACGTGCGGGTCATCGCCCTTCCCCAGCGCGGTTCGACGGTCTGCAAGCAGCGAGTGCGGGCGATCGGCCCCTGCGCCCCGAACGGCCACGCCCGTGCCCGGCAGTCCCGGCGGCCCATCCTGATCACCAGAATCGACTCCGGCGCCGGGCAGGTAGGCGCCGACCTGCTTCCCGACGAGGCGGTCGCCGCGCTTGCGGCGGCGCGCGCGGTCCTGGTCTCGGACTATGGTGGCGGCGCCGCGGCCCACCCGCAGATCCGTGGGCTGCTGCGCGCCCACGCCGACCACGTTCCGATCGTCTGGGACCCCCATCCCCGCGGACCCGTACCGATCCCGGGCGCGGCCCTGGTCACCCCGAATCACGCGGAAGCGCTCACCCTGCTGTCCGGGCGGCTCGACGACGGACCTGACCTGTGGAGGCTCGCCAAAGGGTGGGCTGTCGGGGCGATCGCGGTGACCCTCGGAACGGAAGGGGTCCTGGTCTGCCTGCGCGCGTCGGGCAAACGCCTGCGCATCCCGCTTCCGTCCGTGGCCAGGGCGCCGGATGGCGCCGACACCTGCGGTGCGGGGGACAGCTTCGCCGTTGCCGCGGCAGCCCGCTTGGCCGAGGGGCGTGGACCGGAGAGCGCGGTGCGCCGCGCGGTGCTCGCGGCAGCCGAGTTTGTCGGGTCGGGCGCCGCCGCCGCGTTCTCGGAGACGGAAGCGGCGACGGTTTCCGGAGCGTCCGCCGCCCGCGACCGGCTGTGGACCTGATCCGCCTGCCTCGAAAACCTTGTGTGCCAAGCGATCACCCCGAAGCTCGGAAACCGAGTCCTTCCTCGCTTTTCCGGCGGGAACCGAACCTCCTCGTGCCCGAGCCCGACGCGGATGACATACTGGGTTCGCAGGTCACCGGCTGCCGTCAGGATGTGTGCGCGCGCCGGCCGTTGAGTCAACAGCGGATTCTCGGCCGAACGCGCCCGTGTCCGCGCGATCCCGTCGAAGGGATGGCGGCGGTGCCGTGGTGTCGCGGCCGCAAGCCCCCTGTACCTCGGAGAGGCATTGCATTCATGACTCAACACATGCAACCCCACATGTCCGACGTGCTCGCAGATAGCTCCATACCGTCGGACCAGCCCGCGGTGGGAAGCTTCCGGTTCTGGTTCGCCACCCGTCGCTGGGAATGGTCGGCCGAGGTGTATCGCATGCACGGCTACCGGCCCGGTGAGATCGAGCCCACCACGGAGTTGTTGCTGGCGCACAAGCACCCGGACGACCGCACGCACGTCGCCGAGATCATCGAGCGCGCCATCGATCGAGGGGAGACCTTCTCGAGCAGGCACCGGTTCATCGACCTGTCCGGTCAGGAACACACCGTGCTCGTCGTCGCCGACCGGATCCTGGACGACACCGGCACCGCCGTCGGCACCTCCGGTTTCTACGTCGACCTCTCCGACACCATCGCCGAAGCGCACCAAGCCATGCTCGCCGCGACCCTGCCCGGACTCTACGAGAATCGCGCGGTGATCGAGCAGGCCAAAGGGGTGCTCATGCGCATCTATCAAATCAGCGCAGATCAGGCGTTCCAAGTGCTGCGCTGGCGTTCTCAGGAGACCAACACCAAATTACGAGCGCTCGCCCAGCAACTGATCGCCGAACTTCCGCTCGTCCCGCCGCCACCTGCGGACCTGGTCGCCGCGTTCGACCACATCCTGCTCACCGTCCATCACCGGATACCGCCCGACTGATCGTGCGAGAGGCGGCTCCCCGGCGGTGCGGGCATTTCGTTTTTCGGACCGATGTTCCGTGGGACTTCGTCTATCGCGCTGACATGCACGTCGATGGCTGTCAGGCTCGAGCATGCGGTCTCGTGCCGACACCGGCCGCGGGAGGTGCGCATGACCTGTCGGTACGGCGTGAAAGGCATCCGGACCGCGGATGGTCTGCTCGTGGTGACGTACGGTGAACTGGACGCGGCGAACGCCGACGAGTGCTTCACCCCGATCATCGATGTCGTCGAAAACTACTGCGACACAACCGCGAATCCCACTTCGGTCGTGATCGACCTCTGCGGGCTGCGTTTTCTTTCCTGCGCGGGCGTCAGTATGGTGCTGCGGCTGGCGAGATGGGCTGCGCGAGCGGGCATCTCGGTCGGCGTGACCGTGCCCGACGACGGCCCCGTGCGGCGCATCGTGGACGTCCTCGGAGTGGGACGGAGCGTGCCGGTCGTCGCGTGCCCGGCGCCTGCGGTACACGGCGGCGCCCACGACCCGCGCGAGTGCCGTTCGTCCGGAGTTCCGCTCCGGCGGCGTCCGGCGCTGACCCGCGGTCCCGAGAACGCAGATCCACGCTGTCGGCCGTCCGATTTACGAACAAGACCGCCCACGAGCGCTTGAGGCAGCCGCCGGGCGGTACCCCGCGATCATCGCCTCGTTCACCACCGGTGAGCGCGTCGATCGCTGGACAACGGGAATCGAGGAAGCTCATGTCATTGGCGACCGCGAACCACAGGACCGCCACACCCCGCCGGACGCGGCGCGGAACCGACAGCTACGACGGCATCGAACCGTGGCTGGAGAAACTGTCCGCGATGGACGAGAACGATCCCGAACGCTCGCGATTGCGGGAAGCGATTCTGCGGCGGTGTCTACCGCTCGCCGAGCACATCGCCCGTCGCTTCGTCGGTCGCGGGGAAAACTACGACGATCTGTACCAGATCGCGACTGTGGGGCTGGTGCTCGCGGTCGATCGGTTCGACCCGGCGCGGGGACCGTCGTTCCTGTCGTTCGCGGTCCCCACGATCATGGGCGAGGTGCGTCGCCACTTCCGCGATCACAGCTGGGCGGTGCGGGTGCCGCGCCGGATCAAGGAGATCCAGTTGACCATCGGCCCGGCCGTGGAGCGGCTCTCCCAGCGCCTGGAACGGATGCCGACCGCTCTGGAGATCGCCGTGGAGTTGAACCTCGACCTGACGGAAGTCACGCAAGCGCTGCTGGCAGGCAACGCCTATTCCACGAACTCGATCGACGCCGTCGTCGAGGACGACGAGACCGGCAGCACCTCGGTCCGGATCGCGGAGACCTTCGGCGAGGAGGACCCGTCCTACGAGTTGACCGACGAGGCCCTGGCGATCGCTCCGCTGCTCGCCGAACTGCCCGAGCGAGAGCGGCGCGTGCTGCACATGCGCTTTTTCGAATCGCGCACGCAAGCACAGATCGCCGCGGTGCTCGGCGTCTCGCAGATGCACATCTCGCGTGTTCTGGCACGGACGCTCGCCGAGCTCCGCGAGCGCGCCATGCGGGACTGACCGAGGTCATCCGGACTCGTCGCAGGCCGAATGCCCCCGCGTCACGCGCTGAGCGTCGTGTGCGGGGATCGGCCGTACGCGCCGCGGTAGGCGGTCGCGAATCGTCCCGGGTGAGCGAAGCCCCATGTCGCGGCGATGGAGGTCACTGTGTGCCCGTCGTCGGGCGAGAAGTCGCGCAGTTGTTCGTGCGCCCCGCGCAGGCGAAGCCGCCGCAGATACGCCATGGGCGTGGTGTCCAGATGGCGGCGGAACGCCAGTTGCAGCGCACGGGCGCTGACATAGGAGGCCGCGGCGATGTCGGCCACGCTGATGTCCTCGCACACATGTGCCTCGAGGTACGCCACTGCGCGCCGCACGGTGTCGGGGTGGGCGTCGTTGCGGTCGCTCGCCGTCGGATCCAGGTGTGCGGTGCTCGGCAGGGTGTGCAGCACGGTGGCGGCCAGGTACTGCACGGCGGTGGATGCGATCAGCGGCGCCTCGCTGGCCACAGGATCCGCGGCGACACCGCGCATATGCCCCAGTACGTCGGACAAATGCTTCGCCGCGACCGCGGAGACCGGGCGATGACCCGTCAGGCGAACCGGCTCCAGGTCGTGCTCGGGGCTCGCGGCCGCCACCCGGGTCAGCAGCGCGGGATCGAACATCGTGATGCGGTAGCGGGCGTGGTGGACCACCCCGGAGTACGGCAGGTCCGGTGGCGTGAGCAGCCCGAGTTCACCGGGCTGGAAGAAGTCGGTGGTGCCGTCGGCATAGTTCTCTTCGATCGACCCCGAGTCCACCTCGCACAGGCAGATCTTGCCCAGCGGCTGAGCGTCGTACTTCATGTCGAAGCTCAGGTCGAGATCATCCAGGCTGACCGGACCGAGCATTTTCCGGGTGATGTCCGTGCGCACCGCCACACCGGTGCTGGTGCCGATCCGCATCCTGGTGTAGTTGGAATTGAGGAATTCCTCTGTGTCGCCCAAACTGTCGCTGTGGAAGGCCAATGACTCCATTGCTGCGACACTCCTGCTGTTTCGATAAGGCATCCCGCCCAGCACGTCGTAAAAGGTTTGTCGAGCAACTCTGCTTCGACGTGCGGCCTGGTCACAACCGTGGTCGATTCAGGCGAGGCGCGCGGTTGGTACCACCAACTGCGACGAGGCTCCGATCCCGCACGCACCGAGATGAGGTGAATACCCGCTCCGGCTGCGTTTCAACCGTCGGGAGACTCCTACTCTACCCGCCGCGCGGCGATCGCACCGGGCGCCTGGGACGGGCACGCGCGGGTGGCGCGGGCATCGACGTGTTTCGTCCGCACCTGAGCGGCCACCCTGACCACGAAGGGCGCGGTGGCGTCCTTCTACAACGCCGTCCCGAGAGACGAGGAGGCCCTATGGTTTCGCAGGACACGATCGCGCAATTGCGCCAGGACATCACCACCGCCTCGGACGCGGGTGACGAGGTGAATGCCGAGCGCCTGCGCCGTGAGCTCGCCGAAGCGATCCGGGAAGCCGACAAGAGCGGCGAGACCGAGCAGCGGTGACGGATCGGCGGACGCGCAGGCCGGCTGCTGCCGGCCTGCGCGCCGATCATCCCGCGCTCTCCCGGTTCTCGAGGCCGACGGCGTCGGTGAGTTCGCGGCGGTGACGCAGGAGTTCGGGGTGCTCGGAACTCAGCTCGCGCATCAGATCGCCAAGCCCGTCGGCTATGGCGTTGAGCTTCTGCTGGATGGCGGCGTCGGAGCGGCTCTGGGTGTTCTGCAGCAACGCGACGAGCAGGAACGTGATGATCGTCGTCGCGGTGTTGATGACCAGTTGCCAGGTGTCGACGCTCGGCAGCAGGAAGATCGTCGGCGCCCACACCAAGACCAGGATCACACAGAAGACGAAGAATCCCGCTTTGGAGGCCAGTGCGCTGGCCGCTGTCGCGAAGCGGTCGAATACCGACAGTTTCCCCTTGATGTCCGACGGCATGGTGGCGGGCTTTCCTGCGACGGGGCTTTCAGTGCGCTGAGCCATGCGAATCCTCTCGAAAATGCCCGATTCAGACGAGCTTCGATTTACCTGACCGGCCGGGTTCAAACGCCGTGTGCGGCGCGGCTGTGTCACCGATGCGCCGGCGCTGTCCCGCGAAACCCTTGCGGTTGTCGCTCATTCGTCGGGCTCGTCGCGCGGCGGCAAGTAGGGCTCGGCCTCCTCGGGGTGGCCGCTTGCGATGCTGCGCGCACGCGCGAGTTCGGCATCGAGTTCCGCCCCCAGCAGGATCGCGATGTTCGAGATCCACAGCCAGACGAGGAAGACGACCACGCCACCAAGAGAGCCGTAGACCCGGTTGTAGGAGCCGAAGTGGCCGACATAGAAAGCGAATCCCCAAGACGCGCCCGCCCAGAGGAGAACGGCTATGGCGCTACCGGGCGTCAGCCAGCGGAATCCCGGCTGCCGCACGTTCGGCGCCGCCCAGTACAGCAGGGCGAAGACCAGACCGATCAGTGCCATCATCACCGGCCACTTGACGATGCCCCACACTGTGATCGTCGCGTGCCCGAGGCCGAGCCACCGGCCGATCTGCTCGGCCAGCGAACCGCTGACGACGACGCCGACGGTGCAGGCGCCCAGCAGGACCACCACCGCGGCGGTCAGGGCGACCCGCACCGGCACGGTCTTCCAGACCGGCCGCCCCTCCGCGATGTCGTAGATGGCGTTGGTCGCGCGCATGAACGCGCCGATGTAGGCGGACGCGGTCCACAGCGCCGACGCCAATCCGAGCAACGCCAGCGGTCCGGCGGGTGCTTGCGCTTGCTCTATGTTGTTCACCGCGTCGGCGAGCAGATCGGTACCGCTGCCCGGCGCGATCTCGCGCATGGTGTCGATCAGCGCTTTGGTGTCGTCGCGTCCCAGCATGCCAAGCCCTGCGGTCAACACGATCAACCCCGGAAACAGCGACAGCACGCTGTAGTACGTCAGCGCCGCGGCCCAGTCGGTGAGATTGTCCCTTTGGAACTCGCCGACCGACCGCTCGACCACGCCCCACCACGACCGCCACGGCAGATCCGCGGGCCCGCGCAGCCGGCGTCGCACCGCAAACCTCTTCTGCAATCCCTGCGCCACCCGCCTCACCTCCGCTCGCGACGGATACCCGGCAGGTGGGCTCCGAAACAGATTCGGAGGCAGTGATGTTCGATGATTTCGGCGCACTCGATGGGTGCTGGGCGCGGTGTGCGGAGGGCGGAAAATCCGTTGTTCCCCGTAACACGGAACCGTAACGTCGCTCGAGTTTGTCCACCGATCGACCGAAGGAGACCCATCGTGGAACCCGTCACCGAACGCGACATCAGGTCGTCGTTCGTCAACTGTTCGAAAGGCGACGCCAAACGGCTGCCGGTACCCAAGGACCTGGACGAACGGCCCTGGGCGGATCTGGACTTCCTCGGCTGGAGCGATCCGTCTCTGCCCGGGCGCGGCTACCTGGTCGTCCCGCGGGACGACCGCTTGGTGGGCGTGGCGCTGCGCTATGCGACCGGCGGCACCGGCCGGGCGCAGATGTGCACGATCTGCCTGACCACCCATACCGGCGGCGGGGTCTCGCTGATGACCGCGCACAAGGCGGGCGAATCCGGCCGTAGGGGCAACTCGGTCGGCACCTACATGTGCACCGATCTCGCTTGCTCGCTCTACGCGCGCAACAAGAAGCGCCCCGCGCTCGGAAGCCGATACCGCGAGGATCTCACGCCAGAAGAGAAGATCGAGCGGGTGCGCGACAACCTGAACACCTTCCTGGCGAAGCTGTACGCCTGATCCTCGCGCCCATCCACCGGCAGCCCGTGCGCTGCCCGCCAGAACGGAGGTAGATGCCATGTGCCGACATTCGACAACCGCACTATCGAGCCACCTCGAGTCGCCTACCCCGCAACGGGACTCGGGGTGGCCGTGATTCCTCGCCGGTCGAGTCGGCCCGGATCGCCCGGGTCGTCCCGTCCGGCGAGGAATCACCGCTCCGGAGATCCCGAGCGCATCAGCCCGCCGGTTCGTCGCGCGCGGATTCCCACACCGCGCGCAAGCTGGGGGCGCCGGGGACCAGGTCGGGCAGGTCGGGGATCGAGCCTGCCTCGGCGACGATCGGAGCGATGATCGCCGCGTGCTGTTCACGGGCCAGCCGAGCCGCCTGTTTGCCCGCTTCGGTGACCGAACGGCCCAGCTGTTCCGGTGTGCCGCGCAGCGCGGTCGGCGCGAACCGTACGTCGACGAGGACGCCCGCCGCGTCAACGGTCACCTCCACCGACTTGTCCGCCGACGCGGCCGTGCACCGCACGGCGGCCAGCTTGTCGCGCGCCTCCGACAGGTGGGTGCGCTGCTCGGCGAGCGCATCCAGGATGTGGTCCACCTGGTTGCGGATTCCGCTGTTGGCGGAGCGCAGCCCGTCGCGTTCCCACCGGTCCACCGGCACCGACCTCCTCGAGTCCACCCTGTTCCCGACCGTCGAACCGCGTCCGGGAACGAGGTCGAAATTGTCCGGCAGGCGGGACGCGAACGCATCGCGCGCATCCCGATGCTGGGAAGGGTCAGGTCGGTGCGGACTCGGTCTCGTGCACCGTCAGCCAGCGAACCGCGCCGGGGTCATCGGTGGTCAGCACGGCGGTCACCCGGCGGCTGGTGACGTTTCCGGCCGTCCGATGTGTCTCCAGGAACCGCACCACCGCGATGTCGCCGGAGCGCAGGAGTTCCTCGACTTCGGACACTTCGATCGCCAATCCGGGCAGAGCGTTTCGCGCGCCGCGGACACCCGCGAGCAACGCGCCGCGCCCGAGTACTTCGCCACCGGTCGTCACCATACTGAACCGCTCGTGCTGCGCCGCGGCGAATCGCTCGAACACCTCCGCCTGCGCTTGCGACCCGAGCCACGTGGCGAGGTCGGCGTGCAACCGCTCGACCGCATCCACCAGATCCACACCCATGCGCGGCATCGTACGCAGGCGGCGCCCGACGTGGCGAGGAGCGGCGACCGTCCCATGTGCCCGGACCGCAGGGCGCGGTAGCGTCGGCGGCATGAAGATTCGTGGAGCGGTCCTGGAGCAGATCGCGGCGCCGGCGCCCTTCGCCGAGTCGGCGCCCATCACCGTGTGCGATCTGGAGCTGCGCGAGCCGGGGCCGGGAGAACTGCTGGTCCGGATCGAGGCGGCGGGGATCTGCCATTCGGACCTGTCCGTGGTGGACGGCAACCGGGTCCGGCCGGTGCCCATGCTGCTTGGCCACGAGGCCGCGGGCCGGGTGGAAGCGGTCGGTCCCGGTGACGGCGATATCGCGGTCGGGCAGCGCGTGGTCATGACGTTCCTGCCGCGGTGCGGTGAGTGCGCGGGGTGCGCGACCGACGGTCGCACGCCTTGCGTGCCCGGCAGCGTCGCCAACAACGCGGGCGAATTGCTCAACGGCGGCAGGCGGTTGTCCCGTGACGGCACCGAGGTGCACCACCACCTGGGTGTGTCCGCTTTCGCCACCCACGCGGTGGTGGATCGCAGGTCGGTCGTGCCGGTCGAGGACGACGTGCCCGCCGAGGTCGCCGCCGTCCTCGGTTGCGCCGTGCTGACCGGCGGTGGCGCTCTGCTGAACTCGGCGCGACCTGGCGCCGGTGACCGGGTGATGGTCGTCGGCCTGGGCGGCGTCGGGATGGCGGCGGTGCTGGTCGCGGTGTCGCTCGCCGCCGAGGGACACGAGGTGAGCGCGGTCGACACCGTGCCGGAGAAGCTGGCGCTCGCCCGGGAATTGGGCGTGCACGCGGCGTACACCCCGGCCGAGGTCGCCGAGCTCGGTGTGCAGGCCGAGGTGGTGGTCGAGGCGGCGGGCAACGTCCGTGCCTTCGAGACCGCCGTCGCCGCGACCGCTCCGGGCGGCACGACCGTGACGGTCGGACTGCCCGCTCCCGACGCCCGTGCCAGCATCTCGCCGTTGGCGCTGGTCGCCCAGGGGCGCTCCATCGTCGGCAGTTACCTCGGTTCCGCGGTGCCGTCGCGGGACATCCCCGAGTACGTCCGCATGTGGCGGGCGGGACGTCTGCCGGTGGAGCGGCTCGTCTCGGCGCACGTCGGGCTCGACGAAATCAACCGCGCCATGGACGAACTCGCCGCGGGCCACGCCTTGCGGCAGGTCATCGTCTTCGACTGACCCGGTGCGCCGCCGGAACCCGCTCGACCGCGGGCGTGCGGCGCGCGTCGCTCAACCGGCGGGCCGGTCCATCCGGTCGACGAATCGCTCCAGCAGGCGGGCGAACTCGGCGCGCTCGGCGGGGGTCCAGTCGGCCATGGCGGCGGCCATGGCGGCGCGCCTGCCCGCTCTGGCCGCGGCCACCGCCTGGTTCCCGGCGGCGGTCAGGCGCAGGACCGAACGCCGTCCGTCGCGCTGATCGGCGACGCGTTCCAGCAGGCCGGAGGACACCGCCTGGGCTGCGAGGCGGCTGGCCCTCGGCTGATCCACGCCGAGCGCGGGAGCGAGCGCGCCGACCGTGTCGGCCGCGCCGTCGGCCACGGCGTCCAGCGCGCGGAACACCGCGACGGGAATCGCCCCGTCGCTCAGCGCACCGCGTGTCTGCCTGCGCCGGATCCGAACCATCGCCGCTTCGACGGCGACGGTGATCGCATCGTCCTCGTCCATTCGCTCACTTTGTCATGCCCGGAATTTATATGTCATGCTACATGCAGTTGTTGATATGCATAGATTGGAAGTGGTCATGGCCGTTCATCGCCCCATCGGGTACTGGCTGGTGGAGCTCGATCGACTGATCAACCAGCGCTTCGACGAAGACCTCGCCTCGGGTGGACTCACTCGCAGGCGCTGGCAGGTGACGCACTCGCTGGCCGACGGACCGCAGCGCGCCGATGACATCCGCGACGCGCTCGACACGTTCTGGACCGACGACTCCGAATGGCCGACCGAACTGGCCGGACTCGTCGCCGACGGGCTGGTCTCCGACGAGGGGGGCGTGCTGTCGCTGACCGCTGAGGGCCGCATCACTCACGACCAGGCATTCGTTCGGATCGCCGAGCGTAGAAGGCAATTCGCGGAGGGAATCAGTGACGAACAGTTCGCCGCGACCGTGCGGACCCTGCAGCGGATGGTCGAGAATCTCGGCGGCGCGCCGAACTCGGAGATCGGGGAACCGCAGCGGGCGCGATAGGCGGTTGCCGCCCTTTCGCGGGGCACTGTCGGGCGGCGGGCTCGCGGTCGGCCTAGCCCATTAGGCTGATCCCGACCGGAAACGGAACGAGGAGGTGCGGTGGCCATTCGGGTCGGAGTGCTCGGAGCGCGAGGCAAAGTCGGACAGGCGATCTGCGCGGCGGTGACGGCGGCGGACGATCTGGAACTGGTCGCCGCCGTCGACAAGGACGATTCGCTCGACGGGTTCGCCGCGGCGGATACCCAGGTGGTCGTCGACTTCACCCACCCCGACGTGGTGATGGGGAATCTGAAGTTCCTGGTGGAGCACGGCATCCACGCGGTGGTCGGCACCACCGGTTTCGACGAGGCTCGCTTGGCGGAGGTGCGGAGCTGGTTGTCGGGTCGCCCAGAAGTCGGCGTGCTGATCGCGCCGAACTTCGCCATCGGCGCGGTGCTGACCATGCGTTTCGCCGAGCAGGCCGCCCGGTTCTTCGAATCGGTGGAGGTCATCGAGTTGCACCACCCCAACAAAGCGGACGCGCCGTCCGGCACCGCCTACCGCACCGCGGGCTTGATCGCCGCCGCCCGGGACAAAGCGGGCCTGAACCGCAGTCCCGACGCGACGACAACCGAGCTGGAGGGTGCGCGCGGCGCCGAGGTGGACGGGGTGCGGGTGCACTCGGTGCGGCTCGCCGGTCTGGTCGCCCACCAAGAGGTGCTGTTCGGCACGCAGGGTGAGACGCTCACGATCCGGCACGACTCGATCGACCGCTCGTCGTTCGCCCCCGGTGTGCTGCTCGGCGTGCGTGAGATCGCGAACCGCCCCGGCCTCACCGTCGGACTCGACCCGTTCCTGGACCTGTGAGCCGGCGGCGAGCGCCGCGGCGGGCCGGAGCGCGACCGTGAGCGGCTCGGAGCCTGCCGAGCGCAAGGGCAGCGGGGAAATCGTCAAGGTGGTCGCGCCGATCGCGGCGCTCATCTTGGTGCTCGTGTTCTATTTCCTGCTGCTCGGCCGGATCGCGTTCAGCCTGATCGGTTCGGGCGAGGTGGCGGCGATCGTGATCGGCGTCGGCGTGCTGATCCTGCCGCTGCTGGGCGTCTGGATCGTCGTGGCCACGGTGCGTGCGGCCCTGGCGCATCAGCATCTGGCGCGGCGCATCCACGACGAGGGCCTGGAACTCGACACCTCCGCGTTGCCGCGCCTGCCGTCCGGCCGCATCGAACGCTCGGCCGCCGACGAGCTTTTCGCGACGGTCAAGGCGGAGTGGGAGGCCGACCCGGACAACTGGCGCGTCTCCTACCGCCTCGCGCGCGCCTACGACTACGCCGGTGACCGCACCAGGGCCCGCGAGACCATGCGCCGCGCGGTCGCCTTGGAACGGCACGAGCGCGGCACCGACTGACGAACGCGCGGGCCGATACCATCGCAGGGTGGCCCGGTTGCTGATCATCCATCACACGCCGTCCCCGCACATGCAGGCGATGTTCGAGGCCGTCGTCTCCGGGGCCACGGACCCTGAGATCGAAAACGTGGAGGTGGTGCGCCGAGCCGCGCTGGCCGTCACCGCCTCCGACGTGCTGGCCGCCGACGGATATCTGCTGGGCAGTCCGGCGAACCTGGGATACATGAGTGGTGCGCTCAAGCACGCGTTCGACACGTTCTACTATCCGTGCCTGGACTCCACGCGCGGGCGTCCGTACGGCATGTATCTGCACGGCAACGAAGGCACCGAGGGCGCCGAGCGCGGGGTGGCGAGCATCACCACCGGACTGGGCTGGGAGCAGGCCTCCGCCGCGGTCGTGGTCTCCGGTCCGCCCGCCAAGGAGGATTTGCAGCGGTGCTGGGAGCTGGGCGCCACGCTCGCGGCCGGGCTGATGCCCTGATCCCCCGAATTCTGGTGTCTGACCATGGCGCACCATTGCCCGGCATACTGTCTGCGATGTTGTCGCGGTGGGGATGTGGACGAGTACCTCGGGATGGGAGAGCCAGGTGACCTGGGCCGAAGGGAGCGAGAACGCCCCGCGCCGAATCGGATTGGTCGAGGACCACGAATCGGTCGCGATCGGTCTCGCCGCGATGCTCGCGCGGGAAACGGATCTCGATCTGGTGCTGACCGCGGGCACCGTGCCGGAACTGCTGTCCGCCGCCGACGGCGCGCCGAAGCTGGATCTGGTGGTGCTGGACCTGCGGCTGGCCGACGGGTCCTCGCCCGAGGACAACGTGCGCGCCCTGCGTGACCGCGGCATCGAGGTGCTGGTCTTCACCGGCGCGGACAACGCCTTCCTGGTGCGGTCCGCCGCGCGCGCCGGGGTGCTCGGTGTGGTGCGCAAGTCCGAGGACGTGCCGACGGTCGTCGCCGCCGTGCGCCGTGCGGCCAGCGGCGAACAGGTGGTCACCACCGACTGGGCGGCCGCCATCGACGGCGATCCGCAGCTGTCCGACGTGGGCCTGAGCCCGCGCCAGGAGGAAGTGCTCACGCTGTACGCGTCCGGGGAGAAGGCATCCCGGGTCGCGCGGTTGACCGGCCTGTCCGAGCAGACGGTCAACGACTATCTCGGCCGGATCCGGCAGAAGTACGCCGACGCCGGTCGTCCGGCGCCCACCAAGACCGACCTCTACAAGCGGGCGGTGGAGGACGGGTGGTTGCCGGTTCCCGAGCGGCAGCGCGGATGACCGCGTCCAGCATGCTGGACACTCCGTCGCACCCCCGTTCCCGCCCGCTCGACCGGCCGCGTGCGAGCCGTTGGCGTCGCGGAGTCGTCGCGCTGTCCAGGGAGAAGGCCTCCGAGGGCGCCGCCGATCGCATCCTGCGCCGGTTCGGTTTCGCCATCGGCATCGCCGGCGTGATCGCCGCGATCGTGGAGCTGCCCGAGATCGCCGATCAGGGCCGCTTCGTGCCCGTTCAGTGGACGATCGTCGAGGTGGTGCTGGCGTTCGGACTGTTCCCGGTGCTCGCGGTCGTTTCGGTCGGTATGGGCCCGCGCGTGATCCAGCGGGTGGCCGGTGCGGCGGCGGTGAGTTTCCTCGGGGCGATGGCGGTGGTTCCGGTGGCGTACGCGGCGCCGAATGCCGAAGCGGCTTCGGTGTGGCTGTATCGGGTGTTGGCACTCGGCGTGCTCGCGGCCGTGCTCGCCTGGCGTCCACCGCTGGCCGTGGCCTACCTGGTGGTGGGTGCGGCGTTCAGCGCGCTGGCCAATCTGGTCGTGCTGCGGGAGACCACCGCACTCGCGCTGCTGGGCGATTTCGCCAGGGCGGCGGGACTGAGCGCGCTGTTCCTGTGGTGCGTGATCTATGCCAGGGCGGCGGCGGCCCGAGTGGATCGTGAGTCGGCGATCGAGAGCAGCCGCGCGGCGGCGGTCGCGGGCACGGCGGCCCGGGAACGGGAACGAGCGCGATTCGCCGCGCTGATCCATGACGCCGTGCTGTCCACTCTGCTGGATGCCTCTCGCACCGGGACCGAATCTCCGGTGCTGCGCCGCCAAGCCGAACGGACCCTGGAACAACTCGACGAGTGCCGGGGCGCCGAGATCGAACTCGACCGCCTGGACGCGCAATCCGCGATCGGGTTCCTGCGCTCGGCCGTGCACGAGGTGAACCCCGGTATCCGGTTCACCACGCGACGCTGGGCCGGATTCGACGATCTGCACCTGCCGGTGGACGCCGCGAGCACGATCGCGGCCGCGCTGGCCGAGGCCGTGCGCAACAGCCTGCGGCACGCCACCGTCGTCGGGCGAGAGGTGCGCCGGACCGTCACTGTGACGATCAGCGCCGGCGGGATTCGCGTGGTGTTCCGCGACGACGGAGCGGGCTTCGACCTGAGCGCGGTGCCCGTCGATCGGCTCGGCATCTCGGTGAGCATCCTGGGCCGCATGCGTCAGCTGTCCGGCGGCGCCGGGTTCGTGGAATCCGAGCCGGGCGAGGGAACGACCGTGACGCTGGTGTGGGGCGGAAATGGCTGAGACGGAAACCGAATTCGGGTTGCGCGATCTGCTCGGGCTCCGCGACCGCGCGGCCTGGTTGTTCCTGGTCGTGCTCGAAGCGACCATCGTGCTGTACATGGTCCGGAACTTCTCGGAATCGCCGGTGGCCGCGGCGGTCGCGGCACTGGTCGTGCTGGCGCTGGCCGGTGTCGTGGTGATGGCGGCGCCGACCGACCCGCTGCCTTGGCCCGCGACCGTGTTCGTCGCCGCCTCCGGACCGCTGGCCACCACCCTGACCTCGTTCGATGTCGAGCACGGTTGGTCGAAGCAGGTGTGGACGGCGTTCGCCGCGTCCTACGTGCTGGCCGTGCTGGTGCTGCGCGGACGATCGGCCGCGGCCTGGCTCGGTGTCGCCGGCATCGGCGTGGTGATCGCCGTGGTCGGTGTGGTGGCGGGCCTGCGGGAGGGCGTCGTCGTCGGTTCGATCGTGCCGGTCGCCACGGTCGCCGGGGTTTCCCTGTTCGCGGCGATCATGCGGCCCACCCAGCGATCGCTGCGGCTGCTGCGCGACGAAGCGGCCATGCGCGCCGCCGCCGAAGCCGCCATGGCCGCGGAGAACTCCGAACGCACCCGTCAGCTGGCTCGGTTGGACGCGGTGGCGCGCCCGATCCTGGAACGCATCGCCGACGGCGACGAACTCACCGCCGCCGAGCGGGAACAGTGCAGGCTCCTGGAAGCCGAACTCCGCGACGGGCTTCGGGCACCGCAGCTGGCCACCGACCAACTCAGCAGCGCCGCCCGCGGAGCGCGCTCCCGCGGTGTCGAGGTGATCCTGCTCGACGACGGCGGTTTCACCGGCGTCTCGCATCGGGTGCGCCAGCAGGTGATCGACGCCGCCACCAAAGAACTGGACGCCGCCAACGACGGTTCGGTCACCGTCCGCATCCTCCCGACCGGCCGCCGCATCCTGGCGACCGTCCTGGCCACCGCGTCGGACCGCGACCGCCGCACCGAGATCGACGCCACGGGCGCGGTCACGGTATCCACCTGACCTGTCGGTGCCCCATGGCATCGTTGTCGGTTATGCGGAAGATGAGTGCGGCGGCGGCGCGGCGAACGGCGTTGGCGGCGCAGGGCTTCGGGGCGCGCAAGCCCGGTCGGATCACGCGGCGGACGGTGCTCGGCGTGCTGGACCGGACGCAACTGCTGCAGCTGGATTCGGTGTCGGCGGTGGTGCGGGCGCATTACGCGCCGGTGTTCAGCCGGATCGGGCCCTACGACCGCACGCTCCTGGATCAAGCCGCGTGGAGCAACGGCTCGCGGCGGCCACGGTCGCTCGTCGAGTATTGGGCGCACGAGGCCGCGCTCATCCCGGTCGAGGACTGGCCGCTGCTGCGCTGGCGGATGCGGCGCTACGAGCACGGGCGCTGGTCCGGCATGCGCAAGGTGGTCGAGCGCAATCCGACCTTGGGCAAGGACATCCTGGACGTGATCACCGCGGTGGGCCCGGCCACCGCGGGTGAGGTGGAGCGTCACCTGGAGCTGGACAAGCCGCGGCCGAAGGGCTCCTGGTGGAATCTCAGCGATACGAAGATGATCTGCGAGCAACTCTTCGCGGCGGGCGCGCTGTCTGTGGCCACGCGTGTGGGGTTCACCAGGCACTACGATCTGACCGAGCGGGTGCTGCCCGCCGAGGTGCTGGCACGCGACGTCACCGAGCAGGACGCCGTTCGTGAGCTCGTGCTGCGTGCCGCCACCGCGCACGGCATCGGCACCGAAGCGGACCTGCGGGACTACTACCGCCTCCAGCGCACCCAGACCGAACCCGCCATCGCCGATCTGGTGGACGCGGGCGAGCTGATCCCGGTGGAGGTGGCGGGCTGGGGGAAACCGGCTTATCTGCGGGCGGGCACTCCCACGCCGCGTCGCATCGAAGGCGCGGCGCTGCTGTGCCCGTTCGACCCGCTCATCTTCTTCCGCGCCCGTACGGAGCGGATCTTCGACTTCCACTACCGCATCGAGATCTACACCCCGGAACACAAACGGGTGCACGGGTATTACGTCTTCCCGTTCCTGCTCGACGGCGAACTCGTGGGCCGCGTCGATCTGCGGGCGGAACGCGCGAACGGCCGGTTGTGGGTGCCGGCCGCGTTCGCCGAGCCCGGCTACGACACTCCGGCCACCGCGCAGGCCCTCGGCGGCGCGCTGCGCGAGCTGGCGGACTGGCTCGAACTGGACGAGGTCGCGACAGGCGATCGCGGCAATCTCGCCGCATTGCTGTAGCGCGTTCGGGTCAGATGTCTCGTTTGGGCCCGTACCCGCGCATCTGATCGCGCAATGCTCCGTGGACGGCGCTCGACAGCCACGAGTTCAGGGACTGACCACTCTGTGCGGCAGCCTCTTCCGCACGCGCCTTCATCTGTTCCACCAGCCGCAGCGTGACCCTGCTGATGTCCCCGGTCATCTCCTCGAAGGAGGCGCTCTGCTCGCCCACCGTGCTCTTGCGCACATCGATGGAGGCGTCGGTGCCGTCGACCGAGACGTGCACCGTGCGGTCGCCGAGCGCGGCGCTGACCTCGGCGGCGAGGTCCGACAGCGCGGCGAGCAGCGCCAAGCGGGCCGGGCCTTCCGTCGCCGCGGCCAGTGCGGCCGCCGTGGCCTGCGTCTTCTCGTCACCGAGCGCCGCGGCGGCGATCAGGTTCTCGCGCAGTTGGCCGGTGTATTTGTTCAAATCCATGATGTCAGTGTGACGTCATGAATGACATCGGGCAAGCGGCGAAATGACATCATCGCACCGTCGTCGATATGGATTCGCGTCCTTGTTGCGGCCTGATCGCCGACGACGGTGTCGAGGGCGTGTCCCCGACCGGGTAGCCTTTCTGACCATGAAGAACGGTGAATCGACGCCAACGGAGCTGCGTGCGTCCGGCACGGTAGGTGTCGCTATGGTGACCCCCTTCAGCGCCGACGGCAAGCTCGACGTCGATGCCGGGGTCGCGCTCGCGGCCCGCCTGGTCGACCGCGGCGTCGACCTGCTCGCGATCTCGGGAACTACCGGTGAATCGCCGACCACCACCGAATCGGAGAAGGCCGATCTGCTGCGCGCCGTCGTCGACGCCGTCGGCAAGCGGGCGACCGTGATCGCGGGGGCGGGCACCTACGACACCGCCCATTCGATCGAGCTCGCGCGCAACGCGCAGCGGGCGGGTGCGCACGGTTTGCTCGTGGTGACGCCGTACTACTCCCGGCCCTCGCAGGAGGGACTGATCGCTCATTTCACCGCCGTCGCGGATGCCACCGATCTGCCGGTCACGCTGTACGACATCCCCGGACGGTCGGTGGTGCCGATCGCCAGCGACACCATCCGCAAGCTCGCCGAGCATCCGCGCATCGTCGCGGTCAAGGACGCCAAGGGCGACCTGAACATGGGCGCCGAACTCATCGCGAGCACCGGCCTGGCGTTCTACTCCGGTGACGACGCGCTCAACCTGCCCTGGCTGTCGGTCGGCGCGGCCGGATTCATCAGCGTCATCGGACATCTCGCGCCCGAACGGCTGCGCGCGCTGCTGGAGGCGTACACGGCGGGCGAGGTCGTGCGCGCCCGCGAGATCAACACCACGCTGCTGCCGCTGCACGCCGCGATGGCCAGGCTGGGCGGCGTCGCGATGAGCAAGGGTGGTTTGCGGCTGCTCGGCGTGGAGGTCGGCGAACCGCGCCTGCCGCAACTGATGCCGACCGGCGAGCAGCTGGAAGTGCTCGCCGCGGACCTGCGAGCGGTGGGAGTGCTTTCGTGAGCGAGTCCCTACCCCGTCGCCGCCGTCGCGGCGCGTCCCGTCCCGCCGGAGCGCCCGCCCCCGCCGCACCGGCCGAGCAGACGCCGTCGGAAACCGTCGCGCTGCCCGAACCGGCGCTCGACGAGACGACGGTGCCCGCCGTTCCAGCCGAGCAGCCCGCGCCCGCGCAGGCGCGTCGACAGACCAGGACGCAGGATGCGGGATCCCGGCGAGCGGGCCGCGGACGGGGACAGTCCGGTGCGCGGCGGGTCGAAGAGCCTCCGGCGCAGGCGGATCCGATCGCCGCGCACGACCGGCTCGGCGCTCCGCCCGCCCTCCCCGAAAACGGCCTGCGCGTGGTCGCCCTCGGCGGCATCGGCGAAATCGGCCGCAATATGACGGTTTTCGAGTACGGCGGCCAACTGCTGATCGTCGACTGCGGCGTGCTGTTCCCGGAGGACCAGCAGCCCGGTGTCGACCTGATCCTGCCGGACTTCCGCCCCATCGAGGACCGGATCGCCGATGTCGTGGCCGTCGTGCTCACGCACGGGCACGAGGACCACATCGGGGCGGTGCCGTTCCTGCTGCGGCTGCGGCCCGACATCCCGGTCGTCGGCTCGAAGTTCACCCTGGCGCTGGTCGCCGCGAAGTGCCGGGAACACCGCCTGCACCCGAAGCTCATCGAAGTGACCGAGGGGCAGCACACCGCGCACGGCCCGTTCGGCTGCGAGTACTTCGCCGTCAACCACTCCATTCCCGACGCGCTCGCCGTCGCCATCCGCACGCCGGCCGGCGTCGCCCTGCACACCGGTGACATCAAGCTCGACCAGCTTCCGCTGGACGGGCGGCTCACCGACCTGGCCGGATTCTCCCGGCTCGGTGACGAGGGCGTCGATTTGTTCCTGGTGGACTCCACCAACGCCGAGGTCCCCGGCTTCGTCACGCCGGAGCGGGAGATCGGCGGCGTGCTGGACTCGGTGATCGGCAAGGCACGCGGCCGGGTCATCGTCGCATCCTTCGCCAGTCACGTGCACCGCATCCAGCAGGTCGTCGACGTGGCCCAGAAGTACGGGCGGCGGGTGTGCTTCGTCGGCCGCTCGATGGTCCGCAATATGCAGATCGCCCAGGATCTGGGCTATCTCACCGTGCCGGAGGGCGTGGTCGTCGACCTCGACGTCGCCGCCACCTTGCCCGGCCATCGCTTGGTGCTGATCTCGACGGGTTCGCAGGGCGAGCCGCTGTCGGCGCTGTCGCGGATGGCGCGCGGCGACCACCGGCAGATCAACATCCGCCCCGACGACCTGGTGGTGCTGGCCTCCTCGCTCATCCCGGGGAACGAGAACTCGGTGTTCGCGGTGGTCAACGGCCTGGCTCGGCTCGGAGCCACGGTGATCACCCAGCAGAACGCCAAGGTGCACGTCTCCGGGCACGCCTCGGCGGGCGAGCTGCTGTACCTGTACAACGCGGTGCGTCCGACCAACGCGATGCCGGTGCACGGCGAGTGGCGCCACCTGCGTGCGAACGCGGCGCTGGCGGTGGCGACCGGGGTGCCGCAGGAGCGGGTGGTGCTCGCCGAGGACGGCGTGGTGGTCGACTTGGTCGACGGCATAGCCTCGGTCGTCGGCCGGGTGCCGGTGGGACACGTCTACGTCGACGGGCTTTCGGTGGGCGACGTCGGGGAATCGACGTTGTCGGACCGGCTGGTGCTCGGCGAGGGCGGTTTCATCGCCATCACCGTCGCCATCGACGAGACCACCGGTAAGGCGGTGAGCACGCCGGAGCTGAGCGGACGCGGCTTCTCCGACGATCCCACCGCACTGCTCGATGCGGCCGAACTGGTGGAAGCCGAACTGCTGCGGCTGGCGGGCGAGGGCGTCACCGACACCCATCGCATCGCGCAGGGCGTGCGCCGCGTGGTGGGCCGTTGGGTGGCCGATACCTACCGTCGTCGTCCGATGATCGTGCCGACCGTGATCGGCGTCTGACCTTCCGCACAGCGAAAAGCGCCGGGCAGCCCAGCTGCCCGGCGCTTCTCACGCGGTAGCGGCTTACTCCTGGCAGGCCGCGGACTCGATCTTCGCGCTCTTGACGATGTTGCAGGCGAAGGTGTGGTCGACCTTCCACTGGCCGCCCTCGGACACGAATTGGATGAACGCGCTGTCCACCGGGGTGCCGTCGATGGTGACCTTGGCGTCGGCCTTGAGCTTGCCGTCCTTCGGGTCGCCCACGTTGGTGACCTCGACGGTGACCTTCTGCTTCTTCGCGGCGTCGACGAGGTTGGCGACCAGATAGGGATCCTGCTCGGCGGCCTGGATCCAGCTGATCTTCTCGGTGTTCGGCACGTTCGGGTCGAACGCCTTCTGCAGCCGCTCGTTGAGCTGCTGCGTGGTGGACTTCGGCAATACGGGCGAGGACGGCGTGGTCGGCGCGGAGCCTGCCTCCTTGTCGCCCTTGCCCGAGCCGCCCTCCAATTCACCCGCGGGGTGCCCGGGAGCGGCGCTGGTGCTCGGGGACGAGGAGTCGTCGTTGGAGGCGCAGGCGGTCAACGAGCACGCCAGTGCGGTGAGGACGACGGCCACGGTGGTCCGGAAAGTGCGGTGCTTCACGTTGTTTCCTTCTCGAATTCCGGGCGTCAGCCGTGGTTGGACGTGCAGTTCCAGTGCACGATGTAGGCATCGGAATCGTTGTGCGCCAAGGCCTGGCCCTGCGCGCTGCGCCGCGACGACGCGTACCCCCAGCTCCAGGTGCCGGTGCCGCTGGAGTACGCCACGGCGCCGCAGCCGTTGCGGAACCAGACCACCGACTGGCAATCCCCTGCGCCACAAGAGTTGATCGCGCGTTGCTCCGCGGCAGCCGAGTTCGGGTAGTCGTAGGAGTACCCGATCAGACCGGTGGAGGTGGACAGCGCGATCGCGCCGTAGTTGTTGGTGTAGGCATTCGCGGCAGGCGCGCTGACAGCCAGCGCGGCACCTACCGCCGCGAGCGCGGCCACACCGGTAGCAAACTTCTTCACGAGGATTTGCCCCTTCTTGTCATTGGCCCACGACCCGATGGACCGAGTGACAAGGTACAGAGCCGATTCTCATTACGCTAGCCGGAGATTTCCCGGCAGGGAGAGCCGCGAATGCCATGCTATGGATGCACGTCGATCGGCGTGGCGCCAAGTGTGGCCCACGGTCAGCTGCCTCGCAACCCGGAGGCGGGACTCACGCTGCCTTTTTTGTGCGGTGAAACCCGCTGAACCGCAAGGTCGTAACGATCCGGTTCCGGATGAGGCCGAGGCGCGGCAGTGCTTCGGTTTCCGCGGTCGGCCGCGCGCTGCGGTCAGATCCCGGTGCGGGATCGGCTGGTGGCGCGGCGGTTGCGGTGATCGCGGTGCGTCGCGCCGCGCGGCAGCATGGCCGAGCGGTCGGTATGTTCAGGGTGTGACTATGGCACAGCGGGAACGCCGGGGAATCGTCGCGGCGATGGAGGCCGCGGGACCGGACGCGCGGACGCTCTGCGGTACGTGGACGGTGCGGGACTTGGCCGCGCACTTGGTGGTTCGCGAACGGCGGCCCGACGCCGCGCCGGGCATCCTGCTGAAGCCGCTTGCGGGGTATCTCGAGCGTGTGCAAGCGAAGGCGGCGGGCAAGCCGTTCCCCGAACTGCTGGAGCTGGTGCGTACCGGCCCGCCGTGGTGGTCGCCGCTGCGACCGGTCGACGCCGTGGTCAATCTGTCGGAGATGTTCGTCCATCACGAGGACGTGCGCCGCGCCGAGCCCGGTTGGCAGCCACGTGAACTGCCCGCAGCCGACGAGGAACAGCTGTGGTCGGTGCTGCGCAAGATGGCCAGGATGG
Source organism: Nocardia sp. NPDC051900 (assembly GCF_044452545.1). NCBI lineage: Bacteria > Bacillati > Actinomycetota > Actinomycetes > Mycobacteriales > Nocardiaceae > Nocardia > Nocardia sp. NPDC051900. The sequence continues at coordinate 30,560 of NZ_JBITBU010000008.1, read as the reverse complement.
CCTACCGCAAGGCGCCGGTCACGGTGGAGCTGGCGACGCCGGACGGCAGGCGCACGGTGGTGCGGTCCGCCGCCGAGGATGTCGTCACGCTGACCGGCAAGCCGTCGGAACTGGTATTGCATGCCTTCGGCCGGGATGAAGTGCGGCTGGAGACCGCCGGATCTCCCGAGGCCGTTCGGGCGGTATTCGAGTCCGACCGGTCGTTCTGATTTCCGCGCCGCCACCCCGTCGCGCGGGACCGGGGGATCGGCGAAAAGCCGCCAGAGGCGCAACGGCACCAGTGTTGCGGATGGTCCGGATGGGGCGATTGCGGCTAGCCTGGGGCCATGGCAGGTAAGTCCCGCAGCACCACGACCAGTCGGGCGCGGGCGGGATCGGCGCGGGGGAGGACCACTGCGGCGCGGTCTCGCGCGGCCACGCCCCGCACGGCCACGCCCCGCGCAGCCACGCCCAGGGCGACCGCCACGCCCCGCCGACGCGCCACCGCGGCCCGGCGCCCGGCGCGCCGTCCGTCCGACACGGCTCCGCTGACGGTGATCAGCCGGGGTATCGGCAGCGGCTGGACCATGCTGGCCCGCGGGCTCGGCGCCACCACACGCGCCCTGAGCCGTGCGGGCGAGATCGAACACGGACATCGGCGCGACGGCGTAGCGCTGGCGCTGATCGCGGTGAGCGCCGTGATAGCGGCGGCGGTCTGGTTGTCGGCAGGCGGTCCCATCGGCCACCTGGTCGAGGACGTGATCCGCGCGATCTCCGGATCGGCCTCCGCATGCCTGCCGTTCGTCGCCTCCGGAATCGCCGTCGTCCTGATGCGCACCGAACCGCGCCCCGAGATCCGGCCGCGGCTGGTGCTCGGCGGCCTGCTGATCGGCCTGCCGGTCCTCGGGCTGTGGCACATCGCCGCGGGCGCCCCCACCGACGCGCACGGGCGTTCCCGCGCAGCCGGTTTCGTCGGCTTCGTGACCGGCGGGCCGCTGACCGACGGCCTCACCGCCTGGCTCTCGGTCCCGATCCTTTTGCTGGCCATCGTCTTCGGCGCGTTGCTGGTGACCGGGACGACGGTGCGCGAGGTCCCCGCCAAGCTGCGGCGCTACCTCGGCACCGAGACAGGTGGCGACGAATACGGCGAATTCGACGGCGAGCATAGAGACTACGACCCGGCCGACTACGACGCCGACGGATTCCCGGTGCATCGCGCCGCCGCCAAGCGGCGCGGTCGCACGCCCGCGGAGAACTACCCGCCCGACGAGTTCGGCGATCCCGACGCGGTCACCGAGTCGCTGGGCGAGCCCCCGCTACGCGACGCCAAGCAGATCGGGGTCGAGGAACCCGCGCCGAAACCGAAGCCGAAGAAGCAGCGCCCCGCCGCGGTGGTGGAGGATCAGACGCCACCGCCGCCGAAGCAGCTGGAGTTCGTCACCGACCGTGAGGTCGAAGGCGACTACACGTTGCCGCCGTTGTCGCTGCTGACCGACGGGGATCCGCCGAAGAAACGCAGCGCCGCCAACGAATCGATGATCGAGGCGATCACCGAGGTGCTGGTGCAGTTCAAGATCGACGCCGCGGTGACCGGCTTCGTGCGCGGCCCGACGGTGACGCGCTACGAGGTCGAACTCGGCCCCGGCGTGAAGGTGGAGAAGATCACCGCGCTGGCGCGCAACATCGCCTACGCCGTCGCGACGGAGAACGTCCGGCTGCTCGCGCCGATCCCCGGCAAGTCCGCGGTCGGCATCGAGGTGCCCAACGCCGACCGCGAGCTGGTCCGGCTGGCCGACGTGCTCAAGGCGCCCTCCACGCGCACCGACCACCATCCGCTGGTGATCGGTCTTGGCAAGAACATCGAGGGTGAGTTCGTCTCGGCGAATCTGGCCAAGATGCCGCACCTGTTGGTCGCCGGTTCCACCGGTTCGGGTAAGTCCAGCTTCGTGAACTCGATGCTGGTGTCGCTGCTGCAGCGGGCGACGCCGGACGAGGTACGGATGATCCTGATCGATCCGAAGATGGTGGAACTGACGCCGTACGAGGGCATTCCGCACCTGATCACGCCGATCATCACCCAGCCGAAGAAGGCCGCGGCCGCCCTGGCCTGGCTGGTGGAGGAGATGGAGCAGCGCTACCAGGACATGCAGGCCAACAAGGTGCGCCACATCGACGACTTCAACAAGAAGGTGAAGTCGGGGGCGATCACCGCGCCGCTGGGCAGCGAACGGGTGTACCGGCCCTACCCGTACATCCTCGCCATCGTCGACGAGCTGGCCGATCTCATGATGACCGCTCCGCGCGACGTGGAGGACGCCATCGTCCGCATCACGCAGAAGGCTCGTGCGGCCGGCATCCACCTCGTGCTGGCCACGCAGCGGCCGTCGGTGGACGTGGTGACCGGCCTGATCAAGACCAACGTGCCCTCCCGGCTCGCCTTCGCGACCTCCTCGCTGACCGACTCGCGGGTCATCCTCGACCAGCCCGGCGCGGAGAAGCTGATCGGCATGGGCGACGGCTTGTTCCTGCCGATGGGGGCGGGCAAGCCGACCCGGTTACAGGGTGCGTTCATCAGCGACGAGGAGATCCACGGCGTCGTCGACTTCACCAAGAACCAGGCGGAGCCGGAATACCAAGAAGGCGTCACCGCCGCGAAGGCGGGCGAGAAGAAGGACGTCGACCCCGATATCGGCGACGATCTCGACGTCTTCTTGCAGGCGGTGGAACTCGTGGTCACCTCGCAATTCGGGTCCACCTCCATGCTCCAGCGCAAGCTGCGCGTCGGCTTCGCCAAGGCGGGACGGCTGATGGACCTCATGGAGACCCGGGGCGTGGTCGGCCCGAGCGAGGGGTCCAAGGCGCGCGACGTGCTGGTGAAACCCGATGAACTGGAAGGGTTGCTGTGGTCGATCCGCGGCGGCGGGGACGGCGGCGACTCCGACGAGTCGGAGTGATCCGGCTGGTTCCCTCGGCGAGATTCGAACTCGCATCTACCGGAATCTAGGTCCGGCGCCTCTACCGATTGGGCTACGAGGGATCGGTCGGGGTTCCGACCTGAAGGATTGGGCACGGACGGAGGGATTCGAACCCCCGGCCCGCGGTTTTGGAGACCGCTGCTCTACCGGCTGAGCTACGTCCGTTCGCACGAAAAAGGGGTCGCTCCTGGCGATTCGCCGCGGAGTGACCCCTTTCGATACGGTCTGCGAAAGACACGTTCAGGGGCGGCTCCGCGCGGCTCTCCAGGAGACGGACCAAGCCGATAGCGCGGCGCCGGTGCGCGAGACATCGCTCGGCGACACCTGTCGCTCCGCTGTCCCGGTCATCGTCTCGCCTTCCTGTGGTCTGATCTTCGCCGGCTCAGAAGGTAACACCGGATGTCGGTGTTGGGAACCGCTTTTCCTTAGCCGACGACCCTACCCGGTCAGTTCTTCCGTGCCTGAAGGGTATGGCTCAACGGTAGCCTTTCGGGTGCCGGGCCAGCCGCCATTCACCGTCCCGGCCCGTTGTCATCAGGCCGGGCAGCGCGTTCCACGGAACACTGCGATGTTCGACCAGGCCGGTCAGCGTGAGGTCCGCCGCGGCAGCGCGGTCACGACCTTGCCGAGAGGTTCCGTTCGTGCGTGGTGGTCCGGCTGAACCGGGCGTCGGTCTCGAAGTAGGCGGTGCGGTAGTCGTCGGCCACCAACGTCGACGGTGGCACGAACGGCCGGGTGAACGCATGTGGAATTATGGTCGGCAATCACCCCGCTATCGCGCAGTAACGGACAAATCGGGCATTATGGACGTCATGTTCTTCGATCGGCACGCCGCATGCACGTAACCGCACTCGAATGGGGGATCACCGTCGTGGTGATCCTCGGTCTGTTCGTCTTCGACTTCTACGCCCACGTGCGCACTCCGCACGAGCCGACGTTCCGGGAATCCGGCTTCTGGTCCGGGGTCTACATCGGGCTGGCGCTGCTGTTCGGCGGCGTGGTCGCCTGGCAGTGGGGTTCGACCTACGCCGGGGAGTACTACGCGGGTTTCGTCACCGAGAAAGCGCTCTCGGTCGACAATCTGTTCGTCTTCCTGATCATCATGTCCACCTTCGCGGTGCCGCGGATCTACCAGCAGAAGGTGCTGCTGATCGGCATCGTGCTCGCCCTGGCCATGCGCGGCGCGTTCATCGCCGTCGGCGCGGCCGCGATCGGCGCGTTCAGCTGGGTGTTCTACCTGTTCGGCATGTTCCTCGTCTACACCGCGGTCAAGCTGTTGCGCGAGAGCGGCCACGAGGTCGAGGTCGAGGAGAAACGAGACAGCCGGATCGTCGCGCTGGCCAAGCGGGTCCTGCCGACCACCGATGAATACGACGGCGACAAGCTGGTGACCAGAGTGGACGGACGCCGGGTGGTCACGCCGTTGTTGCTGGCGCTACTGGCCATCGGGTTCGCCGACCTGCTCTTCGCGCTGGACTCCATCCCGGCCATCTACGGACTGACCGAGCAGCCGTACCTGGTCTTCACCGCGAACGCGTTCGCGCTCATGGGCCTGCGGCAGCTGTACTTCCTGATCGGCGGATTGCTCGACCGGCTGGTGTACCTGTCCTACGGGCTGGCGGCGATCCTGGCGTTCATCGGCATGAAGCTGGTGCTGCACGCCCTGCACGAGAACACGTTGCCGTTCGTCAACGGCGGCGAGCACGTCGCGGTCCCGGAGATCTCCACGTCGGTCTCGCTGGGTGTGATCCTGGTCATCCTGGTGGTCGCGACGGTCGCCAGCCTGCTCCGCACGCGGGTCCGAGCGGACCGGTAGCCGCTCAGGGTGCGAAGGCGCCGAAGACGGGGGCCCATTCCACGGCGCGGACGTCATCGATGAGGTTCGCCCGGGCGAACGGGTCCTGGGCGAGCAGGTCCTTCAGCTGTCCCGGGTCCGGCGAGCGGAAGAGCAGCAGCGCTCCGGACCCGTCCGGGTACGGACCGCTGCTCAGCAGGGTGCCCGACTCGAGCAGCCCGGCCAGCCAGGCTCGGTGCTCGGGTCGGTGGACGTCGCGGTCGGCGGCGGTGGCCTCGGAATAGACGTAGTGGACGGCGAAGATCGGCACGGGCATCGCTTCCTGTGGGGGACGGGCTCAGAGCGTCAGCAGCATCCGAGTATTGCCGAGAGTGTTCGGCTTCACATAGCTCAAATCGAGGAACTCGGCCACGCCGGTGTCGTAGGAGCGGCACATCTCGGCGTACACCTCGGCGGTGACCGGCGTGCCATCGATCTCGACGAAGCCGTGCCTGCCGAAGAACTCCACCTCGAAGGTCAGCACGAACAGCCGTTCCAGCTCGAGTTCGCGCGCCACCGCGACGAGACGTTGCACGATGAGCTTGCCCACACCGCTGCCCTTGACGTCGGGATGCACCGCGACCGTGCGCACCTCCCCGAGATCGGCCCACAGCACGTGCAGCGCCCCGCAGCCGACCACGCGGCCGTCGAGTTCGGCGACCCAGAATTCCTGTACCGCCTCGTAGAGGGTGACCAGGTTCTTCTCCAGCAGGATGCGGCCTGCGTAGACGTCGACGAGGCGTTTGATCTCGGGCACGTCGGAGGTTCGCGCGCGTCGGACGACCGGGAGGGAGTTCTGCGCGGCCGAAGCCGCGCCCGGATACGCGTCGCTGGTCGAACCACCTAGTGGTCCCCGAGAGGTCATGGGGTGCACAGTAGTCGGCTCGGCTACCGATAGTCTGAACGTGTGCCGCAGATCCACTCGTCCAACTCACCGCATCGCGCCGGGCGGCGCGGCGGTCCGACGAGGCGGCCGTGAGCGAGCCGATCGCCGGTGAGGCGATGGCATGAGCGTGCAACCCGACGAGACGGACCGCCCCTGGAGCGCGCCCGCCCCGATCCGTCCCGGCTTCGCACCCGCGCAGGCCGAGAGCGGCCCTCCGCTGCTGAACATCGCGAACGTGCTCACCATGTTGCGCATCGCGATCGTGCCGCTGTTCGTCGTCGCGCTGTTCGCCGGAGATGGTCACCAGACCGGTTGGCGGATCGCCGCCGCGGCGCTGTTCGGCCTCGCCGCGATCACCGACCGGTTCGACGGGCAATTGGCTCGCAAATACGGGTTGGTGACCGATTTCGGCAAACTGGCCGATCCCATCGCGGACAAGGCGCTGATCGGGTCCGCGGTGATCGGTTTGTCCGTGCTCGGCGACCTGGCCTGGTGGATCACGTTGGTGATCTGCGGCCGGGAGATCGGCGTCACACTGCTGCGTCTGATCGTCGTGCGGCGCGGAGTCATTCCCGCAGGGCGCGGGGGAAAGCTGAAAACACTGGTCCAGTCGGTGGCCATCGCCATGCTCCTGCTGCCGCTGTCGGGCTGGGTCGCCGGTATCGGCACGCTGCTGATGTATGTGGCGGTCGCGCTGACCGTGGCCACCGGCCTCGACTACATCGGCCAGGCGGCCCGGGTGTGGTTCGCGGGCGGCCCGGGGCGGAACCGCGGCGCATGAGCGATCCGCTGGTCGCCGACGTGCCCGCCATCGATCTCGTTCGTGCGCTGGTGACTATGCGGCAAACGGTAGCCACCGCGGAATCGCTGACCGCGGGTCTGCTCGCCGCGACCATCGCCGGGGTACCGGGCGCCAGTGCCGTGCTGCGCGGCGGGTTGGTGGTCTACGCCACCGACCTCAAGCACAGCCTCGCGGGGGTCGACGCGGAGGTCCTCGCGGCCGAAGGCCCGGTGGCGGCGAGCACCGCCGAACAGCTGGCCGTCGGCGCGCGCACGCGCTGCGGCGCGGACTGGGGTGTGGGGCTGACCGGCGTGGCGGGCCCCGATTCGCAGGACGGGCACCCGGTCGGCACGGTCTTCCTCGGACTGGCCGGTCCCGGGCACACCGAAGTGATGCGGTTGAAACTCCCCGGCGACCGGTGGACGATCAGAATCGGTGCGACGCGCACGGCGGTGGCGGAATTGCTGCGGTGTGTGCGGGAGGCGGGCACGGACCCGGCCGACCGCGTCGGGCGGAGCGGCTGAGGTGCTTCCGGCGGGAACCATCCGCCCCGGTTCCGACGTTGTGCCAGAAAGAACGGCATGCGTGGGGTCGGCGATCGCGTCGGCCCCGCGACCGGGAGCGAAGGAGAACGAGATGACGCTGCTGCGAGAGGCGATCGGGGACAGTCTGCGGCGTGCGCGTCTCGCCCAGAGCCGGACCTTGCGCGAGGTGTCGACATCGGCGCGAGTGAGTCTCGGCTATCTCTCCGAAGTCGAGCGGGGTCGCAAGGAGGCCTCCAGCGAACTGCTTGCCGCCATCTGCGAAGCGCTGGACGTCCCGCTGTCGCGGGTGCTGTGGGATGTGAGCACGATCATGGCCGGTGTCGACGCGGCGACGGCCGGCGCGCCCGCGGACGAGGCCGCGGCCGCCGCGGCCGAGCCGGAGCGGACGGCGGCCGAGCCCGCCGCGCAGGCCGAGTCCGCGTCCGCGGCGGCAACCATGTCGGCCGACGCCGCGCCGCGGCCGCTGCCGCTGGCGGAGGACACCCGGATCGTCATCCCGGCTCCGCGATCGGACATGTTGGTCCTGGTGAAAGGTGCGTGACCGGCGACGAGTTGCGGCCACGGCGGCAACGCTGCGGGCCGGTGCGGAAAGCGGATAGATTCTCCGTAGGCGTCGGTTGGGCCGGGTTCGCCCGGCCCTGGTGCCACATGGTGGAGGATAGGCACATATCGGGTGCGTGACGGTCGCGCACTGGAGTCGCGCCGGAGCGCGGCATGTCAGATGGAGGCGGGATCAATCGATGGCTAATCCGTTCGTCAAGGCCTGGAAATACCTGATGGCCCTCTTCGACGCGAAGATCGAGGAGCACGCGGATCCGAAGGTCCAGATTCAGCAGGCTATCGAGGAAGCCCAGCGGCAGCACCAGGCCCTTTCGCAGCAGGCCGCCTCGGTCATCGGCAACCAGCGTCAGCTGGAGATGAAGCTGAACCGGCAGCTGGACGAGGTCGAGAAGCTCAACGCCAACGCACGTCAGGCCGTCCTGCTGGCCGATCAGGCCACCGCGGCGGGCGACACCGAGAAGGCGATCCAGTACACCAACGCCGCCGAGGCGTTCGCCGCGCAACTGGTCACCGCCGAGCAGTCCGTCGAGGACCTGAAGGTCCTGCACGACCAGTCGCTGCAGGCGGCCGCCCAGGCGAAGAAGGCCGTGGAGCAGAACGCGATGCTGTTGCAGCAGAAGGTCGCCGAGCGCACCAAGCTGCTCAGCCAGCTGGAGCAGGCCAAGATGCAGGAGCAGGTCTCCGCCTCGCTGCAGCAGATGGATTCGACGCTGTCGGCGCCCGGCAGCACGCCGAGTCTGGACGCGGTGCGCGAGAAGATCGAGCGCCGCTACGCCAACGCGCTGGGCGCAGCGGAACTCGCGCAGAATTCGGTGCAGGGCCGCATGCTCGAGGTGCAGCAGGCCAGCATCCAGATGGCCGGGCACAGCAAACTGGAGCAGATCCGCGCGTCCATGCGCGGGGACCAGTTGCCCGCCGGTGGCGCCCAGCCCGCCATCAATCCGGCACAGGCCGGTTCGGCACAGCCGCAGATGAACAAGGGACAGGCCGCGCAGCAGTAGCCGCCTCCGGGTGTTCGGCGAACACGTGTCGGTGGGGGCTGGTTCACTGGAGGACAAGGCGTGGGGACCCGACCGGCCGGCCGTCGGCCGAGTCGGGTCCCGGTCTGTCCGATGTGTGCAACCGGTGGGAGAGAAGGTATGAGCGGCAGTGCATTTCGCGAGCGTCGGCCCGAAACGCGGCGCCTGCGCGGGACGGCGATGATCCGGGCCCAAGCCGCGCTCGCGCCACAGCCGGGCAGCCTGCCGGACAGTCTTCGCGAAGTCGGTGAGAACGCGCTCGTCGCCGTGCGGCGCTGGGCCGACCCACGGGAGCGGGAGTTGCGCCGCCGCCGCAGGGTCCGCCGCCGCAGCTTCCAGCTGGGCACGGTGTCCGGCCTCACCACAGTGGGAACCGTTGGCCTCGTCGCCCTTTCGGCGCCGGTGTGGGCTGTGGTCGTGGTCGGCGGCGGCGCGGTGGCACTGGTCACCGGCGCGGCGCTGAGCACTCGTCGCTATCTGCGACTGCGGGGAGCGCCGCTGCCGCATGCGGCGTTCGTCCCGCGTAAGCAGCCACCGGTATGGTCGAACGCCCGGCCGTCGATCGCGCGTCTGGTGCGCGCGGAGAAGGCCTTGCACGGCTTGGGCGTTCAGATCGCCCGCTCGCATCGGCTGCCCCCGGACGAACTGGCCGACATGCTCGAGACCGCCGCCTCGGGCGCGGCGGCGCTCCATGCGCTGGCTGCCGACATCACGGCGATGGAACAGGGGCTCGGGGCCATCGGAAGCGCGAATTCGCCCGCGGCGGTGGCGCTCACCGAGAACCTGCGGCTGATCCTGGCCAGGCTCGACGCGGGCGTCACGGAGTACGAGCAGGTGGTGGCCGCGGCGGGCCGGATTCTCGCGGTGCCGGAGACCACCGTGGTGCGGCACAACTTCGACACCATCGTGGCGGATCTGCGCCACGCCTCCGACCGGCTGGACGGGTGGGCGCAGGCCCTCATCGAGGTGGCCGACAAATCGGTGCCCGCGTCGCCGCGGCCACCGATCTGATCCGGGCCGGTCAGCTCGGCCGGTCCCGGCGGCGAAGTTCCTCGGCCCTGGCCCGAAACGCCGCGCCGACGAGTTCGCGGCTTTCGGCCATGAGGTCGAGCACTTCCCACGACGCTTTGCGGGCGGCCGATCCGACGATTCCCGCGATCGCCGAACCGTGCCGCCGGGCCGCGGCCGCGAGTTCCTGTGCCAGCTCGTTCGTCTGTTCCATCGGGGTCCCGGTCGTCAGAGGAGATTCAGTGCATGACTGTGTGCTGATTGGGGTGTCTGCGTCATTGGATCATCCCTTCCCTGTTGTCGCGCAGCGCCGTTTGGCGTTGAAGATCAGAGTACATCCGTGCACTGAAGTCGCATCGGTCTCGACCGCGCCGGGGGATCCCGCGCGCGCCTGAGCGCTCGCGCCCGCACCGAGTGGTCGTGTGGGCGCGGCGCTCGAGCGATCGGTAGGCTGCGGCGATGCGGTTTCTCTCGACTCGCGAACGCGACGGTGGGGTGATCGGAAGGACGAGCAGCCTGGATCGCTGGCTGGTCGGCCGCAGTGCGCGCGTGCGTGCGACTCCGGCGGATCGGGCGTTGAAGGCATTGAGCACCGCCGCCGACAAGAGTCGGTTGTGGATGGCACTCGGGGCGGTCCTGTTCGTCGCCGGAGATCGCTCGGCCCGGCGCGGCGCGGTGCGCGGGTTGCTCGCGCTGAGCATCGCCAGCGGCGTGGCCAACGGTGTGGCCAAGCCGCTGTTCCCGCGCCGTCGTCCGCCGGACGAATCCGTTCCGTTCGTGCGCAGGCTGGTCGCGCCGCCGGTCTCGTCATCGTTCCCCTCCGGGCACGCGGCCTCCGCCGCGGCCTTCGTGACGGGCTTGGCGTTGGAATCGCCCGCGGCGGCCGTCGCGGTGGCCCCGGTCGCCGCCGCGGTGGGATATTCGCGTGTGCACATCGGCGTGCACTGGCCCTCCGATGTGGTCGCTGGCGCGCTGTTCGGTAGCGCGGTCGCACTGGTCACTCGGCGGTGGTGGGCGGTGCGCGACGACGAACCCGCCGCCCTCGGTCCGGTCGAACACATCGACCCGCTGCCGAAGGGCGCCGGATTGCTGCTGATCGGCAACCCGCACGCGGGATCGGGCGATGGCGACGACGCGCTCGCCGACCTGCGTGAGCGACTGCCCGCCGCCGAGGTGCTGGAACTGGGCGGCGACGATTTCGAGGAGCGGGTCGACGAACTGGTGCGGCGCGACGATCTCCGCGCTCTCGGCGTCGTCGGAGGGGACGGAACGGTGTCGGCCGTCGCGGAGTACGCGGTCCGTCACCGGTTGCCGCTGGCGGTATTCGCGGGTGGCACGCTGAACCACTTCGCCAGGGACGCCGGAGTGGAGCGGACCGACGTGACCGTCGCCGGGCTGGAAGCGGGCGAAGCGGTGCGGGTCGACGTGGCGGGTGTTTGTTTGGACGGCGCCGAGCAGCGCACCTTCGTGAACACCGCCAGTCTCGGCGGTTATCCCGATTTCGTCCGTGTTCGCGAGCGCTGGGAACGGCGGATCGGCAAATGGCCCGCGGCGGGAATCGCCATGGTGCGCGTGCTGTTCCGCGCCCAGCCGCTGCACGTCACCGTCGATGGCGCCCACACCGCGCTCTGGATGCTGTTCGTGGGCAACGGCACCTACCACCCGGCCGACCAGATCCCCATGTCGCGTCCGGAGTTGCGCGGCGGCACCCTCGATGTCCGTTACCTGCGCGCCGATGTCCCGTTCTCGCGGCTGCGGCTGGTCTTCGCGACGTTCACCGGCACGCTGGAGTATTCGCCCACCTATCGGCACCGCAGGGTTTCCCGGGTGGATGTGCGGGTCGCCGAGGAGGCGGTGTCGCTGGCCACCGATGGCGAGGTCGACCATCGCGGCAAGGACTTCCGATTCACCAGCGGACCGTCGGCGCTGATGCTGATCAAGCGTGGGCGCGCGGGGAACTCGCAGCGAAATACATAACGAATAGCTATCAGATAGCTGTGTCGTCACTTCTGGCGCGGCGTGTCGACGAATTGAGTACTGAGCCTGGTTTGGTCGAGGAATGCACGGGTAGTTGCCATCATGTAGCTGATCATTTCCGGTCTCGTCTGGGGCCGGGCACATGCACTACTGGCAGGAGCACGTCATGCTCGATGTTTCCTACCGTCGATCGCTGCTCGACCAGGACACGCAGCGGCTGGACGTCAGCCGGTATCTGACGTGTGACAGCGCCGAGGACCCGGTGCGGCTGTCGCGCAGAACGCAGCGCGTCGTCGCGAGCCCCGACGTCACGGATCGACCCACCAGCGATTGAACTGCTTTTCCCAGCACGCGCGGTGGACAGCCGCGTTCTGTCGAGCTGCGCATCGCACGGACGAACTGCGGAGGAACCCATGACTGAAATGCTGGAAACGCTCATCGGCAGCTCGGTGTACGGCCCCGAAGGCGAGAAGATCGGCAAGGTCAAACGGGTCTACGTCGACAACAATTCCGGATCGCCCACCTGGATCGCGGTATCCACCGGTCTGTTCAGCGCCGACGCGTTGGTCCCGCTCGCGGGCGCCGAGCATCGCCCTGAGGCGGCCGTGTTGCAGGTGCGAGTCGGTAAGGACGCGGTCAAGGCCTCGCCGCAGCTGGACCACAACGGGCAGATCAGCCCACAGGCCGAGCAGGAACTGTTCGACCACTATCAGATCGATCCGGATCAGTCCGCCTGGGATGTCTACGGCAGGCAGCCGGTGCCGCAGCCGCCGCGCACCCGCCCCGCGATGACCCGCCCGCCGGAGCGGCGGACCGGGGAGCCGGGAGGCGTCGCCACCGCGCGTATGCGGAACAATCCGGGTCCGGACGAGGAGACGTTGCGGATGCCGGCGTCCGGCGATCGGTCGAGCATGGGTCTGGATCCGATGGTCGACCCCTACGCGGTCGACACTGCCGATCTCGGTATGCGGGAACCGGATGGCATGCCGCACGACGATCCTCTGGCCGGCGAGTTGCCGGACGCCGAGCCTCGCTGATCGGCTCGTCCTCGACGATGGTGTGCGCGTCCTCCGACGCGCACACCATCGTGGCGTGTTCGGGACGGGAGATCTTCGGTCGGCGGCGAAACCCCGATCGCCGCGCGACGAGCGGGGCGCCGGCCTAAGGGGGAACCCTGATTTACACCCCGAAATGCCTCCCCACCTGGTGATTTCCGCTGATCCAAGTGCCATGCTCGAAGCGGAAACCGACTTCTTGGAGGCATCGAAATGTTGTGGAAGATCATCGGCATCGTCGCGGTCGTCTGGATCGCGCTGGCCGTCATCGGCGCGCTGATCAAAGGCCTGTTCCCCATCCTGGTGATCAGCGCCATCGTGTTCGGGCTGTACCTGCTGTACAAGGCGGTCTCGGGCTCGGACAAGTCGACGGTGAGCAAGCTGTAGCGAGCGGTGTCGCGATGCGGGTGTGATCGACCTCGAAGGGGGTGTGGCAGGCTAGGCGGATGCGAGTAGCCGTCGTCGCGGGGCCCGATCCCGGTCACGCGTTCCCCGCTATCGCGTTGTGCTCGAAATTCCTGGCCGCCGGTGACGAGCCGGTCCTGTTCACCGGTCCGCGGTGGTTCGACGCCGCGCTCGCCGCCGGAATCGGGGTGCGCAGACTGAAAGGCCTGGCGCCGCGACCGGTGGACGACGACGCCGACGCCGGGCAGCGCATCCACGAGCGGGCCGCGCACATCTCTACCGAGATCCTGCCCGAATTGAGCGCCATGCTGCCCGAACTGGTGATCTCCGACGTGCTGACCGCGGGCGGCGGCATGGCCGCGGAACGGCTCGGCGTCCCATGGGTTGAGCTGTCCCCGCATCCGCTGTACCTGCCGTCGAAGGGATTGCCGCCCATCGGAAGCGGGCTCGCGCCCGGTTCGGGTCTGCGCGGTCGGGTGCGCGACGGCGTACTGCGCGGCATGACCGCACGCGCGCTGCGGAACGGGCGTCGCCAGCGGGAGCGGGCGCGCGAGAGCGTCGGCCTGCCTGCGGTCGATCCCGGGCCCGCCGCGCGCCTGATCGCCACCCTGCCCGCGCTCGAGGTACCGCGCCCCGACTGGCCGGAATCCGCCCACGTGATCGGCCCGCTGCTGTGGGAGCCGACCGACGCGATCCTGGACCTGCCGCCAGGGAACGCGCCGCTGGTCATGGTCGCGCCCTCGACCGCGCACACCGGTGTGGCGGGCATGGCCGAGACCGTCCTGCGGGCGTTGGAGGGAACCGGTGTCCGCGTGGCCATTTCGATGCTGGACACGCCGCCCGCCGATCTTCCGCCATGGGCCACGGCGGGGTTGGGACGGCAGGACGAACTGCTGACCCACGCGTCCGTCGTCGTCGGCGGCGGCGGTCACGGCCTGCTCGCCAAAACGCTGTCCGCCGGCGTCCCGATCGTCACCGTTCCCGGCGGCGGCGACCAGTGGGAGCTGGCCAATCGCGCGGCGCGACAAGGTAGTTCGATCGTCGTCCGGCCGCTTTCACCCGAGGCCGTCCGTGCCGCGGTCGGTGCGGTCCTCGCCGACCCGCGCTACACCCGAGCGGCGAGGGAGGCCGCCGCCACGCGCGATTTCCCGGACCCGGTCGCCCTGTGCCACCAGGTCTGTTACGCCGTCCAACCCTGACCGGAGCGGGTGCCGGGCGTGCCCCTGACCAGCGAACGCGCGGGACGGGAGTAAGTTCGGGACGGTGCGGTTGACCGAGTTTCAGGAACTGTTGCACACCGAGTTCGGTGTGGCCCGCGGCGACGCCCTGCTGACCGACCACGTGATCCCGGCGTTGGGCGGGCGCACCGGCGCCGCCGCCATCGAGGCCGGAACCGATCCCCGCGACGTCTGGCGCGCCCTGTGCGCCGAATTCGACGTGCCGAGGACGCGCTGGTGAGCGCCCCCGGGCAGGTGGAGCGCGACGAGCCGCTGTACCGGTTCGACGAGCGGCAGCGGATGATCCCGCACGACCCGGAACGATTGGCGGTCCGGGTGGCGCAGGCGCGCCCCGACGACTTCGCGAGCTACCGGCAGACCGGCATCGAGTTGATGCTGCTCGGCCGCTACGACGAGGCGCTCGACCACCTCGATCGTGCGCTCGAACTGGTGGACACGGAGCGGCGCCGGATCACCGTGTGGATCAACTTGGGCGACGTCTACCGCTATCGCGGCGACGCGGGCACCGCGGAGACGTTGTACCGCCGCGCCGTGGAACACGCGCGGGTAGCCGCGCCGGAGGTGCTCTCGTTCGCCGTGCAGCACCTGGGCAAGGCGCTCGCCGAACGGAACCACCTGGCCGAGGCGCGCGAACTGCTGGCCGAGGCGATGCGGCTGCGCGTGGCCGAGGGCGATCCCGAGGAGATCGAAGCCACCCGCACCGCGCTGGACACGCTGGGCGAGCTGCCGATTCCGTTGCCGCCCACCGTCGCGGCGTTGTTCGGCGAGGTGCCGAGCTGGTCGTACGAGCACGAGGGCATGAGCGGTGGTGTGGTGCGCGTCGACGGCGCCTACTGGCTCAAACGCGGTCCGAAGGCCGTCGCCGAGTATCGGCGGCTCACCTGGCTGCGTGAGCGCGGGATCGCCGTGCCGGAGGTGACGGCGTTCGAGGACGACGTGCTGGTACTCGCGGACGTGGGCGCGCCCAGCTTGTCGGCGGGCTCCGGCGGCGCTCACGCGGCCTCGACCGGCGCCGTGCTCGGCGCGTTGTTGCGCCGGCTGCACAGCATTCCGGTCGCCGAGTGCCCGTTCGACGGACGCCTGGACGTCGTGCTGGCGCGGGCGCGCCGCAACGTGGTCGAAGGTCTGGTTGACGCGGACGATTTCGACGACGACAACGCCGGGTCCACCCCCGCGGAGATCCTCGAGCGGCTGCTGGCACAGCGGCCGGAGCGTGAGGATCTGGTGGTGGCGCACGGTGATTTCACCCCGCCGAACGTGCTGGCGAACGGCGTCCTCCTCGATGTCGGCGGGCTCGGTGTTGCCGACCGTTACCGTGATCTGGCGCTCGCCGCCCGCGACCTGCGCGCGGATTTCGGCGAAGCGGAGGTGACGGCCTTCTTCGCGGCCTACGGACTGGCCGAGCCGGACGAGAGCCGCTTGACGTATTACCGGCTGCTCGACGAGTTGTTCTGAGCCTCAGGGCTTTCGCGCGTAGTGCCGCGCCGCTTTGGTGCGGTTGCCGCAGGTGGCCATGGAGTGCCAGCGGCGGGTTCCGTTCTTCGAGGTGTCGTAGAAGAACAGCACGCACTCCGGATGCGCGCATTGGCGGATCCGATCGGGTGCGGTGCGCAGCAGCTCCAGCAGATTGTCGGCAGCCAGCCAGCCGGGCAACCAAGCTTGCTCCGGGACGTCCACCAGGTCGGCGGGCCCGGACGCGGTGAGCGCGCGGCGGACGCGGCCGTGTTCCAGCACGTCGTTGAGTCCGGCAGGGGAAGCGTGCACCACCACGTCGTAGATGGCGGTCCGGGCGGTCAGCACCGCGTTCAAGGTGGCTTCGTCGGCGGTCGCGCGATCGGTGAGGCCCGCGGACGCCAGCCAGGTGTGCAGGCCGGTGACATCGGTGAGCAGGTCCTGTGGTCCGTGCTCGATCCATCTCGTGTTCAGCAGATCGAGCGCCAGGGGTTCACCGAGGTGGGGGCGTGGATCGGGCATGCCCGAGGGTACCGAGTGGGCGCCGTCGTCCACGGCCGTCACCTCCTTTCTAACCGTTGAAAATTATTTAGATGGTTGACACCATTGTTCCCGGGTCGGTACGTTCTAACCAGTGAAACCGCATAAGGCGGTTGAATCTTCCGAGGAGGAACTCATGATCACGGTTGCCGCGCCTCAGCTCAGCACCGGGCACATCGGCCTGAACGTCTCGGATCTGGATCGTTCGGTGGACTTCTACCGTCGGGCCCTTGGTTTCGAACAGCTCGCCGCGAGCGCCGACGAGCAGCGCCGTTGGGCCTTCCTCGGTCGCGACGGCAAGCTGGTGGTCACGCTGTGGCAGCAGAGCGGCGGCGCGTTTTCCACCGAAACGCCTGGGCTGCATCATCTTTCGTTCCAGGTCGACAGCATCGACGAGGTACGCGCGGTGGAACGGGTGCTGCGTGAACTCTCGGTCACCTTCGCCCACGACGGCGTGGTGGCGCACGGCGAGGGCGTCGCCTCCGGTGGGATCTTCTTCACCGATCCCGACGGCATCCGGCTGGAGGTGTACGCGCCCAGTGGCGCGGAATCCGCTCCCGCGCCCAGCGGTGCGGCACCGACCTGCGGCTTCTTCTGATCCGGCCGCGTAGCGAAGGGAGTATCGCGATGGAGGCGTTCCACCGCGGGGAGGTCGCCGTGCAGCGCCGGATGGGGCAGGCGGACATCGCCGGACGGGTCGGTCGCATGATCCGCGCCGATATCCCCGCGGTCGCGGCCGATTTCCTGGCCGAACAACGGATGGTGGTGCTCGCCGCCGCCGACGCGGCGGGCAGGCTGTGGGCGAGCGAGCTGGTCGGGCAGCCGGGATTCGTCCGAGCGGTGGACGACCGGACCATTTCGATCGGCACCATGCCCGCTGCCGCCGACCCGCTGCACGAAGCGCTGACCCGCAGGTCTCGCGTCGGCATGATCGCCCTGCAACCGCAGCGGCGCAGGCGGATGCGCGTCAATGGGAGGTCCGCGCCGGAGGACGCGGGCGTGCGCATAGTCACCGATCAGGTGTACTCGAACTGTCCCAAGTACATCTCCCGGCGGGACGTCGCGAGCTACACGCCCGGCGCTACGACGCCCGCGGTGCGTCGCGGTGCCGAATTGGATGCCGAGCAGCGGTCCGCGATCGCCTCGGCCGACACGTTCTTCGTCGCGACCGCGGACGAGGAAGGCAACGCCGACGCCTCGCATCGCGGCGGGAATCCCGGCTTCCTGCAAGTGCTCTCGCCCACGCGGCTGCGCTGGCCGGACTATCGGGGCAATTCGATGTTCATGACGCTCGGCAACCTCGCGGTCAACCCCCGCTGCGGGATCCTGATCCCGGACTGGTCCACGGGCGCCACGTTGCAGCTCACCGGCACGGCCGAGTTGGTCTGGGCAGCCGAGACCTTCACGGCGGGCGCGCAGTGCTCCCTCGATTTCACCATCGAAGAGGTGGTCGAGCGATCCACGGGAGCGCTGCGATGGGGCCCTGCCGAACTTTCTCCCGTGAATCCCTGAGACTTCGAGAAAAGGAGTTGTCCCATGCGACCTCCGCTACCCCCGTTCGACGCGGAATCCGCCGAAGCCAAGGTGCGGGCTGCGGAAAACGCCTGGAACACGCGCGATCCCGAACGGGTCGCCGCCGCGTACACCGAAGATTCGGTGTGGCGCAATCGCGACGAGTTCTTCACCGGCCGTGACGCCATCGTCGAGTTCCTCACCAGGAAGTGGTCCATCGAGAACGGCTACGCGCTGCGCAAGGATCTATGGGCCTTCCACGGCAACCGCATCGCCGTGCGGTTCCAGTACGAATGGCACGACGAGTCCGGCCGGTGGTTCCGCAGCTACGGCAACGAGCAATGGGAGTTCGCGCCGGACGGGCTGATGTCCCGGCGTGAGGCCAGCATCAACGATGTCCCGATCGGGGAATCCGAGCGGCGCATCTTCGGGCCACGCGAGCCTGGTGACGAGTCGGTACTGCCGCAGCGTTAGGGCCGCCGGGGCACGGGAAACGGCGGCGCCCGTCCGGGACGCCGCCGTCTCTTCGTGCTGGATCGCGATCAGGCGGCGACGGCCTGCCGCTCGGCTTCGGGCGATCCGGCGTCGGCGCGCTTCCGGTGGAACAGTCCGAACGCGACCAGTCCGAATCCGATGCCCACCGCCGCCGCGATGCCGAACGCCGCGTCGAGCCCGGCGACGAAGTGCGGCGACGTCATCGGCTGCGCGGCGTCGGCCACCCCGCGGAAGACGGTGCCGAGCACCGCGACGCCGAGCGCGAGGCCCAGTTGCCGGGCAGTGTTCACCGCACCCGCGGCGGTGCCCGCTTGCTCCGGGGCGACCGCCGCCATGCCGACCGAGACCAGCGCGGGCGCGTTGACGCCGATCCCGATGCCGATCACCACGAATCCCGGGATCAGCGCGACCCAGGAGGACTCGGCGCCGACGATCATCAGCAGCCAACTGCCCAGGCCGACCACCACCAACCCCGCGCCGATGGTCCATTTCGGCGCGACATCGTGCAGCAGCCGACCGAAGGCGCCCGCCACCACGAACGCGGTCGCGGCCATCGGGAGCATCGCCAGACCCGCGTGCAGGGGCGACATGCGCAGTTGCTGTTGCAGCCACAGCGAGACCAGGGGAGTGCTCGCGAACGCGGCGAACGTCTGTCCGGACGCGCCGAACAGGGTCGCGCCGAAATCGCGGTTGCGCAGCAGTGCCAAGGGGAACATCGGTGCGGCGCCGCGCGCTTCGACCCAGCCGAAGATCGCGGTCGCGGCAGCGCCCAGCGCGAACGCCGTCACCGCGGCCGCGTCCGTCCAGCCGTGCTCGCCGCCGCGGATGACACCGTAGGTGACCGCCGTCGCCGCGGTCGCGAAGGCCAGCATGCCCGGCAGGTCCACCGCTCGGCCCACCCGCCGCTGGACGGGCGGGAACACGGTGGCGGTCAGCCCGATCGCCAGCACGGCGATGGGCAGGTTGACGAAGAAGATCCAGCGCCACGACAGCGCCTCGGTGAGCACGCCGCCGAGCACCACTCCGATGCCCGCCGCCGCACCGGACACCGCGCCCCAGACGCCGAAGGCGACGCCGCGGTCACGGCCGGTGTAGGTGGCGTGCAGCAGCGACAGCGTGGTGGCGAACATGGCCGCGCCGCCGACGCCTTGCAGCGCCCGCGCCGCGACGAGCGCCGCCGCGTTCTCGGCGACGCCGCACCCGAGCGACGCGATCGCGAAGACGACCAGTCCGGCCAGGTAGGCGTGCTTCGCACCGACCCGGTCGGCGAGCGAGCCGAGCACCAGCAGCAGCGCCGCCAGCGCCAAGGCGTAGCCGTCCACCATCCACTGCAAGCCGGACAATCCGGTGTCCAGATCGGCGGCGATATCCGGCAGGGCGACGTTCACGATGGTGACGTCGATGAGCAGCATCAGCGTGCCGAGGCACGCGGCGAACAGGGGGAGCCATTTCCTCACGGGAGCCTCCACGGCGGATTCGAATGATTTCGACGCCAAGCGTGCGGCAATCGGACGGATCCCCCTAGCCACAGCGGTAATTGCGTTAGATTCCTCCTGTGCGCGACGATGGCCCGAGGGAATCTTCCGATCTGGATGTCCTGGACAAACAGATCGTGCACGCGCTGGTTCACGACGCCCGGATGCCGTTCGCCCGGCTGGGCGGCGCTCTCGGCGTCTCCGAGCAGACGGTGGCGCGGCGCTACCGCGCACTGCGGCAATGCGGCATCCTGCACGTGGCCGGACAGGTGAACGCGGCGCCGCTCGGTCACGCGCGCTGGGTGCTGCGCTTGAAATCGACACCGGACAAAGCGCTGCGGCTGGCCGAATCCCTGTCCCGGTTCCCGGATCTGAGCTGGGTGACCCTGCTGTCCACCGGCTCCGAGGTGACCTGCGTGGGCAGGCCGCGCTCGATCGAGCGGCGCGACGCGCTGCTGTTGCAGATCCTGCCGCGCGCCCCGCAAGTGCTGGCGCTGACCGCGTACGAGGTCATCCATCGTTTTCCGCTCGACGAGGAGTGGCCGCGCTATCGGCACCTGCTCACCGCCGCCCAGCTCGACGCACTCGGCCCCGCCCGGCCCCGGACCGCGGACGCGGGACCGGAAGCACCGGTGCACCTTTCGGCGGCCGACGAGGCGATGCTCACGCTGCTCGGCCGGGACGGGCGCGCTCCGTACGCCCAGCTCGCGGCCGAAACCGGGTGGACAGCGCCGCGAGTCGCGCGGCGCATGGCCGAGCTCACCGCGGCGGGCGTGCTGTACTTCGACGTCGATTTCGCGATCGAGCGGATGGGCTACGGCGTGCGCGGCGCGCTCTGGCTGCGCGTGCGGCCCGCCGATCTGGACGCGGTGGGGCGCGCGCTGGCGACGCACCAGGAGATCGTGTTCGTCGCCGCCACCACCGGGCCGTCCAATGTGTTCGCTTCGATCATCTGCCGCGACACCGCGGATCTCTACCGGTACGTGACCGAGCGCCTCGGCGCGCTGGACGGGATCACCGACGTGGAAGTGACTCCTTCCCTGCGCGTGCTCAAACAGGCGCAGACGCTGCTGGACACCGACCGGATCGCCCTGGTGCGCTGATCGCGCGGCGTTCGCCGGAGAGGGCGCGAGCGGTGCGCTGCGCGCCGGGCGCGTCGCTTGACTCGAACACCTGTTCGTCTAGGCTGGTCGCCAGAACTTGTCGGTGCCGCGCTCTACTGTAGGCGCCAACCACAGAACGAGACTTACCCGTCGAAAAGGGGAGCAGGACCATGGCACCACAGGCGTACGACCGGGACAAGGCGCTCGAACTCGCGCTGGCCCAGGTGGAGAAGAGCTTCGGCAAGGGCGCCGTCATGCGCCTCGGCGAGGAGGCGCGCCAGCCCATCTCGGTGATCCCCACCGGCTCGATCGCGCTCGACGTGGCGCTGGGCATCGGCGGCCTGCCGCGCGGCCGCATCGTCGAGATCTACGGCCCCGAATCCTCGGGTAAGACCACCGTGGCGCTGCACGCGGTGGCCAACGCGCAGGCCGCGGGCGGCGTGGCGGCGTTCATCGACGCCGAGCACGCGCTCGATCCGGACTACGCCCGCAAGCTGGGCGTCGACACCGACGCGCTGCTGGTCTCCCAGCCCGACACGGGTGAGCAGGCGCTGGAGATCGCCGACATGCTGGTGCGCTCCGGCGCCATCGACATCATCGTCATCGACTCGGTGGCCGCGCTGGTGCCGCGCGCCGAGATCGAGGGCGAGATGGGCGACAGCCACGTCGGTCTGCAGGCCCGCCTGATGAGCCAGGCGCTGCGCAAGATGACCAGCGCGCTGAACAATTCCGGCACCACCGCGATCTTCATCAACCAGCTGCGCGAGAAGATCGGCGTGATGTTCGGCTCGCCGGAGACCACCACCGGCGGCAAGGCGTTGAAGTTCTACGCGTCGGTGCGCCTGGACGTGCGCCGCATCGAGACGCTCAAGGACGGCAGCGACGCGGTGGGCAACCGCACCCGCGTGAAGGTCGTGAAGAACAAGGTCTCCCCGCCGTTCAAGCAGGCCGAGTTCGACATCCTCTACGGGCACGGTATCTCCAAGGAGGGCTCGCTCATCGACATGGGTGTCGAGCAGGGCTTCATCCGCAAGTCCGGCTCCTGGTACACCTACGAGGGCGATCAGCTCGGCCAGGGCAAGGAGAACGCCCGCAAGTTCCTGCTGGAGAACGTCGACGTCCGCGACGAGATCGAGAAGAAGATCAAGGAGAAGCTCGGCATCGGCGCCGACGTGACGGCCGATGCGGCCGCAGAGGTGCCCGCCGATTTCTGAGCCGACGCACAGCCGTCGCTCGCCCGGAACGGCTCCGGCCGATTCCGGGCGGCCACGGGCCGACGCGGTGCAGGAGATGCGGCGTCGGCTGGAAGAACTCTTGTCCGCTTCCGGTCCGCCAGACGGCGCCCGGTCCTGCGGACAGGACGCCGAGCTCGTCCGGAGGGCCGAAGGTGGTTCGGTTGCGCCGGACACCATGGGAACTCGGCCGGGCGCGTCCGATCCGCAGCGGGCGCGCCCGGCTGGGTCCCGTCGTGGTCCCCGGGGTGCGCGGGCGCGTATCGGCTCGCCCACGGCCGACTCCGGTCTCACCGAAGGACCAACGGCCGATCCGGGAGCGGCCGGATCCGAAGCCGGAACGGTCGAACAGGCGAAGGAGGCGTGTCTCCGATTGCTCGCCGTTCGTGCCCGCAGCCGTGCCGAGCTGGCTCAGCGTCTGGCCGCCAAGGGGTACTCGGCCGAAGTGAGCGAACGGGCGCTCGATCGCCTCGGCGAAGTGGGTCTCGTCGACGACGCCGCCTTCGCCGAGCAATGGGTGCACTCTCGGCACACCTTCTCCGGTAAGGGCAAGCAGGCGCTCGCGCAAGAACTTCGGCGCAAGGGCGTCGCACAATCGGATGCCGTGGCCGCCCTCGACGCCATCACCACCGACGACGAGGAAACCCGCGCCGCCGAGCTGGTCCGCCGCAAATTGCGCTCTCTGCCGCGAGATCTGGACCGGGACAAGATGATTCGCCGCCTCGTCGGCATGCTCGCCCGCCGTGGCTACGGTCAGTCCACGGCGTATCGGGTGGTCAAGGCCGAACTGGCCGATCAGGGGTTCGAGGGCGACCTCGACGAGACCATCGACTGAACTCGCCCATGCGGCTCCCGGCGATCGGGAGCCGTGCTCCACCAGTTCGAGGCGTTGTCGTATACCGGCGGCAGTCGAACCGCGCGAGTTGGTGGGAGTTCGTCGGCGGTACCGATCTCACCGGAATCGGCACACCGCTGCCGAAGCGATGTGCGGTCGTGCGGGGGAGCGCGCACGGTTGGCGCCGACCGGATCCGGCCCGGTGGGGGAAGCCCTATCCCGCTCACAACTGCGCTCCACGCCGGTCGGCTGTGCGGGATACGGATGGTCGGTGTGCGGCTACTGCTCGGGTACGGCCCGGCGCAGCCGCCGTGCTAGCGAAAACGCGGGCGACTACGGCGTTTTCGATCGGTTTGCTGATTGTCGCTGCTCGGACAGCCGATCGGGGCCCGGCCCGCGGCGGTCGAGGTCTGTGCCCTTCGTACCGCTGCGGCGGAGGTGCAACGCTGCGCGGGTTTCGGGTGCGGCATCGTCGGTCTACACCTCTCCTGTATCCGCGGATAGACCGGCGGCCTCGATACCCGCCACGGCGGCGCGTTCGTCCTCCAAGGAGGTCGTGGCCCCAGTCGAACCGACCGCGCCGAGAATCGAGCCCGCCGCGTCCCGGATGAAGACACCGCCGGGGACATCGAGGATGCGCCCTTCGGCGAGCGCGGCCACCGACGTGAAGAAGGTCGGCGCGGCCGCCGCGCGGCGGGCGATCTCGCGGTTGGAGACGCCGAGGCCGAGCACGCCCCAGGCCTTGGCGATCGCGATCTGTGGTCGCAGGATGCCGGAGCCGTCCTGGCGTTGTAACGCGACGAGATGGCCGCCGGGATCCAGAACCGCCACCGTGAGCGGGTCGAACCCGTGCGCGGCGCCGTAGGCCAGCGCCTCGCTAACGATGAGCGTCGCGCGTTCCAGCGTGATCGAGGTCGTGGTAACCGTCATTTCCTACTCCTGTGTCGAGGACTTTCGGATTGCGTTGGCTACAGGTCAATGCCGCGAGCACGAGCCCCGCACCGGCGACCTGCGGCCAGGTGACGCGTTCTGTGCCGGCCGCGACGGCGAACACCGCCGCCGCCACCGGCACCGCGAACATGAAGACCATCGTTTGCGCCGACCCCACCCGCCGCACGCCCCAGTACCACGCCACGAGGCCGTAAATGGTCACGGCGAGCACGGAAAAGGCCAGCGAGACCAGGGTCGTTCCAGAAATCTCCTGCACATCGCGCGGCGGTCCCAGTGCGGACGCCGCGGGCAGCAGTATCGCGGCGCCGATCACCGAAGCCCACGCCGTCACCCGCAGGGGGCTGTGGTCGACCAGCAAGGGACGGGTGACGACCGGGTAGGCGCCCCACAGCGCGGACGCGACCAAAGCGGCCAGATCCCCGAGCGCGCGGTTCGGCGCCGCGTGGCCCGCCTCGCGGCCGAGGACGACCAGGACCACGCCTGCCATCGCCACGCCCGCGCCGATCAGCACGGCGGCGCGGACGGGCTCACCGCTCAGCCGCGCGAGCAGCGCGGTCCAGAACGGCGACAAAGCGATCAGGATGGCGGACTCGGTGACCGTGGTGAGCGCCACCGCGGCGCTGAAGGCCAGCTGATACGCCACGATGCCGATCGCGGCCGACAGCGCCAGCCGCGGCCACCACCGGCTCGCGATGGCGGGCCTGCCCTCCACGGCGCACGCGAGGACCAGCAGCAGTGGCGCGGCCGCGGCGAAGCGGATCGCGTTGAAGGTCACCACGTCCAGTTCGCGCAGACCCCAGCCGGTGACCGTGTAGCTGGCGCCCCACACGGTGCTCACCGAGGCGAGCACCCAGGTCGCGCGATCAAGCCGCACGCGGCACGCTCACCTGATCCAGCACGTGGCGCACCGACTCCAGCGCCGATTGCAGCGCGCCTTGGATCCAGGCGTGCGCGACCGAGAGATGCTCGCCTGCGAAGAACACCCGCGGCGCCGGATGCGGATGCGGTGCGCCGATTTCCGCGAGGTAGCGCGCGTGCTGTCCCGGCGCCAAGTAGGCGAACGCCCCGCCGCCGATGCCGACCTGCTCGTCCCAGGTCCAGTGCACGACGTCGTCGACGACGGCGGTCAGGCCGGGATGCAGCTGTTCGAGCGAGGCGAGCACAATTCTGGTGCGGTCGCTCTCGGGCAGCGCCGCGAACCGCCGGGCGTTGTTCTCCCACAGGTAGGCCGCGGTGAGCACGGCCGGTGCGTGCGAGCGCTCGGGATCCGCCGCACTCCAGCGGGCCGACTCGGGGGCGAGCCGGGCGTTGTCGGACGGGTACCACACCTGCTGGATCGGCAGATCGGTGAAGCTGCCGCCGCCGAAGATCCCGTCGACGTGCTCCCAGTGCCGCGCACGGACGTGGACGAGGGTCTTCGTGCTGCTGGCGTAGCTGATGCCGCGGATCGCCTGCCGCTGGGGCGCGGGCAGCGCGGGGGAGATGTCGATCTGATCCAGGCCGGGCGCGGGTACCGCGCAGATCACGAAGTCGACTTCGTCGGTGAACGCCGCGCCGTGCCGCTCGCCGCGCAACCGCACGCCGTCGCCGGTGACGTGCAGTTCGGTGATGCGGGTGGCCAGCCGCAGGCTGCCTGGGCGCAACGCGTCGGTGAAACCGCGGATGAGCGCATCGGTGCCGTCCACCAGCTCCAGTTGGTCGACATTGAACAACCCGAAGTAATCCACGAGCACTTCCAGCAGCGAGGCGTGCTCGTAGTGCAGCAGTCCGCTGGCATGCCCGATCAGATCCCAGGCGTCCGGCGAGAGGCGTTGCCGGGTGAACTGCCACAGCGAGGTCGCCGCGAGCCGGTCCAGCTCCGGGTCGGCCACGTCACCGGCCAGCAGGGCCTTGCGCCGATGATCGCCGAGACCCTGCCAGGCGGCGCGCAGCAGCCGCTCGAGCACCAGTAGCGGGTCGGTGCGCTCGGCCTCGTCCAGCTGGTAGGCGGGCAGCACCTGTTCCACCTGGGACCTGCGCACCCGACGGCCCCGCAGCAGGTAGTACGCATCCGGATTCGCGTTGACGAAAGGCCTGGTGGCCAAGCCGAACTCGTCGACGTAGTGCAGCGTGCAGTGATGGTTGCCCGGGATCCGCATCGCACCGAGTTCACCGTGGGTGCCGTCCCAGAACCGCCAGGTGCGGACCCGCCCACCGGGACGTGCCGTGCGCTCATAGACGGTCACGTCCAGACCGTGGCGTTGCAGCTCGTAGGCGGCGGCCAGACCGCTCGCACCCGCGCCGATCACCGCGACCCGTGCGGGGCCCGCGTTCCCGGGGTGGCGCAGTTCGCCGGGGAAGGAGAAGGACTCGTCGAAGAGAAGGTCGGAGGTACGGCTGGTCATCGATCAACTCCCGCAGGTATGACGCGCTGATGACCGTCCCACCGGTCGAATACCGGGGATCGGCGTATGCCTACGAGATTGACGGGACGCCGCCGAGGGCACGAGTGTTGCGCTCAGCTCGAGCACAACACTCCGGCCCGTGCGGAATTGCCGCGCGCTAACCAGTTCGCTTGCGCGGCAAGGTTTCCGCAGCCCGGCTCAGGGCTTCTGGCCGAGGTCGACGCCGGGCGCGGCATCGGTGATGACCGAGTCCGCGGCGAGGACAGCGCCGCCGCCCTTTCCGCGCTTGCGCGCCCGCAGCCGCCGTTCCAGCCTGGTCGCCACCAGCGTCAGCGCGCTGTTGAGCGCGATCATGACGATCGCGATGACGATCAGCGCCGGAATCGTGTTCTGTTCGGCCGCGCCGAGTTGCTGGCCGGAGCGCACGATTTCGACGTAGGTGATCTGGTAGCCCAGCGCCGAGTCCTTGAGCGCGACCACCATCTGTGAGACCAGCGCGGGCAGCATGGCCGTGATCGCCTGCGGCAGCAGGATCAACCGCATCAGCTGGTTCTTGCGCATGCCCAGCGCGACGGCCGCCTCGGTCTGCCCCTTCGGCAGCGAGCGGATGCCCGCGCGCACGATCTCCGCGATGACCGAGCCGTTGTAGACGGTCAGCGCCGTGACCACCGCGGCGAGCGCGAGATCCTCGGACTGGAACACGTCGTACTGGGAGTACACCGCGAACAGGAAGATCATCAGGATCAGCACGGGGATGGCGCGCGCCACCTCGACGACGGTGCCCGCGACCCAGCGCACCACGCGATGGTCCGACAGCCGCAAGACGCCGAAGATCATGCCGATGATCAGCGCGAACACGATGGACAGCAGCGCGGCGACGACGGTGCCGCGCAGACCGGGCAGCAGGTAGGTCGACCAGACCTCCGCCTCCAGGAACGGCTTCCACTTCTCCGCGGTGAACTGCCCCTTGTCGGCGAAACCGCGATAGAGCACCCAGCCCGTCGCGGCCACGGCGACCACGACCAGCAGCGAGTAGACGTTGTTGCGCAGCCTCGCCTTCGGGCCCGGCGCGTCGAACAGGACCGAAGCGCCTGCGCTCATCGGGACACCTCGTATTTCTTGGCCAGCCAGCCGAAGAACAGGCCGGTCGGCAGGGTCAGGATCACGAAGCCGAGCGCGAAGATCGCGCCGATCGCCAGCACCGCGGCCTCGGTCTCGGTCATCTCCGCCATCAGGGTCGCCGCTTCGGCGACGCCGATCGCCGAGGCGATGGTGGAGTTCTTGGTCAGCGCGATCAGCACGCTGCCCAGCGGGGCGATCACCGAGCGGAAGGCTTGCGGCAGCACGACCAACCGCAGGTTCTGCAGGAAGCCGAATCCGAGCGAGCGGCCCGCCTCGGACTGGCCCATCGGCACGGTGTTGATGCCCGCGCGCAGCGACTCGCAGACGAAGGAGGCGGTGTAGATGCTCAGGCCGACGACCGCGAAGCGGAAGTTGTTCTGGGCCAGCGAGTTCGGGCCCTCACCGGCGAGGCGCCAGCCCATCGTCGTGTAGAGGCCCAGCGACATGAACACGATGATCAGCGTGAGCGGAGTATTGCGGAAGATGGTGACGTAGGCGGTGCCGACCCAGCGGGCGACCGGCACGGGGGACACGCGCAGCGCCGCGACGACGGTGCCGAGGATCAGCGCGCCGACCGCGGACAGCACGGTCAGCTGGATGGTCACCCAGAAGGCTTCGAGGATTTGGCTGTCGTACCTCGAGATCAGGTCGAACACGGCGGACGCGTTCCTCCGATCGGGTCGCGATGGTCAGGGGAGGTGCGGCGGGTGGCCCGGCCCGGTCGGGGACGGGCCACCCGTGCTGAGGCGAACGGTGCGGACGCTCAGTACCGGTTCACCGTCGGCGGCTGCGGGGCCTGGTAGCCCGAGGCGCCGACGGTCGAGTCGAACGCCTTCTTCCAGGAACCGTCGGCGATCATCGCCTCGATCGCGTCGTTGATCTTGTCGCGCAGTTCCTTGTCGCCCTTCTTCGACCCGATGCCGTAGTTCTCGGTGGTGAACGGCTTGCCGACCACCTTGAACGCGCCGCTGCTCTGCGCCGCGTAACCGGCCAGGATGATGTCGTCGGTGGTCACCGCGTCCCAGGATCCGGCGCGCAGGCCCTCGAGGCAGAGCGAGTAGGTGTCGTTGGTCTGCAACTGCGTGTCGGGGAAGTTCTTCTCGATGTTCTGGGCTGGGGTGGAGCCCTTCACCGAGCAGACCTTCTTGCCCTTCAGGTTGTCCGGGCCGTTGATGTCGGTGTTGTCGGCGCGCACCAGCAGCGACTGTCCCGCGACGTAGTACGGACCGGCGAAGTCGACCTTCTCCTTGCGCTTGTCGTTGATCGAGTAGGTGGCGACGATGTAGTCGACCTGTCCGTTCTCGATCAGGGTCTCACGCTGCGGCGACGGCGCTTCCTTGAACGTGATGTCGTTCGGCTGCACACCCAGTTTCCCGGCGACGTACTTGGCCACTTCGACGTCGAAGCCGCTGTAGGACCCGTCCTTGTTCCGCAGGCCCAGGCCCGGCTGGTCGAACTTGATGCCGATGGTGAGCTTGCCGTCCTTGGCGTGATCCAGGGCGGACTTGTCGCCGCCGCCGCCACACGCGGTGGCTGTCGCGGCGGCGAGTGTCAGGGCGATCGCCCCGACACCGATGCGCAGAGCGCGATTGATCCTCATCGAGTTCCTTCTCCCTATCCAGTGGGTGTGCTGGCCGCTGTGTCCGGCAGGTCAGTGGCTCAAGATCTTGCCCAGGAAATCCTTCGCTCGCTCGGACTTCGGGGCGGTGAAGAAGGTGTCCGGCGTCGCGTCCTCCACCACCTGGCCGTCGGCCATGAACAGCACCCGATTCCCCGCGCGGCGCGCGAAGCCCATCTCGTGGGTGACGACCAGCATCGTCATCCCGTCCTTGGCCAGCGAGACCATGACCTCGAGCACCTCGTTGACCATCTCCGGGTCCAGCGCGGAGGTCGGCTCGTCGAACAGCATCACCTTCGGGTTCATCGCCAGCGCCCTGGCGATGGCGACGCGCTGCTGCTGGCCGCCGGACAGCTGCGCCGGGTACTTGTCGGCCTGATCGGCGATGCCGACCCGGTCGAGCAGCTCCATGGCGCGGGCGCGGGCGGCGTCCTTCTTGATCTTGCGGACCTTGACCGGCGCGAGCACGACGTTCTCGAGGATCGTCTTGTGCGCGAAGAGATTGAAGGACTGGAAGACCATGCCGACGTCGGCGCGGAGCGCGGCCAGCGCGCGGCCCTCGGCGGGCAGCGGGACACCGTCGATGGCGATGTCACCGGAATCGATCGGCTCCAGCCGGTTGATGGTGCGACACAGCGTCGACTTGCCGGATCCCGAGGGGCCCAGCACGATGACGACCTGCCCTTTGGGGACCTCGAGGTTGATGTCCTTGAGTACGTGCAGGTCGCCGAAGTGTTTGTCCACTTTGCGCATCAAGATCATCGGTGGGCCGCTGGTGGCGGCGTTGACGGCCCCGGCAGAGGCGTCCCCGGTCGTGGCGGGCGCGGCGTCGTCGTCGGTCATGGTCATGACCTTAGGCAAAAATCGGAAATTTGCCCGACTTTCGGCGACACACCCTCTCGCCACGCCGATTCGACATGTGCGCGTAACTTCGCGGTTCCTCCGTCGTCGGCGGTGGACCGCCCCGAGCCTGCGTCGATGCCCGCGAAAGCCACCGGAGGCCGCCCCGTACCCTGGACGGGTGGATTCGATCGGACAGGCAGTGTTGTCTCCCGCGCCCGCCGAGGGCACAGCACGCAGTTACGAGGTCCGCACCTTCGGTTGCCAGATGAACGTGCACGATTCCGAACGCTTGTCGGGTTTGCTGGAGGACGCGGGCTACGTGAAGGCCGCGCCCGGCGCGACGGCCGACCTCGTCGTCTTCAACACCTGCGCGGTGCGTGAGAACGCCGACAACAAGCTCTACGGCACGCTCGGGCACCTCGCGCCGATCAAGGCGGGCCATCCGGGCATGCAGATCGCCGTGGGCGGCTGCCTGGCGCAGAAGGACCGCGACGTCGTGGTGCGCAAGGCGCCGTGGGTGGACGTGGTCTTCGGCACCCACAACATCGGTTCGCTGCCGGTGCTGCTGGAGCGGGCGCGGCACAACAGGGAAGCCCAGGTGGAGATCCTGGAGTCGCTGGAGGCGTTCCCGTCCACCCTCCCCGCCAAGCGCGAATCCGCCTACGCGGGCTGGGTTTCCATCTCGGTCGGCTGCAACAACACCTGCACCTTCTGCATCGTGCCGTCACTGCGCGG
>NZ_JBITBU010000007.1:277269-391851 GCF_044452545.1 Nocardia sp. NPDC051900 | reverse complement strand
GGCCGCCCCGATCTGACCACCGAGCGCTTCGTGGCCAACCCGTTCGGCACTGCCGAGCGGATGTACCGCACCGGCGACCTGGTGGCCTGGACCGACAAGGGCGAGCTGGAGTACTTGGGCCGCACCGACTTCCAGGTGAAGGTGCGCGGTCTGCGCATCGAGCTGGGCGAGATCGAGTCGGCGCTGACGGCGCTGGAGTCGGTGGCGCAGGCGGTGGTCGTGGTGCGCACCGACGAGCGGACCGGTGACCAGCTGGTCGCGTACCTGGTGACGGACCCGGACCGGGTGGTGGACGTCGAGTCGGTCAAGGCCGAACTCGGCGCGCGGCTGCCGGGGTACATGGTGCCCGCGGCCTATGTGGTGCTGGACGAGTTCCCGCTCAACGCCTCCGGCAAGCTCGATCGCAGGGCGCTGCCGGAGCCGGTGTTCGAGGCCAAGGTGTTCCGTGCGCCCGCCACGCCGGTGCAGGAGATCGTGGCCGAGACCTTCGCCGAGGTGCTCGGCGTGGAGCGGGTCGGCCTGGACGATGACTTCTTCGAGCTGGGCGGTAACTCGCTGGTCGCCACGCAGGTGGCGGCGCGGCTGGGTGAGGCGCTGAACACGCAGGTGCCGGTGCGCACGCTGTTCGAGGCGTCGACCGTGGTCGCACTGGCTGCGAAGGTGGAATCGGCCGCCGGAGCGGGCGGCCGGACGCCGCTGGTGGCGCGGGAGCGGCCCGAGCTGGTGCCGCTGTCGCTCGCGCAGCAGCGGATGTGGTTCCTCAACCGGTTCGACAACCGCACCGCGGTGAACAACATTCCGGTGGCGCTGCGGCTGAGCGGTGCGCTGGACGTCGACGCGCTGGGTGCGGCGATCGGCGACGTGCTCGCGCGCCACGAGGCGCTGCGCACGATCTACCCCGAGGTGGAGGGCACCGGTTACCAGCACGTGCTGCCGGTCGGTGAGGTCGCCTTCGACCTGGTCGCCGAGCCCGTCGCCGCGGACGCGCTGCCCGCGCGGATCGTGGAGCTGGCGAGCGTCGGCTTCGACGTGACCGCCGAGATCCCGTTCCGGGCGAGCCTGTTGTCGCTGTCGGCGACCGAGCACGTCGCGGTGCTGGTGCTGCATCACATCAGCGCGGACGGTTTCTCGCTGCGGCCGTTGCTGCGCGATGTGGTGCTCGCCTACACCGAGCGCGCTCGCGGCGAGGTGCCGTCCTGGGCTCCGCTCGAGGTGCAGTACGCCGATTACGCGCTGTGGCAGCGCGAGGTGCTCGGCGCCGAGGACGACGCCGACTCCGTCGCGGCCAGGCAGATCGCCTATTGGACCGAGCAGCTGCGTGACCTGCCCGATCAGATCGAGCTGCCCGCCGACCGGCCCCGGCCGGAGGTCGCCTCCAATGCCGGTGGCACGCACAACTTCTCGGTCGACGCGCAGGTGCACGAGGCGCTGGCCGAGCTGGCGCGCGCCCGCGGCGTGACGCTGTTCATGGTGGTGCACGCCGCGCTGGCGGTGTGGGCGGGCCGGTTGTCGGGCAGCACCGACGTCGCGATCGGCACGCCGATCGCGGGCCGCGGTGAACGCGCGCTCGACGACGTGGTCGGCATGTTCGTCAACACGCTCGTGCTGCGCAGCGAGGTCGAGCCGGGCGCAGGCTTCGACGAGCTGCTCGAGCAGGTGCGCCGCACCGATCTGGCCGCCTTCGCCAACGCCGACGTGCCGTTCGAGCGGCTGGTGGACGTGCTCAGCCCGGCGCGCTCGCAGGCGCACCACCCGCTGTTCCAGGTCGCGCTGACCTTCGAGGCGGCCTCGGCGGCCGCTCTCGGTGCGGTCGCGCTGCCCGGTGGCGTCGAGGTCGCCGCGGTCGAGTTCGATCCGGGCACCGCGAAATTCGACGTGCAGCTCACCGTGGGCGAGGCCGCCGACGGCGGGTTGACGCTGTCGTGGAACTACGCCACCGAACTGTTCGATCCCGAGACCGTGGCCGCGTTCGCGGATCGTTTCGTGCGCATCCTGCGCGGGGTCGCCGAGGATCCGCGGGCGGCGATCGGCGATATCGATCTGCTCGGCGAGGGCGAGCGGCTGGACGTCTCGCAGCGCTGGGTGTCGTCGGGTTCCGAAAGCGTCGCAGGGCTGTTCGCCGATCCGAACATCACCCTGGTAGGGCTGTTCGACGCGGCTGTGGCCGCGCATCCGCATCGCGTCGCGGCCCGCTTCGGCGTGGAGACGCTGACCTACGCCGAGCTGGACCGGCGCGCGAATGTGCTGGCGCGCAGGCTGATCAGCGACGGCGCGGGGCCGGAGACGCTGGTCGCGGTGATCCTGCCGCGGTCGCTGGATTTGGTGGTGGCGCTGCTGGCGGTGGTGAAGACCGGCGCGGGTTACGTGCCGGTGGACCCGACCTACCCGGCCGAGCGCATCGCCTACGTACTCGCCGACTCCCGGCCGACCAGCGTGGTGCTCGACTCCACGGTGCAGGTCGAGGTGCCCGCCGGGCTGCCGTCGGTCGTGCTCGACGGATTCGCGGTGGAGACCGGCAACGTCGAGGACGCCGACGACGCCCCGATCACCAACGCCGACCGCAACTCCGCGCTCACGCCGGACAACGTCGCGTACGTGATCTACACCTCCGGCTCGACCGGCCGCCCGAAGGGCGTCGCGGTCGCGCACCGGAACGTGGTGCGGCTGTTCGCGAACACCGACCGTGACTTCGGTTTCGGACCCGACGACGTGTGGACGCTGTTCCACAGCTACGCCTTCGACTTCTCGGTGTGGGAGCTGTGGGGTCCGCTGCTGTTCGGCGGCACCCTCGTGGTGGTCGACTACTACACCTCGCGCTCGCCGGAGCAGTTCCTGGAACTGCTGCGCGCCGAGCGGGTCACGGTGCTCAACCAGACCCCCTCGGCGTTCTACCAGCTGGCCGAGGCCGACCGGAACGCCGCGCCCGACGCCGCCGCTCTGGCGCTGCGGTATGTGGTGTTCGGCGGTGAGGCGCTGGAACTGCGCAGGCTGTCGGATTGGGTGGCGCGCCACGGCGACGGCACCGGCGCGACGGCCGGCACCGCGCCGCTGCTGGTCAACATGTACGGCATCACCGAGACCACGGTGCACGTGTCCTACCGCGCGCTGGACGCCGCGACCATCGCCGCCGCCTCCGGCAGCGTGGTCGGCCGCGCCATCGCGGGTCTGCGGGTGTACGTCCTCGACAGCAGGCTGCGCCCGGTGCCGGTCGGCGTCGCGGGCGAGATGTACGTGGCGGGCCCGCAATTGGCGCGTGGCTACCTCGGACGCCCGGATCTGTCGGCGACCCGCTTCGTCGCCGACCCGATGGGCGGCACGCCGGGTGGGCGGCTGTATCGCTCCGGCGACCTCGCCCGCTGGAACCGCTTCGGTGAACTCGAGTACCTGGGCCGCGCCGACGACCAGGTGAAGGTGCGCGGCTTCCGCATCGAACTCGGCGAGATCGAGTCCGCGATCCTCGCCCAGCCTGGCATCGCCCAAGCCGCGGTCATCGTGCGTGAGGACCAGCCCGGCGATCAGCGGATCGTCGCCTACGTGGTGTCCGAGCCGGATGCCGAGCCCGTGCTGGACGCGGTGCGCGACGGCGCGGCCGCGCAACTGCCCGCCTACATGGTGCCCTCGGCCGTGGTGCGGCTGGAATGGATCCCGCTGACCGTCAACGGGAAGCTGGACCGTCGCGCGCTGCCCGCCCCGACGGCGACCTCGCGCGCGTTCCGCGCGCCGGTCACGCCGGTGCAGGAGACCGTGGCGGCGGTGTTCGCCGACGTGCTCGGCCTGGAGCGGGTCGGCGTGGACGACGACTTCTTCGACCTCGGCGGCAACTCGCTGATCGCGACCAGGGTGGTCGCCCGCATCGGCGCGGCGCTGGGGACGACGGTCGCGGTGCGCACCCTGTTCGAGGCCTCGACGGTGGAAGCGCTCGCCGCTCGGGTGGAATCGCACGCCGACGGCGCGGCCCGCGCCCGGCTCGTCGCCCGTGAGCGCGCGGCGGGCGAACTGGTGCCGCTGTCGTTCGCGCAGCAGCGCATGTGGTTCCTGAACAAGTACGACACCTCCTCGGCGGCCTACAACCTGCCGATCGCCATCAGGCTCACCGGCGCGCTGGACGTCGAAGCGCTGCGGCTGGCGGTGGCCGATGTGGTGCGCAGGCACGAATCGCTGCGCACCCGCTACCCCGAGCACGGCGGCACCCCGGTCCAGGTGATCGTGCCCGCCGAGGACATCGCCCTGGATCTGCGTCCCGTGGCGGTGGACCCGGCGCGGTTGATCGAGACGGTGACCGAGTTCGTCACCACCGGATTCGATGTGGCCGAACAGGTTCCGCTGCGCACCCGGCTGTACGCGGCCGGGCCGGACGAGCACGTGCTCGTGGTGGTGGTGCACCACATCGCGGCCGACGGTTTCTCGATGGGTCCGTTGACCCGCGACGTGATGGCCGCCTACACCGCGCGCAGCACCGGCAGCGCTCCCGGCTGGGCGCCGCTGGCGGTGCAGTACGCCGACTTCGCGGTGTGGCAGCGCGAGATCCTCGGGTCCGAGGACGATTCCGACTCCCTGCTGGCGAAGCAGGTCGCCTACTGGCGGCACGCGCTCGACGACATCCCCGACGAGCTGGCCCTGCCCACCGACCGCCCGCGTCCGGCCGTCGCCTCCCACCGCGGCGCGACGTTGCACCGCGAGCTGTCCGATGAACTGGTCGCCGCGCTCGAGGAGATCGCGCGGCAGCGCGGCGCGTCGCTGTTCATGGTGATGCACGGCGCGCTGGCGGTGCTGCTGGCGCGGCTGTCGGGCAGCGACGATGTCGCGGTCGGCACCCCGGTCGCTGGCCGCGGCGAGGCCGCGCTCGACGACCTGGTCGGCATGTTCGTCAACACGCTGGTGCTGCGCACGGGAATCGAGCCGGGCGAGTCGTTCGCCGACCTGCTCGGCCGGGTGCGCCGCACCGACCTGGACGCCTACGGCAACGCCGACGTGCCGTTCGAGCGGCTGGTGGAACTGCTCGCGCCCGAGCGCTCGCAGGCCCGCAACCCGCTGTTCCAGGTGATGCTGGCGTTCCAGAACTTGGAGCGCACCACCCTGGAACTGCCGGGGCTTTCGGTGTCCGCGCTGGACCTGGAAGAGAACGTCGCGCGCTTCGACCTGCAGTTCACCCTCGCCGAGCGCGGCGAAACCGGTTCCGGCGCTATGGCTTTGGCGCTCACCTACGCCACCGAGCTGTTCGACGAGTCGACCGCCGCGGCCATCGTGGATCGCTGGGAGCGTGTGCTCGCCGCGGTGGCGGCCGATCCGTCGGTCGCCGTCGGCGCGATCGACGTGCTCGACGCCGCCGAGCGCGCCGACCTGGTCGCGCGCACCGGCGCGCCCGCCACGCCCGCGCGGACGCTGCCGGACCTGATCGCCGAGGCCGCCGCCATCGATCCCGAGGCGCCAGCCGTGGTGTTCCAGGGGAGAAGTGTGTCCTATGGCGAGCTGGACGCGCGGTCCAACCGCTTGGCCCGCTTGCTGATCGAGCGCGGTATCGGCACCGAGGATCTGGTGGCGGTCGCCGTGCCGCGCTCGGACGAGTCGTACTTCGCCGAGTGGGCGGTGTCGAAGTCCGGTGGCGCGTTCGTGCCGATCGACCCGGCCTATCCGGCCGATCGCATCGCGCACATGGTCACCGACTCCGGTTCCCCGATCGGTTTGACCGTGGCGTCGGTGCGCGCCGAACTGCCGGAATCGGTCGAGTGGCTGGTACTCGACGAGCTGGATCTCGACGGGTTCGACAGCGCCCCGGTGACCGACGCCGATCGGGTGCGCCCGGTGCGGCCGGAGCACCCGGCCTACGTCATCTACACCTCCGGTTCCACCGGCGTGCCCAAGGGCGTCGTGGTCACCCACGCCGGTCTCGCGAACTTCCGCGACGAGCAGAACGCCCGCTACGACGTCGACTCCGACACCCGCGCACTGCATTTCGCCTCGCCCAGCTTCGACGCCTCGATCCTGGAGTTCCTGCTCGCGATCGGCCGCGGCGGCGCCCTGGTGGTCTGCCCGCCCGGCGTGTACGGCGGCGAGGAACTGTCCGAGCTGATCCGCGCCGAGCGGGTCACGCACGCCTTCATCACCCCGTCGGTGCTCGCGTCGCTGGATTCGGCCGCGCTGGCAGGCATGCGGGTGATCGTGGCGGGCGGCGAGGCCGTGCCGGCCGATCTGGTCACCAAGTGGGGTGGCGCGCCGGACGGTTCGGGCCGCCGCTTCCACAACGGTTACGGCCCGACCGAGACCACGATCATGACCAACATCAGCGACGCGCTCGCGCCCGGCGACCGGGTCACCATCGGTGGCCCGACCCGCGGCATGCAGTCGCTGATCCTGGACGCCCAGCTGCGGCCCGTTCCGGTGGGTGTCGCGGGTGAGCTGTATCTGTCGGGCGTCCAGCTGGCGCGTGGCTACCACGCCCGCCCCGGCCTGTCCGCGGAACGGTTCGTCGCCAACCCGTACGTGCCCGGCGCGCGGATGTACCGCACCGGCGACGTGGTGCGCTGGACCCGGGTCGGGCACTCCGCGGGCTCCGCGCCCGCTGGAGGAGTCGAATCCCTAGTTGTCGAATACGTAGGCCGCTCCGACTTCCAGGTGAAGGTGCGCGGTTTCCGCATCGAACTCGGCGAGATCGACGCCGCGCTCGCCTCGCACGAGACCGTCGACTTCGCCGTCACCGTGGGCCACAAGAGCGCCGCGGGCGCCGTGTCGCTGGTGTCGTATGTCGTTGCCGCGCAAGGTCATTCGATCGACGTCGCGGCGCTGACCGCGCACGTCGAGGAGCGCCTGCCCGCCTACATGGTGCCCTCGTCGATCATGGTGATCGACCATGTGCCGCTCACCCCGGTGGGCAAGCTGGACCGTAAGGCGCTGCCGGAGCCCGTGTTCGCGACCGAGGTCGTGTTCCGTGCGGCGCGCACGCCGGTCGAGCAGACCATCGCGGAAGTGTTCGCCGAGGTGCTCGGCGTGGAGCGGGTCGGTGTGGACGACTCCTTCTTCGCGCTCGGCGGCGACAGCATCGTCTCCATCCAGTTGGTGTCGCGGGCCAAGGCGCGCGGCGTGGTGTTCACGCCGCGGCACGTGTTCGAGCAGCGCACCGTGGCCGGGCTGGCCTCGGTCGCGGAGACCACCGAGGCGGCCGAGGCGTCGGCGACGACGCTGGCCGAGCCGCCCGGCGGCGGCATCGGCGCTATGCCGTTGACGCCAGTGGTGCGGTTCATGGCCGAGCGGCGCGGCTCGTTCGGCCGGTTCAACCAGACGCTGGCGCTGGAACTGCCGATCGGCATCGACCGGGCGGGCATCGCCGCGACGGTCGGCGCGGTCATCGATCGCCACGACATGCTGCGCGCGAGCCTGCGCCACGACGGCGACGACTGGGTGGTCGAGACCGCCGCGCCGGGCACGGTCGCGGTGGACGCGCTGATCGATCGCACCGAGTTCGACGCGAACGTCACCGACGCCGACCTGGTCGAGATCGCCTCGGCCGCACTGGACGAGTCGCTGGACCGGCTCGATCCGGCCGCGGGCGTGGTCATCCGGTTCGTCTGGCTCGAGCCGGATTCCGCCGAGCGCGCCGGACGCCTGATCGTCGTCGCCCACCACTTGGTGGTGGACGGCGTCTCCTGGCGCATCCTGGTGCCCGACTTCGTCGCCGCGTGGGGGCAGCGCACCGCCGGGCAGACGCCCGAGTTGGTCGCCCCGGCCACGTCGATGCGGGCGTGGGCGCACGCGCTGGAGCGCGAAGCGGTCAGCCCGGAGCGGGTGGCCGAACTGGACTACTGGCGTTCGGTGGTCGGTACGGCCGATCCGCTGCTGACCGAGCGTGCGATGGATCCGGCTCTCGACACCTCGGGCGTCATCGCCAAGCACCAGGTCGAGGTGTCCGCCGAGGTCACCAAGGCCCTGCTCACCACGGTTCCGGCGCTGTTCCACGGCGGTGTGAACGACGGCCTGCTGACCGCGCTGGCGCTGGCCACCGCCAAGTGGCGGGCGCGGCGGGTGGCCGCTCGCGGCGAGGATTCGCTGCTGATCCGCTTGGAGGGTCACGGCCGCGAGGAAGACGTGGTGCCGGGTGCGGATCTGTCGCGCACCGTCGGCTGGTTCACCGCGATCTACCCGGTCGCCTTCGACCTGTCCGGCATCGACGTCGACGCCGCGTTCACCGGCGGTCCCGCGCTGGGCGCGGCCGTGAAGGCGGTCAAGGAGCAGTTGCTGTCGGTGCCCGACAAGGGCATCGGCTACGGCCTGCTGCGGTACCTGAACACCGAGACCGCGGCCGAGTTGCCGCGTGAGCTGCCCGGCCAGGTGAGTTTCAACTACCTCGGCCGCGTCTCCGAGGGTGACGTGCCGGAGTCGCTGCGCGGCTTCGGCTGGATCCCCGCGCCGGAACTCGGCGCGCTGGGCGGGGCCTACGACGCGGACATGCCCGCGATGGCGCCGCTGGACGTGAACGCGATCGTGGTCGGCGACAAGCTGACCGCCAACATCGGCTACCCGTCGACCCTGCTGTCGGCCGCCGAGGTGCGCGAGTTCGGCGAATTGTGGACCGCCGCGCTGGAAGCTGTCGCGCGGCACGCCAATTCGGCGGGCGCGGGCGGGCACACGCCGTCGGACTTCGCGCTGGTGCGCAGTGCGCGGGGTGGTCAGGGGCGGGGGATCACACAGCGCGACATCGACGTCTGGGAGCGGCGCTTCCCGGCGCTGGCCGACGTGTGGCCGCTGTCGGCGTTGCAGGCCGGTCTGCTGTTCCACGCCCGCCTCGCGGCGACCTCGGTGGACGTGTACACCGCGCAGGCGGTGCTGACGCTCACCGGCCGGGTGGACGCCGCCCGGTTGCGCGCGGCCGCACAGGCTCTGGTGGACCGCTACGAGAACCTGCGCACCGCGTTCGTCAGCGACCACGACGGCAACCCGGTGCAGATCGTGCTGGACAGCGTCCGGGTGGCGTGGGCCGAGCACGACCGGATCGAATCCGGTGCGGCCGACGACCTGATCGAGGCCGATCGCATGAGCCGGTTCGACCTGGCCGCGCCGCCGCTGATCCGGTTCACGCTGATCCAGGTCGCGGCCGACCGCTGGCAGTTCGTGGTGTCCAACCACCACATCCTGCTCGACGGCTGGTCCATGCCGCTGCTCATGCGGGATCTGCTGGTGCTCTACGCCGTGCACGCGGACGTCTCCGCGCTGCCCGCGGTGCGGTCCTACCGGCACTTCCTGGACTGGACCCGGCAGCAGGATCAGGCGGCGTCGCTGGCCGCGTGGGCGCACGCGCTGCGCGGCGTCGGCGAGCCGACCCTGCTGGCGCGGCCGGACGCCGGTCGCGAGATCACCTCGCTGTCCGGCGAGTACTTCTTCGACCTGGACGAGGCGACCACCGCGCGGCTGACCGCGCTGGCCGGCTCGCTGGGCGTCACCCCGAACACCGTGTTGCAGACGGCGTGGGGCATTCTCGTCGGCCGCATGACCAGCCGCGACGACGTGCTGTTCGGCACCACCGTCTCCGGTCGTCCCGCGCAGCTGTCCGGCGTGGAGGCGATGGTCGGCCTGTTCATCAACACCGTGCCGGTGCGGGTGCGTTTCGATCCGTCGGAGTCCGTGCGCGACCTGCTGGTCCGCACTCAGGGCGAGCAGGCCGACCTGCTCGACCACCACTACGTGGGCCTGGCCGACATCCAGGCCGTCGCGGGCGTCGGCGGGCTGTTCGACACCCTGGTGGTGTTCGAGTCCTACCCGGTCGACGCCGCGGGCTTGCAGGCGCAGGCGGCGGACATCGACGGCATGGCCGTGGTCGGCCTGGACGCGGCCGACGCCACGCACTACCCGCTGACCCTGATCGCGCAGCTGGATTCGCGGCTGCGGGTGCGCGCGGGCTACCTGCGCGACCTGTTCGACGAGCAGACGGTGCGCCGCATCGCCGACCGCTTGGTCCGGGTGCTCACCGCGATCACCGCCGAACCCGAGGCGGTGGTCGGCGACATCGAGCTGCTGGATGCCGCCGAGCGCGAGCTCGTGGTGTCCGGGTGGAACGACACCGCGCATCCGGTGGACACCGGCGCGACGTTGGTGTCGATGTTCTACGACCAGGTCGAACGCACTCCGGACGCGACGGCGGTCACGTTCGAGGGGACAAGTCTGTCCTACGCCGAGTTCTCTTGGCGGGTGAACCAGCTGGCGCGCTGGCTGATCGCGCGCGGTGTGGGCGCGGAATCGTTTGTGGCGCTGGGTATGCGGCGCTCGATCGATTTGGTGGTCGGCATGTACGCCGTCGCCGTGGCCGGTGGTTCGTATGTTCCGCTGGATCCGGATCACCCGGCCGAGCGCACGGAATACATCCTCGGCACGGCCGATCCGGTGTGTGTGCTGACCTCCGGTAGCGATCTGGACATCGACACCGCGCAGGTGCGCATCGATCTGCTCGATCTGAAGGGTCTGTCCGAGGCCCCGGTCACCGACGCGGATCGTCGTGCGCCGCTGCTTCCGTCGAACACCGCCTACGTGATCTTCACGTCCGGTTCGACGGGTCGTCCGAAGGGTGTGGCGGTTTCGCATTCGGCGATCGTCAACCGCCTGGTGTGGATGCAGACGGCCTACCAGTTGACCGGCGCTGATGTGGTGTTGCAGAAGACTCCTGCGACCTTCGATGTGTCTGTGTGGGAATTCTTCTGGCCGTTGCAGATCGGTGCCCGCCTGGTCGTGGCGAAGCCGGACGGGCATCGCGACCCGGCCTACCTCGCCGAGATCATCAGCGCCGAAAAGGTGACCGTCACCCACTTCGTGCCCTCGATGCTCGCGGTATTCGTCGCCGATGCCGCCGCCGCGCAGTGCGATTCGCTGCGACTGGTGTTCGCTTCGGGTGAGGCGTTGCCACCCAAGCCCGCGCACCGCCTGCGCGAGCTGACCGGCGCGGCCTTGCACAACCTGTACGGCCCGACCGAAGCGGCGGTCGACGTCACCTTCCACGAGGTCGTCGACGCCGACACCGAGACGGTGCCGATCGGTGCTCCGGTGTTCAACACGCAGGTGTTCGTGCTGGACGCGCGCTTGCGTCCGGTCCCCGTTGGTGTCGCGGGTGAGCTGTACCTCGCGGGTGTTCAGCTGGCGCGGGGTTACGTCGCGCGTCCGGATCTGACGAGTGACCGGTTCGTCGCCAACCCGTACGGGGAGCCCGGCGCGCGGATGTACCGCACCGGCGACCTGGTGGCGTGGACCGAACACGGCGAGCTGGAGTACCTGGGCCGCACCGACTTCCAGGTGAAACTGCGTGGTCTGCGTATCGAACTCGGGGAGATCGAGCAGGCGCTGAC
Source organism: Nocardia sp. NPDC051900 (assembly GCF_044452545.1). Classification (NCBI taxonomy): domain Bacteria; kingdom Bacillati; phylum Actinomycetota; class Actinomycetes; order Mycobacteriales; family Nocardiaceae; genus Nocardia; species Nocardia sp. NPDC051900. The sequence continues at coordinate 380,530 of NZ_JBITBU010000007.1, read as the reverse complement.
CGGCCTGGAGGAAATCGCGCAAGCCGTCGTCGTGGTGCGCTCCGACGCGCACGCGGGCGATCAGCTCGTCGCGTACGTCATCCCCGCGCCGGACGCCGCGCTGGACACCGACCTGGTGCGCGAGGACCTCGGTCGGCAGCTGCCCGCGTACATGGTGCCCTCGATCGTGATGGCGCTGGAGGAGTTCCCGCTCAACGCTTCGGGCAAGCTGGATCGCAAGGCGCTGCCTGCGCCGGTGTTCGAGGCCGCGGTGTTCCGCGCGCCGACCACGCCGGTCGAGGAGATCGTCGCCGCCACCTTCGCCGACGTGCTCGGCCTCGAGCGGGTGGGTCTGGACGACGACTTCTTCGCCCTCGGCGGCAACTCGCTGTCGGCCACCCAGGTCGCCGCGAGGCTGTCGGCCGCGCTGGACACCGACCTCGGCGTGCGTGAGCTGTTCGAGGCCTCCACCGTGGTCGCTTTGGCGGCGCGCGCGGAGACCAAGGCGGGTGTGGGCGGTCGTGCGCCGCTGGCGCCGCAGCAGCGGCCGGAGCTGGTGCCGCTGTCGCTGGCCCAGCAGCGCATGTGGTTCCTCAACCGCTTCGATCCCGACTCGGCGGTGGACAACATCCCGGCCGCGGTGCGGCTGTCGGGCCTGCTGGACCGGCAGGCGTTGCAGATCGCCGTCGCCGACGTGCTGGCCCGCCACGAGTCGCTGCGCACCTTCTACCCCGAGGTGGACGGCGCGGCGCGGCAGCAGATCGTGGCCACGGCCAAGGTCATCCCGGACCTGACGCCGGTCGACGTCACCGAAGCCGAACTGCCCGAGCGGCTTTCGCGGCTGATCGGCACGGCCTTCGACGTCACCGCCGAGGTGCCCTTCCGCGCCAGGCTGTTCGAGATCAGTCCCACCGAGCACGTGCTCGCCCTGGTGGTGCACCACATCTCGGCCGACGGTTTCTCCATGGGCCCGCTGACCCGCGACGTGATGACCGCCTACGGCGCCCGCGTCGACGGCGGCGAGCCCGCCTGGCGTCCGCTGGAGGTCCAGTACGCCGACTTCGCGCTGTGGCAGCGTCAGGTGCTCGGCGCCGAGGACGATCCGGCTTCGGTGATCGCCGAGCAGATCTCGTTCTGGTCGGACTCGCTGCGCGGGCTGCCCGAGCAGCTTGATCTGCCGTCGGATCGGCCGCGTCCCGCGGTCGCCTCCGGCCGCGGCGCCACGCACGTCTTCGAGATCGACGCGCAGACCCACGCTCAGCTCACCGAACTGGCCCGCACCAGGGGCGCGACGCTGTTCATGGTCGCGCACACCGCGCTGGCCGTGCTGCTGTCGCGACTGTCCGGCGAGGACGACATCGCGATCGGCACCCCGGTCGCCGGACGTGGCGAGCGCGCGCTCGACGACCTGATCGGCATGTTCGTCAACACCCTCGTGTTGCGGACCCCGGTCCAGTCCGGTGCGACGTTCACCGAGTTGCTGCGTGCGGTGCGCGCCACCGACATCGCCGCGTTCGGGCACGCGGACCTGCCGTTCGAGCGGCTGGTGGAGATCCTGAACCCGGCGCGCTCGCAGGCGCGGCACCCGTTGTTCCAGGTGATGCTGTCGTTCCAGAACACCGGCCAGAACAGCCTGGAGCTGCCGGGGCTGACGGTGAGCGGTGTCGAATTGCCGATCGACGTCGCCAAGTTCGACCTGCAACTGGTGCTGTCCGAACGCGACGCCGAGAATTCCGCGGGCGCGAACCCCGCGGGCATCGCGGCCGAGCTGATCTACGCCACCGACCTGTTCGACCCGGCCACCATGGCCGATTTCGGGCGGCGCTTCGGCCGGTTGCTGAAGGCCGTCGCCGCCGAGCCGGACCGGCCCATCGGCGATCTCACGCTGCTGGACGAGCCGGAGACCGAACAGGCGCTGCGCGGCTGGAACGACACCGCCCGCGACCTCGGCCCGGCGAGCACGCTGGTCGAGGAGTTCGCCGCGCAGGCCGCGGCGACGCCGGACGCGGTCGCGGTGATCGATCCGGCCACCGGGACGCAGCTCTCCTACGCCGAATTCGCCGCGTGTGTGCGGCGATTGGCGCGTCGACTCATCGAAGCCGGTGTGGGTCCGGAGACGCTGGTCGCCCTGGGCCTGCGCCGCTCGGTGGACCTGGTCGTGGCCGCTTACGCGGTGCAGGCGGCGGGTGGCGGCTATGTGCCGCTGGATCTCGACCAGCCCGCCGACCGCGTGCACTACGTGCTCGACTCGGCCGACCCGGTCTGCGTGCTGACCACCGCGAGCGACGCGTTCGACGGCGCGGGCCGCGCGACACTGCGCATCGACGAGCTGGACCTGTCCGGTTACGCGGACGACCCGGTCACCGACGCCGAGCGCATCGCGCCGCTGCGCCCGCAGCACCCGGCGTACGTGATCTTCACCTCCGGCTCCACCGGCCGCCCCAAGGGCGTCGCCGTGCCGCACGCCGCGGTCGTCAACCAGATCCGCTGGATCACCGGCGAATACGGCATCGACGCCGACGACGTGGTGCTGTTCAAGACCCCCGCCACCTTCGACGTGTCGGTGTGGGAGCTGTTCGGCCCGCTGAGCACCGGCGGCCGGATCGTGGTGGCGAGCCCGGACGGGCACCGCGACCCGCAGTACCTGGCCGAGGTGATCGCGGCCGAGCGGGTCACGATGACCTCGTTCGTGCCGTCGATGCTGACCGTCTTCGCGGGCTCCATCGACCCGGCCGACGCCGACGCGCTCGCCTCGCTGCGCACGCTGTTCGTCGCCGGTGAGGCGTTCACAGCCGACGCGGTGGTGGCGATCCGCCGCGTCAGCGACGCCGCGCTGTACAACCTGTACGGACCTACCGAGTTCACCGTGCACGCCACGCACGCACCTGTAGCCGAGCAGGTGGACGGGGCGGTGCCGATCGGCCTGCCGGTGTGGAACGCGCAGGCGTACGTGCTGGATTCGCGTCTGCACCCGGTGCCTTCGAACGTCGCGGGTGAGCTGTACCTCGCGGGCGATCAGCTGGCGCGCGGCTACTTCGGTCGCACGGACCTCACCGCCGATCGCTTCGTGGCCAACCCGTACGGCGCGCCCGGTGCTCGGATGTACCGCACCGGCGACTTGGTGCGCCGGGACGACACCGGCGCCATCGAGTACCTGGGCCGCACCGACTTCCAGGTGAAACTGCGTGGTCTGCGCATCGAGCTCGGCGAGATCGAGACCGCGTTGACGGCGCACGAATCGGTCGCGCAGTCGGTCGCGCTGGTGCGTTCGGACGCGCGCACCGGCGACCAGCTGGTGGGTTATGTGGTGCCGGCGAACGGCGCGACGCTGGACGTCGAGGCGTTGCGCGCGCATCTGTCCGCGCAGCTGCCGTCCTACATGGTGCCCGCCGCGATCGTGGTGCTGGATGCCATGCCGTTGAACCCGAACGGCAAGCTGGATCGCCGCGCGCTGCCCGAGCCGGTCTTCGAGGCGCGGGAGTTCCGTGCGCCGTCCACGCCGGTGGAGGAGATCGTCGCCGATGTCTTCGCCGAGGTGCTCGGCCTGGCACAGGCCGAACGCGCGGTCGGCTTGGACGACGACTTCTTCGACCTGGGCGGCAACTCGCTGATCGCCACCCAGGTGGTGGCCCGACTCGGCGCCGCGCTGGACACCAGGATCCCGGTCCGCACGCTGTTCGAGGCGCCGACCGTGGCGGCGTTGGCCGTGCGGGTGGAGGCGCACCAGGGCACCGGCCGCCGCCGGGAACTCGCCGCGGGCCCGCGCCCGTCGAAGATCCCGCTGTCGCTGGCCCAGCAGCGCATGTGGTTCCTGAACCGGTTCGACAACCAGACCGCGGTGAACAACATCCCGCTCGCGGTCCGGCTCACCGGAACTCTGGACACCGAGGCGCTGCGCCAGGCCGTGGCCGACGTGGTCGACCGGCACGAGGTGTTGCGGACGGTGTACCCGGAGACCGCCGATGGCCAGGGCGTGCAGGTCGTGCTGCCCGCCGGGCACAGCGCGGTCGACCTCACCCCGATCGAGGTGTCCGAGGCCGAGATCTCCGAGCGGATCAGCGAACTGGTGCTGACCGGCTTCGACGTCACCGCCGAGGTGCCGGTGCGCGCCGCGCTGTTCCGCATCGCGGGCTCGATGGACGGCTCGCAGCCCGACACCCACGTGCTGGTGTTCGTGGTGCACCACATCTCCGGCGACGGCTGGTCGGTGCGCCCGCTGGCACGCGACGTGATGGTGGCCTACTCGGCGCGTTCGCGCGGCGAGGCGCCCGCGTGGGCTCCGCTGCCGGTGCAGTACGCCGATTACGCGCTGTGGCAGCGCGAGACGCTGGGGTCGGAGGGCGACCCCGCCTCGCTGATCGCCCAGCAGGTCGCGTTCTGGTCCGACTCCCTGGCCGGGCTGCCGGATCAGCTGGATCTGCCGTCGGACCGGTCGCGTCCGGCGGTGGCGTCCAACCGCGGCGGCGTGTACGAGTTCGCGCTCGACGCGCAGCTGCTGCGCGAGCTGAACGCGCTGGCCCGCGCGAACGGCGCCAGCCTGTTCATGGTGGTGCACGCGGCGTTCGCCGCCTTGCTGGCCCGGTTGTCCGGCAGCGACGACATCGCCATCGGCACCGCGGTCGCGGGCCGTGGCGAGGCGGTGCTCGACGACGCCATCGGCATGTTCGTCAACACGCTGGTGCTGCGCAGCGCGGTCGATCCCGCGATCGCGTTCACCGAATTGCTTGCGCGCACCAAGGACACCGACCTCGCGGCGTTCGCGCACGCGGACCTGCCGTTCGAGCGGCTGGTGGAGATCCTGAACCCGGCGCGCTCGCAGGCGCGGCATCCGCTGTTCCAGGTGATGCTGTCGTTCCAGAACACCGGTGAGGCCACCTTCGAGCTGCCCGGCCTGGAAGTGGCCGGGGTGCCGCTGGACGTGGTGACCGCCAAGTTCGACCTGCACCTCAACCTCGCCGACCGGTTCGACGCCTCGGGCTCGGCCGACGGCATGACCGCCGAATTCGCTTACGCCACCGACATGTTCGACTCCGACACCATCGCGGGCGTCGCGTCGCGGCTGGTGCGGATGCTGACGGCGATCGCCGCCGATCCGTCCGTGGCCGTCGGCGATGTCGAGTTGCTCGACAGCGTCGAGCGCACCGAGGTGCTCGAGCGGTGGAACGACACCGCGCACCCGGTCGACCCGGACGCCACCCTGGTGTCGATGTTCGCCGCGCAGCTGGCGCGGACCCCGGACGCGACCGCCGTGACGTTCGAGGGGACGAGTCTGTCCTACGCCGAGTTCGCCGCTAAGGTGAACCGCCTGGCCCGCCACCTCATCTCGCTGGGCGTCGGCCCGGACTCGATGGTCGCCCTGGGCATGCGCCGCTCGATCGAGCTGGTGGTCGGCATGTACGCGGTGAGCGTCGCCGGTGGCGCGTACGTGCCGCTGGATCCGGACCATCCGGCCGACCGCACCCGCTACGTGCTCGACACCGCGCAGCCGGTGTGCGTGCTCACCACTTCGCGCGACGAGTTCGACGCGGGCGCTACCCCGGCGATCGAGATCGATGTGGCGTCGCTGGCCGGGTACTCCGACGAGCCGGTCACCGATGCGGATCGCCGTGCGCCGCTGCGCCCGTCGAACACCGCGTACGTGATCTTCACCTCCGGTTCGACCGGCCGCCCGAAGGGTGTGGCGGTCTCGCACGCCGCGATCGTCAACCGTCTGGTGTGGATGCAAGACGAGTACGGCCTCGACGACACCGACGTGGTGTTGCAGAAGACCCCGGCCACGTTCGACGTGTCGGTGTGGGAGTTCTTCTGGCCCTTGCAGGTCGGCGCGCGCCTGGTCGTCGCGAAGCCCGACGGCCATCGCGACCCGGCCTACCTCGTGCAGGTCGTCACCGGCGAGCGGGTCACCACGGCGCACTTCGTGCCGTCGATGCTGTCGGTGTTCGTGGCCGAGGAACGCGCCGACGAATGCACCAGTCTGCGCAACGTCTTCGCCTCCGGTGAGGCGCTGCCCGCCGCCACCGCGCAGCGGATGCAGGAACTCACCGGCGCGCTGCTGCACAACCTGTACGGCCCGACCGAGGCCGCGGTCGACGTCACCTATCACGAGGTGACCGAGGCCGACACGGTGTCGGTGCCGATCGGCGCTCCCGTGTTCAACACCCAGGTGTACGTGCTGGATTCGCGCCTGCACCCGGTGCCGGTGGGTGTCGCGGGTGAGCTGTATCTCGCGGGCGCGCAATTGGCCCGCGGCTACGTCGCGCGTCCCGATCTGACCGCTGACCGGTTCGTGGCCAACCCGTACGGCGCGCCGGGCGAGCGGATGTACCGCACCGGCGACCTCGTCTCCTGGACCGACAAGGGCGAACTGGAGTACTTGGGCCGCACCGACTTCCAGGTGAAACTGCGCGGTCTGCGCATCGAGCTGGGCGAGATCGAGTCGGCGCTCACCGCGCTGGACTCGATCGCCCAGGCCGTGGTCGTGGTGCGCTCGGACGAGCGGCTGGGCGACCAGTTGGTGGCGTACGTCATCGCGACCGCTGGCCGCTCGGTGGACATCGAGGGCGTGCGTTCCGAGCTCGGCGGCGAGCTGCCCGCCTACATGGTGCCGTCGGCGTTCGTCGTGCTGGAGGCGTTCCCGCTGAACGCCTCCGGCAAGCTGGACCGTAAGGCGCTGCCCGCGCCGGTGTTCGAGGCCAAGGTGTTCCGCGCGCCGTCCACCCCGATCGAGGAGATCGTGGCGGGCACCTTCGGTGACGTGCTCGGTGTCGCGCGGGTCGGCCTGGACGACGACTTCTTCGAACTCGGCGGCAACTCGCTGCTGGCCACCCAGGTGACCGCGCGGCTCGGCGCCGCGCTGGACACCAGGCTCGCGGTGCGCGACCTGTTCGAGGCCTCCACCGTGGTGGCGCTGGCCGCCAGGGTGGAGCGCAACGCCGGGTCCGGCCGCGACCGGCCACGCCTGGAGGCGGGGGAGCGCCCGGCGCGCATCCCGCTCTCGCCCGCGCAGCAGCGGTACTGGTTCCTCAACCAGTTCGACACGGCCACTTCGGCGGTGGACAACATCCCGCTGGCCGTCCGGCTGTCCGGCACGCTGGAGGTGGCCGCCCTGGAGCAGGCCATCGGCGACGTGTTCGCCCGCCACGAGGTGCTGCGCACCACCTACCCGCGCTCGGCGGAGGGCCCGCACCAGGTGATCCGCCCGGCCGACCGGTCCGCGGCGGCGCTCACCCCGATCGACGTGGCCGAGGACGACCTGCTCGGCGCCGTCATCGGGTTCGCGCTGACCACCTTCGACGTCACCGTGGAGGTGCCGTTGGCGGTGGCGCTGTTCCGCATCGCGGACAACGACCATGTGCTGGCGTTCACCGTCCATCACGTCGCGGCCGACGGCTCCTCGATGGGCCCGCTGGCGCGTGACGTGATGGCCGCCTACGTGGCGCGCGTGCAGGGCGAGGCGCCGCAGTGGCAGCCGCTGCCGGTGCAGTACGCCGACTACGCGCTGTGGCAGCGCGCGGTGCTCGGATCCGAGGACGATCCGGAATCGCTGGCCGCGCAGCAGGTGGCGTACTGGCGCCAGGCGCTGGCCGACCTGCCCGATCAGCTGGAACTGCCCGCCGACCGGCCGCGCCCGCCCGCGCAGTCGTTCCAGGGCAAGGCGATCCGCTTCGAGATCGACCCGCAGCGGCACGCCCGCCTGCACGAACTGGCGCGCGCGCACAACGCGTCGCTGTTCATGGTGGTGCACGCGGCGCTGGCGGTGCTGCTGTCGCGGTTGTCGGGCACCGATGACATCGCGGTCGGCACCCCGATCGCCGGTCGCGGTGAACGCGAACTCGACGACCTGATCGGCATGTTCGTCAACACCTTGGTGTTCCGCACCCGGGTGGCGTCCGGCGAGCGCTTCGCCGACCTGCTCGGCGACGTCAAGGAACGCGACCTGGAGGCGTTCGCCAACGCCGACGTGCCGTTCGAGCGCCTGGTCGAGGTGCTCAACCCGGTGCGCTCGACCGCGCGCAACCCGCTGTTCCAGGTGGGCCTGTCGTTCCAGAACCTGGCCGAGACCACCTTCGAGCTGCCCGGCCTGACGGTGAGCGCGGTCAACTTCGACTCGCAGCTGGCCAAGACCGACCTGCACGTCACGCTGTACGACCGGTACGCCGACGACGGCACGCCCGCCGAGATCATCACCGAATTCGGTTACGCCACCGACCTGTTCGACGAGGACACGGTGCAGGGCTTCGCCGACCGGTTCCTGCGGGTGCTCGACGCGGTGGCGGCCGACGCCACGGTGCGGGTGGGCGAGATCGACCTGCTCGCGGCCGAGGAGAGCGAGCGCATCCTCACCGCGTGGAACGCCACCGACCACGAGGTCGACACGACCGCGACGCTGGTGTCCTTGCTGGACGCCACGGTGGCCGCGACCCCGGCGGCCGTGGCGCTGGTCGCCGACGAGCCGACCGGCCGTCGCGAGCTGACCTACGCCGGGCTGGACGCGCGGGTCAACCGACTGGCCCGGTACCTGATCGGCCGCGGCGTCGGCCCGGAGGACCGGGTCGCGCTGGCGATCCGCCGCAGCAGCGACCTCGTGATCGCCATGTACGCGGTCGCGAAGGCCGGTGCGGCGTACGTGCCGATCGATCCGGATCAGCCCGCCGAGCGGACCGACTACATCCTGGGCACGGCCGCGCCGGTGTGCGTGCTGTCCACCGGCCGCGACGGGTTCCACACCGCGGCGGCCGATGTCGTGCAGATCGACGGGCTCGACCTCGCCGAGTACCCGACGGCTCCGGTGACCGCGGCCGAGCGCACCGGTGCGCTGACCCCGGCGAACACCGCGTACGTGATCTTCACGTCCGGTTCCACCGGTCAGCCGAAGGGCGTCGCGGTCCCGCACGCGGCGATCGCCAACCAGTTGCAGTGGGAGACATCCGTCTTCGAGCTGGGCGCGGACGACGCGGTGCTGCTGAAGACGGCGGCGACGTTCGACCTCTCGGTGTGGGAGTTCTGGTCGGCCGCGGTTTCCGGCGGCCGCCTGGTGATCTCGTCCGCCGACGGGCATCGCGACCCGGCGTACCTGAACGAGCTGATGCGCGCCACCGGCGTCACCACGCTGCACGTGGTGCCGTCCATGCTGGACGCGCTGCTCACCGAATCCGGTGGCCGCCTGTCGGACTCGCTGCGGCGGGTGCTGGCCATCGGTGAGGCGCTGCCCGCCGCGACCGCCCAGCGGTTGCGCCGCAACAACGCCGCCGAACTACACAACCTCTACGGTCCGACCGAGGCGGCGGTGTCGATCACCAGCCACCTGGTCACCGATGCCGACGAGGCGGCGGTGTCGATCGGCGCGCCGGAGTGGAACAGCCGGGTCTACGTGCTCGACTCGCGACTGCGGCCGGTTCCGGTCGGTGTCTCGGGTGAGCTGTACTTGGCCGGTGCGCAGTTGGCGCGCGGGTACTTCGGTCGTGCGGACCTGACCGCGGACCGGTTCGTCGCCGACCCGTTCGGCGCGGCGGGCGACCGGATGTACCGCACCGGCGACCTGGTGGCCTGGAGCGCCACCGGCGAGCTGGACTACCGCGGCCGCACCGACTTCCAGGTGAAGATCCGCGGCTTCCGCATCGAGCTCGGCGAGATCGAGGCCGCGTTGCTGCGGCAGGACGCGGTGAGCGCCGCGGCCGTCGTCGCGCACACCGATCCGAGCATCGGCGATCGGCTGGTCGCCTACGTGGTGACCCGCACGGGCGCGCTGGACAAGCGGGCCCTGCAGTCCGCGCTGTCGGCCGAGCTGCCGTCGTACATGGTGCCGTCGATGCTGATCGGGCTGGAGGCGTTGCCGCTCAACGCCAACGGCAAGCTGGACCGCAAGGCGCTGCCGGAGCCCACCTTCGAGAAGGCGGTGTTCCGCGCGCCGGTCACGCCGATCGAGCAGATCGTGGCGAACACCTTCGCCGAGGTGCTGCGGCTGTCCGATCGCGAAGGCGGTGAGGCCAAGCGTCTCGGCCTGGACGACGACTTCTTCGCCTGGGGCGGTAACTCGCTGCTGGCCACGCAGGTCGCCGCCCGCCTGGGTGAGGCGCTCAACACGCGGGTGCCGGTGCGTCTGCTGTTCGAGGCGTCCACCGTCGCCGCGCTGGCGGTGCGGGTGGAGCAGCACGCCGACATGGGTGGCCGCCGTGCTCTGACGGCGGGCCCGCGGCCGGAGCACATCCCGCTGTCCCTGGCGCAGCAGCGCATGTGGTTCCTCAACCGGTTCGACACCCAGTCGGCGGCCTACAACGTGCCGATCGCGGTGCGGTTGTCCGGCGCGCTGGACGTGGCCGCGCTGCGTGCCGCGATCGCCGACCTGGTGAGCCGCCACGAGATCCTGCGGACGGTCTACCCGCAGACCGAGGCGGGACCGGTGCAGGTCATCCTGCCGCCCGCCCAAGCCGTGCCGCGCCTGGAGGTGCGGGTGGTCGCACCGTCGCAGATCGAGTCCGCCGTGGTGGCGCTGACCTCGACGATCTTCGACGTCACGACCGAAGTGCCGGTGAAGGTCGCGCTGTTCCAGATCGCCGGGGAGGGCGCGCAGACTACGGCGGACGGGTCGGTGGACTACGTGCTGGCCATGGTCGTGCACCACATCTCCGGTGACGGCTCCTCGGTCGGCCCGCTGACCAGGGACCTGATGATCGCCTACGCCGCGCGGTCGGCGGGCGAGGCGCCGAACTGGGCGCCGCTGGAAGTCCAGTACGCGGACTACAGCATCTGGCAGCGCGAACTGCTCGGCGACGAGGCGGATTCGGAGTCGCTGGCCGCCAAGCAGGTCGCCTACTGGCGCCAGGCGCTGGCCGAGCTGCCCGATCAGCTGGACCTGCCCTCGGACCGGCCGCGCCCCGCGGTGCAGTCCTTCGCGGGCGGCAAGGTCGAGCTGCGGGTGGACGCGCAAACCCATCAGGCGCTGATCGAGCTGGCGCGTGCGGAGGGCGCGACGCTGTTCATGGTCGTGCACACCGCGCTGGCGGTGCTGCTGGCCCGGTTGTCGGGCACCGACGACATCGCGATCGGCACGCCGATGGCGGGCCGTGGCGAAGCCGTTCTGGACGATCTGATCGGCATGTTCGTCAACACCCTGGTGTTCCGCACCCGGGTCGAGGCGGGCGAGGCGTTCACCGATCTGCTGGCCCGCCAGCGCGAGACCGACATCCAGGCGTTCGCCAACGCCGACGTGCCGTTCGAGCGCCTGGTGGAGGTGCTCAACCCGGTGCGTTCGACCGCGCGGCACCCGCTGTTCCAGGTGGGTCTGTCGTTCCAGAACCTGGCGCAGTCCGCGCTGGAGTTGCCCGGCCTGAGCGTGTCCGGCCTGGACATCGACACCGAGCTGTCCCAGTTCGACCTGCACCTGATCGCGACCGACCGCTACGACGACGCCGGCGCGCCCGAGGGCATCACCGGCTTCTTCACCTACGCGACCGACATGTTCGACCGCGCGACGGTGCAGGGCTTCGTGGACCGGTTCGCGCGCCTGCTCGGCGAGATCATCGCCGCGCCGCGCACCCCGGTCGGCGACCTCGAACTGCTCGACGCCGCCGAACGGGCCCAGCTGCTCACCGCGCGCAACGCGACCGACCAGCCGGTGGACACCTCCGCCACGCTGGTGTCGCTGCTGGACGCCACGGTCGCGGCCGGGCCGAAGGAAGTCGCGCTCGTCACCGAGGACGGCGAGTCGATCACCTATGGCGCACTCGATGTTCGGGTGAATCGTCTTGCGCGGCATTTGATTTCGTTGGGTGTCGGTCCGGAGTCGCGGGTGGCGCTCGCGTTGCGTCGCTCCGTTGATTTGATCGTGGCGATGTATGCGGTGGCGAAGTCCGGTGGCGCGTATGTGCCAGTGGATCCGGATCAGGCTGCCGAGCGCACGAGCTACATCCTCGAGACGGCGGCACCGGTGTGTGTGTTGAGCAACGCCGAGGCGGAGTTCGGTACCGATGTCGCGCCGGTGGTGCGGATCGATGAGCTCGACTTGTCGGGTGTGGATGCCACGCCGGTCACGGATGCGGATCGGGTCGCACCCCTGCGTCCGGAGAACACGGCGTATGTGATCTTCACGTCTGGTTCCACGGGTCGCCCGAAGGGTGTGGCGGTGCCGCACGGCGCTATCGCGAACCAGTTGCAGTGGAAGAACGTCGAATTCGGTTTGGACGCTGCGGATGCGATTCTGCTGAAGACGGCGGCGACGTTCGACTTGTCGGTGTGGGAGTTCTGGTCGGCCGCTGTCTGCGGTGGTCGCCTGGTGATCGCTTCCCCGGACGGCCACCGAGACCCGGCGTACCTCAACGAGTTGATGGCCCGCGAGTGGGTCACCACGCTGCATGTCGTCCCGTCGATGCTGGACGCGTTGTTGACCGCCGGTATGCCGAACTCGCTGTGGCGGGTGCTGGCCATCGGTGAAGCCCTGCCGGGCTCGGTAGCGCAGCGGTTCCTGCGGGAACACCCGCGCACCGAGCTGTTCAACCTCTACGGTCCGACCGAGGCGGCGGTGTCCATCACCAGCCACCGGGTCACTCTCGCCGACGAGACCTCCGTGTCGATCGGTGCGCCGGAATGGAACAGCCAGGTCTACGTCCTCGACTCCCGGCTGCGGCCGGTGCCCGACGGCGTCTCCGGTGAGTTGTACCTCGCCGGTGCGCAGTTGGCGCGTGGCTACTTCGGTCGTGCGGATCTGACCGCGGATCGGTTCGTGGCGAATCCGTTCGAGCCGGGTGCGCGGATGTATCGCACCGGCGACTTGGTCGCGTGGAACAGCACCGGCGAACTGGAATACCGGGGTCGTACGGACTTCCAGGTGAAGATCCGTGGTTTCCGTATCGAGCTCGGTGAGATCGAAGCCGCCCTGCTCGCGCTGCCGCAGATCGCGCAGACGGCGGTGATCGCGAAGTCGGATCCGAAGACCGGTGACCGTTTGGTGGCCTACCTGGTGCCTGCCGATGCCGAGGCCGGTGTCGATGTGGGGCAGGTGAAGTCCGAACTCACTGCTGGGTTGCCGTCGTACATGGTGCCGTCGGCGTTCGTGGTCCTGGATGCGTTGCCGTTGAACGTCAACGGCAAGCTCGACCGTAAGGCGTTGCCGGAGCCGGAGTTCGAGATTCAAGCCTTCCGTGCGCCGTCGACTCCGATCGAGGAGATCGTGGCGTCGGTGTTCGCCGAGGTGCTCGGGGTCGAGCGTGTCGGCGCGGATGACGACTTCTTCGCTTTGGGTGGTAATTCGCTGTTGGCGACGCAGGTCGCGGCGCGGATCGGCGCGGCCTTGGATGCCCGTGTGCCGGTGCGTGTGCTGTTCGAAGCCTCCACTGTGGCCGGACTGGCGGCGAAGGTCGAGCAGCACGCGGGGGCCGGTGGCCGCCGCGAACTGGTGGCCGGTCCGCGCCCGGAGCACATCCCGTTGTCGCTGGCGCAGCAGCGCATGTGGTTCCTCAACCAGTTCGACACCGCCTCGGCGGTGAACAACATCCCGGTGGCCGTGCGGCTCACCGGCGAGCTGGATGTCGAAGCGCTGCAAGCGGCGGTCGGGGACGTCATCGCCAGGCACGAGACGCTGCGCACCGTCTACCCCGAACAGGACGGCGCGGCGCACCAGGTCATCGTGCCCGTCGAGCGGGCACTGCCGGACTTGCGGCCGGAAGCGGTCGCGCCCGAGGACATCCGGCACCGGATCATCGAGGTGATCTCCGCCGGGTTCGACGTGACCACCGAGGTTCCGTTGCGGGCCAAGCTGTTCCGCGTCACAGATGCGAGCGGCGGGGCGGGAGCCGGCACAGCGTACGTGCTCGTGTTCGTCGCGCATCACATCAGCGCCGACGGCTGGTCGATGGGCCCGCTGACCCGCGACGTGATGCTGGCCTACGCGGCCCGTTCGGCCGGTGTGGAACCGGGTTGGGCGCCGCTGCCTGTGCAGTACGCCGACTTCAGCCTCTGGCAGCGTGACGTGCTCGGCTCCGAGGACGACGCGCAGAGCCTGATCTCCCAGCAGGCCGAATACTGGCGTGCCGCGCTGGCCGGGCTGCCCGACGAGCTGAACCTGCCCGCCGACCGGCCGCGTCCGACGACGCAGTCGTTCGCCGGTGGGCGCGTGGTGTTCCCGATCTCCGGCGAGTTGCACGGCAGGCTCACCGAGATCGCCAGGGAGCAGAACGCGACGCTGTTCATGGTGGTGCACGCCGCGCTGGCGCTGTTCCTGGCGCGTATGTCCGGCACCGACGACATCGCCGTCGGCACGCCCATCGCGGGCCGCGGCGAGGCCGAACTCGACGACGTGATCGGCATGTTCGTCAATACCCTGGTGCTGCGTTCGCACGTGGACGGCGACCTCACCTTCGACCAATTCCTGGCCCGCACCAAGGACGCCGACCTGCAGGCGTTCGCGCACGCGGACCTGCCGTTCGAGCGGCTGGTGGAACTGCTCAACCCGGAGCGCTCCACCGCGCGGCACCCGCTGTTCCAGGTGGCGCTGTCGTTCGAGAACTTGCCCGAGAGCAGCTTCGAGTTGCCCGGACTGCACGTGGGCGCGGTCGATTTCGACGTCGACACCGCCAAGTTCGACCTGTCGCTGACCATCCGCGAGGCAGGGGAGAACCCCGACGACGCGGGCATGTACGCGGAGTTCTCCTTCGCGCGCGACCTGTTCGACGACGAGACGGTGCGGGTGTTCGCCGAGCGGTTCACCAGGCTGCTCACCGCGATCGCCACCGACCGGGAAACCCCGATCGGCGACCTGCCGCTGCTGGACGTGGCCGAGTACCACCTGCTCACGCACGTGGCGGGCGAGGACGTCATGGCCACCGGCCTGCTGCCGGACCTGCTGCAGCACGGCGCGCGGCTGGACCCGGACCAGATCGCGGTGCGCTACCAGGGCCGCTCGATCACCTACCGTGAACTGGACGAGTACTCCTCGCGCCTGGCGCGGGTGCTCATCGCGCGCGGTGTGGGACCGGAGCGCATCGTGGCGCTGTCGTTCCCGCGCTCCTACGAGATGGTCGCGGCGTTCTGGGCGGTGGCGAAGGCGGGCGGCGCGCACGTGCCGGTCGACCCGACCTACCCCGAAGATCGCATGCGGCACATGGTCAACGACTCCGGCGCGGTCATCGGCATCACCGCGAGCGAGTACGTCGACCGGCTGCCGCGCGACGTGGAGTGGCTGCGGATCGACGACCCGGCGCTGGGCGAGCTGATCGAGAGCCAGTCCGCCGAGCAGGTGACCGACACCGATCGGAACGCCGTGCTGGCGATGCGTCATCCGGCGTACGTCATCTACACCTCCGGCTCGACCGGTATGCCCAAGGGCGTCACCGTGACCCATGCGGGCATGGGCGGCCTGGTCGGCGTCGCGGCGGATCTCTACCAGCTGGAATCGCACCATCGGTTCCTGCACATCTGCTCGCCGAGCTTCGACCCGTCGGTGCTGGAGTGGCTGTGCGCCGCCTACACCGGCGCGACGCTGGTGGTCGTGCCATCGACCATCATCGGCGGCCCGGACCTGGCGGAGCTGCTGCGCACCGAGCGGGTGAGCCACACGATCATCACCCCCGCGGTGCTGGGCACAGTCGATCCGGAAGGCATGGAGGCGCTCGAGGTGGCCTCCGTCGGCGGTGACGTCACCACGCCGGAGCTGCTGGCCAAGTGGTGGCCGGGCCGCAAGTACTTCAACGCCTACGGCCCGACCGAGACGACGATCATCTCGTCCTACGCCCAGCTCACCCCGGGCAGGCACATCACCATCGGCCGTCCGGTGCGCGGCATGTCCGCGCTGGTGCTGGACAACCGCCTCAACCCGGTGCCGCCGGGCGTCGCGGGCGAGCTGTACCTGGCCGGTGGCGCGCTGGCGCGCGGCTACCACAACCGCCCCGACCTCACCGCGGAACGGTTCGTCGCCAACCCGTGGAGCGACGAGGGCGCGCGGATGTACCGCACCGGTGACGTGGTGCGCTGGTTCGCCGAACCCGGCGAGCGGGCCGGCAACGCCGCGCTGGCGTCGGTGCCGTGGCACCTCGATTACGTGGGCCGCTCGGACTTCCAGGTGAAGATCCGCGGCTTCCGCATCGAACTGGGCGAGATCGACACCGTGCTGGCGAGCCACGAGGACGTCGAGTACGCGATCACCATCGGCCGCAAGACCGAGGCGGGCGCGACGATCCTGGTGTCCTACGTGCTGGCCGCGCCGGGCCGGGAGATCGATACGGCGAGGCTGACCGAGTACGCCTCGCGCACGCTGCCGCCGCACATGGTGCCGACGGCGATCGTGGTGATCGACGAGATCCCGCTGACCCCGGTCGGCAAGCTGGATCGCAAGGCGCTGCCCGAGCCCGAGCTGGCGCCGCGCGAGTTCCGCGCGCCTGCCAGCGAGGTCGAGGCCGTCATCGCCGAGGTGTTCGCCGAGGTGCTCGGCGTCGACCAGATCGGTTTGGACGACTCGTTCTTCGCGCTCGGCGGCGACTCCATCCTGTCGATCCAGCTGGTCTCGCGGGCCAAGGCGCGTGGCGTGCTGTTCACTCCGCGTGACGTGTTCGAGCGGCGCAGCGTGGCCTCGCTGGCCGAGATCGCCGCGCTGGGCGCGGGCACGGAGCAGGTGCGGCTGGAGGAACTGCCCGGCGGCGGTGTCGGCGAGATCCCGCTGACCCCGATCATGCGGCAGATCCTCGCGAGCGGCTCGTCGTATCAGCGGTTCTCGCAGACCATGGCGCTGCGGCTGCCCGAAGGCATCGACCGGGAGACACTGGTCGCCACCATCGCCGCGGTCTTCGACCACCACGACGTGCTGCGGTCGCGGCTGCGCCGCACGGGCGGGGACTGGACGTTCGAGGCCCTGCCGCACGGCGCGGTGGACGTCGACGCGCTGGTGCACCGCGTGGACCTGGCCGCCGACGCCGACGAGGCGGAGCTGGCGCGCGTGGCCACCGAAGCGCTCGACGGTGCGTTGGGCAGGTTGGATCCGGCCGAGGCCGCCATGGCGCAGTTCGTCTGGTTCGCCTTCGAAGGCGAGCGGCGGGACGTGCTGTTGATCGTCGCGCACCACTTCGTGGTCGACGGCGTGTCCTGGCGCATCCTGATCCCGGATCTGGCGGTGGCCTGGTCGCAGCTGGTCGCCGGTCAGCCGGTGGCGCTGCCTGCCAACGGCACCTCCATGCGGCGCTGGGCGCACAGCCTGGTCCAGGCGGCGAGCGCGCCGGATCGGGTCGCGGAACTGCCGTTCTGGCAGCAGGTTTCGGCCACACCGGATCCGTTGCTCGGCGAGCGTGCGTTCGATCCGGCGGTGGACACGTTCGCCACCGTCGAGCGGGTCGAGGTCACCGTGCCCGCCGAGGTCACCGACGCGGTGCTGACCGCGATCCCGGGCCTGTACCGGGGCGGCGTGAACGACGGTCTGCTCTCGGCGCTGGCCATGACGATCGCCCGTTGGCGCGGCGACGGTTCGGACGCGGCGCTGGTGAAGCTGGAAGGCCACGGTCGTGAAGAGGACGTCGTGCCGGGCGCGGATCTGTCGCGCACGGTCGGCTGGTTCACTTCGGCCTACCCCGTCCGGCTGGACGTGGCCGGTGCGGATCTCACCGACGCGTTCGCCGGTGGCGCCGCGCTCGGCGAGATCGTGAAGTCGATCAAGGAGCAGCTGCTCGCGGTGCCCGACAAGGGCCTCGGCTACGGCCTGCTGCGGCAGCTGAATCCGGAGACCGCGCCCACCTTGGGTTCGTCCGGGCAGATCAGCTTCAACTACCTGGGCCGGATGTCGGCCGGGGAGATCCCCGAGCAGCTCGCCGAGATCGGCTGGGTGCCGGTGGCCGACCTGGGTCAGCTGGATGTCGACATGGACCTCGACATGCCCGCCAACGCGACGATCGACATCAACGCCATCGTCACCGACTCCGACGAGGGGCCGCGCCTGGGCGCGTCGTTCGCCTTCCCGACCGGTCTGCTGAGCAGGGAGCGGGTCCAGGAGTTCGCCGACCTGTGGGTCGAGGCGCTCACCGCGCTGGCGACCCACGCGCGGCGGCCGGACGCGGGCGGCTTCACGCCGTCGGACATGCCGCTGGTGCGGGTGCGGCAGCCCGACCTCGAGCAGTGGGAGCGCAGCTACCCGGCGCTGGCCGAGGTGTGGCCGCTGTCGCCGCTGCAGTCGGGTCTGCTGTTCCACGCGATGATGACCCAGTCCACCGTGGACGTCTACACCATGCAGGCCGTGGTGGACCTGGGCGGCACGCTGGACGTGGCGCGGCTGCGTGCGGCGGCTCAGGGCATCGTCGACCGGTACCCGAACCTGCGCACCGCGTTCGTCACCGACGCCGACGGCCAGGCCGTGCAGGTGGTGTTGGATCGGGTCGAGGCGCCGTGGCGCGAGGTGGATCTCACCGGGCTGCCCGCCGACGAGCGGACCGCGGAACTGCGCAGGCAGGTCGCGGCCGATCAGGCGACGCACTTCGACATGGCCACGCCGCCGCTGATGCGGTTCACGCTGTTCCGCAGCGACGCCGCGCAATGGCACCTGGCCATCACCACCCACCACATCCTGCTGGACGGTTGGTCGATGCCGCTGCTCATGCGGGATCTGCTGGTGTTGTACGCGGTGCGCGGCGACCAGACCGCCCTGCCGCGGGTGGCCTCCTACCGCAACTTCCTCGGCTGGCTGGCCGGGCGCGATCGGGACGCCTCGCTGCGCGCTTGGGCGACGGCGCTGGAAGGGGTCAACGAACCCACCCAGCTCGCGCCGCAGCCGCGCGGCGCCGAGAACTACGAGATCGGCAAGGTCGTCACCGAACTCGACGCCGACCGCACCCGCCGGATCACCAAGCACGCCGCCGAACTCGGCGTCACGGTGAACACGCTGGTGCAGGCCGCGTGGGGCATCCTGCTCGGACGTCTCACCGGCCGCGGCGACGTGGTGTTCGGCGCGACGGTGTCCGGCCGTCCGGCCGAGCTGCCCGGTGTCGAGTCGATGGTGGGTCTGTTCATCAACACGCTGCCGGTGCGGCTGCGCATCGATGACCGCCAGAGCATCGGCGAGCTGCTCGGGCGCTTGCAGGGCGACCAGGCGGGTCTGCTCGAGCACCACTATGTGGGGCTCACCGACATCCAGCGGGTGGCGGGCACCGGAGCCCTGTTCGACACGCTGCTGGTGTTCGAGTCGTATCCGATGGACAAGGAAGCGATCTCGGCCGCCAGCTCGATCGACGGCATGTCGGTGACCGGTGTCGGCGTCAACGACGCCACGCACTACCCGATGACCCTGCTGGTGATGTCGGAGGCCACGATCGAGCTGACCCTGAAGTACCTGGGCAGCCGGTTCACCGCCGAAGAGGTCGAGATCCTCGCCGAACGGCTGGTGCGGGTGCTCGACGCGCTGCTGGGCGATCCGGACGCGCTGGTCGGGGACATCGACATCCTCGACGAGGGCGAACGGGCCCGGCTGCTGGTCGAATCCGGCGTCACGGCCGCGGCTTCCACGCCGGAGCCGGTGGGCCGGGTCGGCGCTCGCACGGTGTCCAAGGTGCTCGCCGAGGTCGTCGAAGAGGACCCGGACGCGCCCGCGCTGCTGGCAGGCGAGGACGAGGTCGCCTTCCACACGCTGGATCGGCGTTCCTCGCAGCTGGCCCGGGTGCTCATCGACCGCGGCGCCGGACCCGGCGACGTGGTCGCGGTGACGCTGCCGCGTTCGGTGGACAAGGTGGTCGCGGCCTGGGCGGTGCAGAAGGCCGGTGCGGCATGCCTGTTCGCGGGCGATCTCACCGCCGAGGAACTGACCGCTGCGGGCGCCGGGTTCGGCATCGGCTCGCAGGCGGTGGCCGACAGCGACATTCGCTGGCTTGCACTCGACGACGCGCAGGTGCGCGACGACATCGCCGCGGCGGCCGCGCATCCGGTGTCCTACGCCGACCGGGTCCGCCCGCTCGGCGAGGAACACCCGGCGTTCGTCGTCACCACGGCGAACGGAGTCGTCGCGATCACCCAGTCCGAGGCACTGGACGAGGCCGAACGCGTGCGCGATGAGCACGAGATCGACTACGAGTCGACCACGTACACCACCGCGCTCTCCGGCCGCCCCGCCGTCCTGGAGTTCTTGGTCTCCGCCACCGCCGGAGCCCTGTCCGTGCTCCCGACCGGCGACCTCGCGACCGACCTCACCGAGGGCGAGGTCACCCACTGGTTCGCATCGCCGGGTGAATCGACCGACGCGGCGGGCGAGGAGATCACGATCGTGATCGCGGAGTAGGAGAACGGCGGTACTTGCTGGTGTAGGGCACGGTCGACCTGTGCCCTACACCAGTGGCGTTGCTCCGCTCGATCGACTCGAATCAATTCGATCCACGCGATTACACTCGAGTCGATCGGCGGCGGCGATCGTCACCGTCCTACGAGGTTGGAGGTTGGTTTCACGGCGATGCCAGTTCCTCATGGCGACGGCTGGACGGCTGCCGATCTCGATCGCATGCCCGAAGACGGATTGCGTTACGAGGTGTTGAATGGTCAGCTCGTCGTGAATGCCGCACGCAAGCCGCGCCATCAGTGGCTGGTCCAATGCCTGGTACGCGCGCTGACGGCTAGCGCGCCGTCCGGTTATCTGGTTCTCGAAGGTGTGGGTGTGCTGATCGATGAAGATGAACCAATTCCTGATTTGATCGTGGCAAACGGACCGATCAACTGGGACGATCGCGGCATCCCGGTGGCACAGGTTCAGCTGGTGGTCGAGGTGGTGTCGAAATCCACCACTCTGCAAGACCGTATGGTCAAGCCCGTTGTCTATGCCGAAGCCGGGATCACGAACTACTGGCGCTTCGAGCCCAACGCCTTCAAGGGCCAATTACCGGGCGAGTCGTTCCCCGTTCTGTTCGCACACGAACTCGGTGCCGACGGTACCTACCAGCTGACCCACCGGGTGTCCGCTGGCGACGCCGTCGCCTTGCGCAGCCCCTTCGAATTCACGATCGACCCCGCCACCCTCCTGCCCTGACCTCGCCGTAGCGGAATCTTCCGCCGTGGTGATGGTTCCTCTCGCCGCCGGAGGTGATCGTCAGCGGAGTCCGTGGTCCGGTTCGGTTCGAACTGCAATGATGTCGCTATGAGCGCTCCCGACGAGCAACAGGTACTCCGTGTCACGGCCGAGCAGTTCGCCGAAGGGGTGACTGGCGGGCTCGGTGACATCGAGATCGTCGACGGGCGCGTAGTGCGACTGATGGCACAGAGCCCCGTGCACAGCCGTGTGGTCCGGCGGCTGGCCGGAATGCTGGAGGCGGCCAGGCGCGATGGCGGGCCGTGCATGGTCGTGGACTCCGATGTGGCCGCGCGATTCGCCGACGCGGAATCCACAGCGGCGGATCGGCGGTTGAACATCCGCTACCCCGACATCTGGATCCGGGACCGCGAGCCTTATGACGTCAACACCGTGCGTGAGCACATTCTGCTGGTGGTCGAGGTCACTTCGGAGTCGACCATCGATGCCGATATCACCGACAAGCGAATCCAATACGCGGCCGCCGGTATTCCTCGCTACCTGATCGTCCGGCTCGATCAGAAGGAAGAACGCATCGAAGAGATCGAGGAATACCGTCTCGATTGGTCCGGCCGCCGCTACCTGGCCCACACAGTCCACCGACGCGTACTGCTACTGGACGACCCGGTCGAGGCAACTATTCCCTTCGACGTACTGGAACAGCCCTAGCCCGCAACAGCCGCGAGTGGCACATGGCTGCGGCAAAGCGCGAGATTGTTTGTCTTGATACGTCATTTACGGGGGTTGGGGGCGTGGATAGTGTCGGGGGCGCGGCTTCGGTCGCGCGTTTCCCGTCCTTTCGGTCCGTAATGGACTCGCCCGCACGCGTTTCGCGGGTGGTGCGCGAACTTCATAAGGAAGACATGTCCACGATCGCAACCTCGTCCGGCAGCAAGCCGGACGACTCTTCCGCAAGTCCGCTGCGCGCCGGGCTGGTGCTGGTCATGGTCAGCGGGGCCATCTTCATGATGATGCTCGACCTGACCGTGGTCTCCGCCGCGCTCGCCGATATCCGCACCGACTTCGACACGTCCATCGACGGATTGCAGTGGGTCATCGACGCTTACGCCATCCCGATGGCGGGACTGTTGCTGACCTTCGCCACGCTCGGCGACCGGTTCGGCCGGAAGCGTCTTTTCCTCGCGGGCATGACGGTGTTCACCGCGTCGTCGCTGGCGTTGGCGCTGGCAGGCAGCATTCTTCAGTTGAATGTCCTGCGCGCGGTGCAGAGCGTCGGCTCGGCGATGATCTTCGCGACGGCGTTGCCGCTGCTCGCGGTGGCCTACCCCGACGCGGGCAAGCGCGCGAAGGCCATCGGCGTCTACGGCGCCGTCATGGCGAGCGCGACCGTCGCGGGTCCGGTGCTCGGCGGCGCGCTGGTCACCCAGTTCGGCTGGCGGTCGATCTTCATCATCAACGTCCCGATCGGCATCTTCATCGGGGTGCTCGCCGTGCTGCGGATGCCGGAGTCGGCGCGCATGGAAGGGCGCAAGGCCGACTGGCCGGGGTCGCTGCTGCTCACCGGTGGCCTGGTGACGGGTGTCTTCGCGCTGACCCGCGGCAACTCGCTGGGCTGGACCTCGGCTGCGGTGCTCGGGCTCGGCGCGGCCGCCGCGGTGTCGCTGGCCGGATTCGCGGCGTGGCAGTTCAAGGCCGCGCACCCGCTGCTCGACGTGTCCATGGTGCGCAAGCGCGGATTCACCGGCACGGCCGTCGTCTCGATCGGACACATGGCGACGCTGATGGCCGCGAGCAACTACCTGGCGGTGTTCCTGATCAACACACTCGGGTACACGCCGTTGCAGATGGGCCTGCGCTTGCTGCCCGTGAGCGTGGCCGCGCTGATCAGCGCGCCGCTGGCGATGGTCTTCGCCAAGCGGGTCCCGTTCGCGGTCTCGCTGCCGGTCACGATGGGCATGGTCGCGTTGGGCACATGGCTGATGGGCGACTTCGGTTCCGACGACTCTTGGACGCATTTCCTGCCCGGAATGGTGATCGGCGGCCTCGGGCTCGGCGCGATCACGGCCGTCAACCAGGCGGCCTCACTCACCTTCGCCTCCGACGAGAACGCGGGCATGGCCAGCGCGACGTTCGGCACCCTTCGGCAGGTCGGCCTCGCGGTGGGCGTGGCCGGGCTCGGCGCCATGTTCAATCACTCCGCGCGCGGTTCCGCTGCCGACGGGCTCGACGCGCTGCCCGGAGCCGTCCCGCCGGTGTTGCGTGAGCAGTTCCTGGAAGCGGCGGGCTCCGGCGCCGGCCGCTCGGTGGCCGACGAGCTGCCCACGCGGTTCCAGCCGATCGCGTCGGACCTGTCGCACATCGCGGCCTCCGCGTCGATCGATGGACTCAACTCCATGATCGCCCTGGCCGCGGTGATCGGATGCGTCGCGGTACTCACCTCCATGCTCGCTTTCGGCGTGAACCACCTGCGCAGCAGACGCACCCGTTCGGACTAGCCGGAAACACCACCGCGAGTGGCACATGGTGCGGCGAATCGCGAGAAGACCTCGCCACCATGTGCCACTCGTGGTCATGATTTCGCGGGGAGGAGAGTCGTAGAGGCGATGAGGAGGAAGGCCAGGACGGCGCAGGCGGTGCGGGCGACGTGGAAGGTTTCCCAGCGGGTGAGGATTTCGGCGTAGTCGGCGGGTGGGCCGCTGATCGCCCATATCTTGATCTTCTGGTTGATCGGGACGTTGCCCAGGCGGGTGATCAGGAACGCGGCGATGGCGAGCAGACTCGCGCTCCCGGCGAGCAGGCGTGACCGCCCGGTGGAGCGGGCGGTCAGCACCAATGCGCTCAGAATGGTCAGACCCATCAGTGTTTGCATGACCACGCCGTTCACGCTCATCAGCGCGGTGTGGAAGGTGAAGCGCACATCCAAAGGGACTCTGCGGAACGCGTAGAGGACATTCACCGCGCCGTAACCGAACGCTCCGGCGAGCAGCCCGGCGGGAACCAGCGCGAACACACGTGCCACCAGGGGACTTTCGGCAATTCTCATGCGCGCCGCTCCGCTGGGACGAGCGCGAGGAGTTCGTCGACCGACCACTGGTCGTAGACGTGCGCGCCGTGCTTCGCGGCGAGCACCCGTCCGTCGGGTGCGATCAGGAAATCGGCGGGCAGTCCGAGACTGCCGCCCTCGGGCTTGCCGGGTGGGGCGGACTGCCTTCGGCGCAAGGTCGCGTAAGCGTCGTGGGCGACACCGCGCAGGATGGCGGGCCAGCCGCGCGGGTCGAGCAGCGCGCGAGGCGAGGTCTCGACGCCGAATTCGCGGTAGAGCTTCCGGTCCGGATCGGCTATCACGTCCAGCGGCAGTTCCGCGGTGTACTTGCGCAATTCCGCCGCGCTGGAATGGAAGACGATCACTTCGCGGACGCCTGCGGCGGCGATCTCCGCGTGGCGCGCGACGATCGAACGCAGGTGCAGGTTGCACACCGGGCATCCGGCGAAGCGCCGGAATTGCAGGTGGATCAGGCGATCCGGGTCCGGCACCAAGACCTGCGCACCGGAGACGGTGACCAGCTTTCGGTCCGGGACAGCGGTCGGCAGCGACATCAGGGACTCCTCTCGTAGGTGTACTTTGTACGCCTACGACAAGTATGCGCGTAGCTTGTACGCTGTCAATCCGTGCCCCGCCCCCGCTCGCTGACCACCGCCGATCTCGCCACGGCGGCCCTCGCCGTGCTCGACCGCGAGGGTTCGTCGGCGCTGACCATGCGTGCGGTGGCCAAGGAACTCGGCATGGCCACCATGGCCCTGTACCGCTACGTGCGCGACCGCGACGAACTCGAGGTACTGGTGGCCGACCAGGTCTTCGCCGCGATCGACACATCGCTCCCTGCCGGAACCGACTGGCGGGAGCGCGTGACGATACTGCTCGAGAACATCCGTGACGGGTTCTCGGCCCATCCGGCCGCCGTGCCGATCGTGCTGCGGCGCAGGCAGTCGGCGGTCGAGTCGTTGCGCGTGATGGAAACACTGCTCGCCGTGCTCACCGAGGGTGGATTCACCGGGCGCGCCCGCGTCATCGCCCAGCGCACCCTGATCGCCTTCCTGATCGGCTACCTCCAGAACAAGCACTATGCGCCGCTGCGGGGGCACGGGACGATCGTGCTGGCCGAACTGCCCCCGGAGAAATACCCGCACCTGGCGCAGACCGCGGGCCAGGCCAAGGGCATGTCGGCCGACGACGAATTCCGCGGTGGCGTCGAGATCGTGCTGCGTGGTCTCGAGCCGTGACCTAGCCGAAAAGAACTGTGAGGTCGACACTTTCCGCCATGGCGCGAGCGCCGGCGTCATTGAGGTGCATGCCGTCGCCGCTGTCGAACTCGGGCCGGATGAAGTCGGGCCGCTCCGGGTCCTCGACCGCTCGCGCCACATCGAACACCGAATCGAAAACGTCGGTGCCACGCAGCCATTCGTTAACGCGCCGACGGATCGGCAAGGTCTCCGCGACCGGCAGGCCCTCGTAGACGCAGCCGCCGTAGGGTCCGATGGTCGCGGCGTGGATGGGAAGCCCCGCCGCGTGCGCGCGCCGCGCGAGCGTGGTGAAGCCGGTGATCAGCTCCTCGGCGGTCGCGGGCGGCTGCCCCGCCATCCCGCCCAGGATGAAGTCGTTGATGCCGAAGTTGATCAGCACACTCGTCACGCCCGGCACGGCGAGTACGTCGCGCTCGAAACGATCCAGGCCCGGCTCGCCGATTTCGTCGGTGAGCAGCCGATTCCCTGAGATGCCCTGGTTGACCACCCAGCCCCGCTCCAGTCGCGCGTTGAGGAAGTCCACCGACCTGCGGTTGGCGCCGATCGTGGTGCCGAAGCCTTCGAACCACGAATCGCCGAACGCGACGGCCACCGGCGTCGCCACGGGCGCGAGAACGTCGACACCGGTGACGAAGAACCGCGCGGGCGCCTCGTCCGCGGTGGTGAGCGCGGCTTCGTCGGCGACATTTCCGTCCGCGATGTAAGCGGTTTCGCCGGGCTGGTGGGAGAAGGTGGCCAGCCCGGTCGGGCCGGGCAGATACAGGCTCAATGCCAGGTCCGCGCCCGCGGGGACAGCCAGATCGACAGGGTCGCTGAGCACTTCGCCGCCTACCGGGACGACCACCTGTTCGGCGCCGTCGAACCGCAACGCGGCATCGGTCTCGGCGACGATCTCGCCGCCGGTCTTGCGCAGGGCGACCCGGGCGGCGCCGATCGCCAGCGGTGTCTTTCCATAGCGATTGGTCAGCCCGACCCGCACCTGCGCGCCGCCGCCCGCGAGATGCAGCACTTGGCGGACGGTCTGGTCGGTGAACGCGCGCGACTCCGCGAGCTTGATCTGTTCGTCCGGGCGGATCACCGCGGAGCGGAATCCGGCGATCCAGGCGGTCGGCGACATGGGAACCTCCACTAGTTGACGCGAGGAATATTGCGTATGCATATTTCTACAACGACTTATTCCTCGTGTCAACTATCCGCGCGGGGAAACATTCCGGTAGGTTGCCCGTATGGACGTGACTGAGCTGTTCGACGACCCGCGCCTTACCACGATGGGCCTGCTGTTCGAGGCGCACGGAGGTGTGGTCGCCAAGCTGGAGCAGGTCTGGAATGCGCACGGTCTGTCCGGACTGGATCTGAACGCCCTGATGCGGCTGAGCCGTTCACCGGGGCGGCGGCTGCGGATGACGGAGCTTGCCGTGCAGACCGCGCTGTCCACCAGCGGCGTCACCCGGCTGGTCGATCGGCTGGCGCGCGCCGGGCTGGTGGAACGCGAGCTGGACTCGGGCGATCGGCGCAGCGCGTACGCGGTGCTCACCGAGGCGGGCGCGGAGCGGCTCGCACAGGTGCTGCCGGACTATCTCGCCGCCGTCGACCGCTGGTTCGTCGGTTTGCTGACGCCCGAACAGCTCGCGGCGATGTCCGAGGCGTTGCGGATCGTGCGGGACACCGCGAACCCCGAGGCCACGTTCCGCATGGACTGAGCGTCAGGCGCTCGCGGCGAGCAACCGTTCCGGGCCGTCCAGGATCAAGTCGAGGCCGAAATCGAAATCGGCGATGCCCGAATGCTTCCCGTCGATCACCAGCTTAGCGAGTGCGTTCATGTACGGATACCCCTCGGCTGGGATGCGCGGCAGGAACTGTTGTGCCGCAGCGACGTATCCGCCCGGTTCCGTGGAAAATTCAACTCCTGCAATGTGAAACCGTAGCGGTGGCCGTCCAGCGCGTTCCAGGCGCGATCGGCTTGCGGCAGGGAGAAACCCGCCGCGCGCAGGCAGCCCACGGTGGCGTCGATGTAGCGCAGCATCGCGGGGCCGACGTTGATCGGCTGCGCCCGTCGATCGAGCGGCGCCATCCACTGGCCGAAGCATCGGCGGCGGTGGGCCATGTCGCCGACGGGCACGCCCAGGGTAAGACTGTGATCGTCGTCTGAGCGGTGGCCGAGGCCTGGTCGCCACCGACACCCGAGCCGGGTCGGCGGCAGTGACGGGTCATCCGGCCAGGACCGCGCCCCGGTGTTCCGCGAGGTAATCCGCCCAGGTCAGCTCGCCGACGTCGGCGCCGTCGGTCACCAGATTTCCGCCCGCGCGATAGACCCGGCCCGCCTTGCCCGGCACCCGGACGGTCAGCAACGCCCGCCGCTTGCCAAGCAGCGCCAAGTAGTCGCGGATCAGCTCGCGCATGCCGATCACCTCGGGCCCGACCAGATCCGGGACCCGTCCGGCGGGCGCGCCGACCGTCAGCTCCGCCAGCCGGGCCGCCACCTCGCGCACGTGCACCGGCTGGAGGCGCACCCCACCGAGCACCGGGAGCACCGGCGATTTCAGCATCGTGTCCACCAGCTTCGGTACGAAGTCGTGGAATTGCGCGGCACGCAGCGTGGTCCACGGGATACCCGACTCGGCGATGGCCCGCTCGGCGGCGAACTTCGCGCGGAAGTACGTCATCGGGAGCAGTTCGGCGGCGGTGACCGAGATGTACACGATGTGCCCGACGCCCGCGGCGGTGGCGGCCCGCAACAGATTCGCGGTGGCCACGTCGTCGCCCTTCGCGTCGCCCGCCAGATGCAAGATGGTGCCGACACCCGCCACCGCGGCATCTATGCCGGTGCCGCGCAGCAGGTCTCCCGCGACGAACTCGACTCCGCCGTCCGACGGACGTTCGGTGCGGCTCAACACGCGCACGTCGACGCCGGTCGCGCGCAGCAGCGGGAGCGCTTCGCGGCCGAGGGTGCCCGTGCCACCGGTGACCAGGATCTTCGCGGTCATGACTGTCTCCGATCTCGTCGGTGCCGATGGGACGTTCCCATCGCTTCACCGAGACGACGACGTGCGGGCGCGGACTGTGACACCTGTGCCGGGCACCACTCCTGACCGCGATAGCGACAGTCTGAGCCGGGTCAGCCGGCCGCCGCGCCGAGGCGCGCGGCGAGTTCGCGTAAGTGCGTGACGAGTTCCGGCGGTTCGTGCACCCGGAAGGGAAAGCCGAAGCCGGCGACGTAGATCGCCAATTCGTCCAGCGAGTCGGAACCCGTTCGCAGCAAACAATTTTCCGCGTCCACCGCCTCGATCACGCCGACGGTCGGGGCGATTCGCTCGGCGGCCACTTCCGCGGCGACCCCCAGAGTGATGCGCGCCGCGTAGCGGTACGGCGCGGTGGTGACGCCACGGGAGACGTACCCGGGCAGGTCGGCATCGGGCGCTTCGCGCGGGGTGAAGCGGGGGCCGGTCGGGATGCGCGGCCGCAGGCGGTCGACGCGGTAGGTGCGCCAGTCCGCGCGGTCGACGTCCCAGCCGATCAGGTACCACCGCCTGCCCGTGTGGGCGAGGCGATGCGGTTCGGTGACGCGCAGCGAGGTGGCGCCGTCGTGCGCGCGATAGTCGAAGCGCAGGCGGTGGTGGTCGCGGATGGCCGCCGCGACAGCGGTCAGCACGTCCGGGTCGACGGTCGGGCCGCCCGCGGGCACCGTGACCGTGGCCGCCTGGAGCATCCCGACGCGGTGGCGCAGGCGCGCGGGGAGCACCTGCTCGAGCTTGGCCAGCGCGCGTAGCGAACTGTCCTCGATGCCCGCGATGGTGCCGCCCGCCGCGGTGCGCAGGCCGAGTGCCACCGCCACCGCCTCGTCATCGTCGAGGAGCAGTGGCGGCAGCTTCGCTCCCGCACCGAGCCGGTAACCCGCCACGCCCGGTGTCGCGTCCACCGGGTAGCCCAGCGCGCGCAGCTTGTCGATGTCCCGGCGGACGGTGCGCACGTCGACACCGAGTCGTTCAGCGAGTGCGGCGCCGGTCCAATCGCGCGGGGTCTGCAACAGCGACAGCAGACGAAGCAGGCGCGCCGAGGTTTCCAACATGGGAAAAGTCTGCCCGAAAGCTAGGGCAAAAGCTGTCCTAGGCAGGCCATACCGTCGATGACATGACCGACGAAATCACTCCGTTCCGCATCGAAATCCCGCAGCGGCAACTCGACGACCTGCGTATCCGTCTGGACGCGACCCGCTGGCCTGCCCCCCTGCCCGGGGACGACTGGGACACCGGTGTGCCGACCGCGTGGCTGCGCGAACTGGCCGACCACTGGCGTACCGGATACGACTGGCGCGCGGCCGAAGCGCAACTCAACTCCTATCCGCAGTACACGACGGAGATCGACGGGCAGACCATCCACTTCCTGCACGTGCGCTCGCCCGAGTCCGACGCGCTGCCGCTGCTGCTGACCCACGGATGGCCCGGCTCGGTGGCCGAATTCCTCGACGTCATCGGGCCTTTGAGCGATCCGAGGTCGCACGGCGACCCGGCCGACGCGTTCCACCTTGTCATCCCGTCGCTGCCGGGATTCGGGTTCTCCGGCCCGGTCGCCGAGACGGGCTGGAGCGTCACGCGGATCGCCGCGGCGTGGGCCGAGCTCATGGGCAGGCTGGGGTATGAGCGATACGGCGTGCAAGGCGGCGACATAGGAGCGGCGGTGAGCCCGGAGGTGGGTCGAACGGTGCCCGATCAGGTCGTGGGCGTGCACGTCAACGGCGCGCCGGGTCTTCCGCCGCTGCCGCGCGCGGAGGCGGAGCTGGCGAGCCTGACCGAACTGGAGCGCGATCGCGTCCGGCGGATGCAGGCGTTCATGCGGGAGGAGTACGGCTACGTCGCCATCCAGTCCACCCGCCCGCAGGCCTTGGCCTACGGACTGACCGATTCTCCGGTGGGGCAACTGGCCTGGATCATCGACAAGTTCCGGGAGTGGACCCATCCACGGGCCGTCGAGCCGGACAAGATCCTCGACCGGGATCGGCTGCTGACCAACGTGATGATCTACTGGCTCACCGGCACCGCGGGCTCCTCGGCCTATGTCGGCTACGCCCAGGACGCCCCGTGGGGCGAGCCGAAGCGCAACTCCGGCGTGCCGACGGCCGTGCTGGTCTTCGCCCACGACGTCGGCATTCGTCGCTACGCCGAGGAAGCCAACACCATCACGCGCTGGAACGACGTCGATCGCGGCGGCCACTTCGCCGCCATGGAGGAACCCGCGCTGCTCACCGCCGACATCCGCGAGTTCTTCCGCGACCTGCGCTGACGAGTCAACCGGTGAGCTCCTGCGCAGATATCGCACATAGTTCGCGACCCCTGCGCTCATAACTCAACCCGTGAGCTCCTGCGCAGATAACACACGCAGTTCGTGACCTGCGCTCATAACTCAACCCGTGAGCTCCTGCGCAGATAGCACACGCAGTTCGTGACCTGCGCTCATAACTCAACCCGTGAGCTCACCAGCCGAGCGCCAGGAATTGCGTTCCGCGGTGAACGCTTCCGCCTGCTTCGCGCGGAAAGCGTCGATGGATCGGGCGTTCTCGGCGAGGAACGCCCGATACTCCGCCAGGCGGAATTCGCCGTCCTCGGCTCGCACCCGCACGTCGCCCGCGGCGAAGTCGGCGCGCAGGTCGAGCAGTTCCTCCGCTTCGACGGGATACCAGCGGATCCGGTCGAAGTAACGCAGTAGCCAGGGTGTTTCGACGCCCGATGCGGCCCGGTCGGCGCCGGGGGGAACCGGGCCCGCACCGGCTCGGTGATTCCACACCTGCGTGGTGCGTCCGACGAACTGATATCCGCCCGGCCCTTCCATACCGTAGATGCACAGATAGGCGCCGCCGATGCCGACCGCGTTCTCCGGCGTCCAGGTGCGGGCGGGGTTGTACTTCGTGGTGACCAACCGGTGCCGGGGGTCGGTGGGTGTGGCGACCGGCGCGCCGAGGTAGACGTCGCCGAGGCCGAGAACCAGGTACTCGGCTCCGAACACGGTGTCGTAGACGTCCGCGACGGAAGCCAAGCCGTTCATGCGGCGGATGAACTCGATGTTCCACGGGCACCACGGCGCATCGGCGCGCACACCGTGCATGTAGCGGGTGATCGCCTCGCGCGTGGACGGATCGTCCCAGGACAGCGGCAGATGAACTACCCGGCTGGGCACCACCAGCTGATCGGAGGCGGGCAACTGCGCCTCCGTCTCGGCGAGCAGGTCGAGCAGCGCGGCCACGGACAGCACGTGCGGGTCGACCCGGATCTGCAACGAACGAATGCCGGGGGTCAGCTCGGTCACGCCGCGCACTCCGGCGGCGAGCAGGTGCTGATGCAGCGCGTGCACGCGGGCGCGCAGGCCCAGATCCAAGGTCATGGCGCCGTATTCGACGAGGACGCCGTCGTCGCCGGCGCGACGGTAGGTCACCGCGGTCTCGTCGTCGGCTTCGCAACGGCGCAACACGCCGTCGTCGCCGTCGCCGCCCGACGAGAGCACCGTCGGCCACCCGGCCCGGCGCGCGAGCCCGAGCTCCCGGATCGAGGCCGCCCGGTCACCGCGGACCGGCACGAATCGCACGCGGTCGCCCGGCGAGAGCTGCCCGAGCTTCCAGCGGTCGGCCGCGACGACGGTGACCGGGCAGACGAAACCGCCGAGGCTGGGTCCGTCGGGACCGAGCAGAATGGGCGTGTCGCCGGTGAAGTCCAGCGCGCCGACGGAATACGGGGTGTCGTGGATATTGGACGGGTGCAATCCCGCCTCGCCGCCGTCGGTGCGGGCCCATTCCGGTTTCGGCCCGATCAACCGGACGCCGGTGCGGTCGGAGTTGAAGTGCACCTCGTAGTCGGTGCCGACGACGGTCTCGAAGTCGGCGCGGGTGAAGAACTCGGGCGCACCGTGCGGGCCCTCGGTGACGGCGAGTTCCCAGCGCCGGGCCAGCACGGGTTGCTCGTCCATCGGCACGGCCGCCGTGACGCGGCCGTGGTGCGCGCCGAGCGCGAGCGACTCTCCGGCGCGCAACGCGGCGCCGGTGCCGCCGCCGAAGCGGCCGAGCGTGAACGTGGCTGCGCTACCGAGGTATTCGGGCACGTCGATACCGCCGGCGATCAGCACGTAACAGCGCATCCCCGGTCCGCGCACCGCGCCCACGTCCAGCACACCGCCCGCGGGCACCCGCACCGTCCGCCACTGCGGCACGGCGACGCCGTCTACGGTCACCTCCGCCGGAGCGCCGGTGACGCAGACCCAGCCCGGTGCGGTGAACCGCAGCGCGGGGCCGCCGAGGGTGCATTCCAGTCCGGCGGCGCCCTCGGCATTGCCGAGCGCGCGATTACCCAGACGGAAGGACAGATCGTCCATCGGCCCCGACGGCGGGACGCCGATGTGCCAATACCCGACCCGGCCCGGCCAGTCCTGCACGGTGGTGAGCATGCCGGGGCGAACGACCTCGATCCGGTCGGGTCGCGCGGACTCGTCCTGCGCGACCCGGGCCACCGGTAGCTCGGCGACGGTCATCGCGACACCACCATGCGCACCGGGGTCGGGTCGAAGCCGTTGCAGGGGTTGTTGATCTGCGGGCAGTTCGACACCAACACCAGCGTGTCGATCTCGGCGCGCAACGTGACCCGTTTGCCCGGCGCGGACAATCCGTCCACGATGCCCAGCGTGCCGTCCGCCTCGACCGGAACGTTCATGAACCAGTTGATATTCGACACCAGGTCGCGTTTGCCCAGGCCCCAGCGCAACGCCTCGGTGAGGAAGTTCTCCACGCAGGCGTGCTGGTGGCGGGTGTGGTGGCCGTAGCGCAGAGTGTTGGATTCCTGCGAGCACGCGCCCGCGATGGTGTCGTGGTTGCCGACCTCGTCGGCCACCACCGTCATCAGTGCCGTGCCCGTGTCGGTGCGCAGCACGCTGCCGGTGGTGAGGAAGATGTTGCGCTGGGCGGTGATCGTGGCCTGCGCGCTGTAGCGTTCGGAGTGATCGGCCGCCGAGTACAGCAGGCAGTCCACCGCCTGGTTGCCGTGCAGATCGATGATCTCCAGGTATTCGCCCGCCCGGACCACCGCCGACCAGGGCGAGCGGGCGGGGACGGTCTCGTCGAGCACGATGGCGCGTGCCGTGGTCATGCGGTTGCCTCCAAGGTCAGCGCGGCGGTCCAGGCTTGTTCGGTGTTCTCCAGGGCCCGTCGGTATTCCGGGTCCTCGTTGCCGGGTGCGGCGAGGTCTTCCGGTGCGGCCCACGCGACGAAGTCGAGGTCGGTCGCGGGCCGGTCGTCCAGCGGATGCGCGGAGTTGGCGACCAGCACGGTGACCGGCAGGTGCACCAGCAGATCCACGGAGGAGCCGGGGGCGGCGCTGCCGGTCGAGACGAGCGCGCCATCCCGCGCGACACGCACGCCGCGGAATAACGAGACCGTCGGCCCGATGTCCCGTGGTTCCAGGCCGTGTTTGGCGCCCGCGAGGCGCAGCGAATGCCGGGCCTGGTCGGTGGGTCCGCAGAGCGTGTCGTGGTGGCCGGAGGTGTCGGCGAGCACGGTCGCCAGCACACGGCCCTGGTCCGACAGCAGCGGGTGGCCGCTGCCCAGGTACGCCTGCCACGGCACCTTGACCGTGTCGGCGACGTTCAGGCGCTCCCACGGCGCGTCGGCGCGCACCAGCAGCAGGTGCGCGCAGGCCGCGCCGTGCGGGTCGGACAGGCGGACGCGGGTGCCGCGTCCGAGCGCGATGTTCGCGTAACCGCCCGCCGGAATCCGCTGGGCGAAGGTGATCTTCGAGGCGGGGATGTCGGCGGGGAGCGCGGGATTCGCGATCGTCGCCGCCGCGGCCTGCGCCCGTGCGTGCGCTCGCGCGCCGGAGGTGTCCGCAGTGCTTGTCACGATGATTCCTTTCGGATGCCGAATATGGGGGAATGCGGCGGTGCCTGGCAGCGCACCGCCGCATCGAAGGCGCTCAGGCCGGTTGCGGTGCGGGCTCGCCCGCGGTGACGCCGCGCGACCAGCCGACCACGAAGCGATGCACCACGACGCCGACGGCGAGCACCAGCAGCACGAAAAGCGGTGCGGCCCAGAGCATCCACCAGCCACCGCCGGCCGGGGTGTATACCTCCGCCCGTGGCCAGGCCAGGTTCACCACCATCGCGATGCCCCAGGCCACGGCGAGCGCGTTGACCGGAATGCCGAATCGGCCCAGGCCGAACAGCCGCGCGTCGGTGCCCGTGTCCGGCAGGCCGGTGAACCGCCGGATCAGCAGTGGCACCGTCACCAGCAGGTAGGCCAGGTAGAGCGTGACGATGCAGACGCTGGCCAGCGTCGCGAAGATCGCGGCGTTGCCGAGATTCAGCACCAGCAGGCCGATGCCGAGCGCGCCGATCACGATCGCGGGCAGCACCGGCGTGCCGTAACGCGGGTGCACCGCGGCGAGCCTGCGGGCGAACGGCAGCTTCCCGTCCCGCGCCATGGAGAACATCAGCCGCGAGCCCGCGGTCTGGATAGCCAAGGTGCACACGGTGATCGCGACCGCCACGCACCCCAGCAGCACCTTGCCCGCCGGGCTGTCCAGCTTCGCGGTGAGCACGTAGGCCAGGCCGTCGGAGGCCAGCGCGCCATCGGACAGGCTCGGCGCGGCCATCAGTGCGCCGAGCAGCATCAGCCCGCCGCCCAGCGCCGAGACCGACAGCGCCGTGAGAATGGTGCGCGGCGCGACCCGGCGCGGGTTCTTGGTCTCCTCGGAAAGCTCACCGGCGGAGTCGAATCCGACCATGACGTAAGCCGCCATCAATCCCGACACCAGGAACGCGGCCCAGTAGGGTCCCGGCGCGGCCTGGTCGGTCTCCAGTACCACGCCGGGCCCGCGCTCGGTGTGGGTGAAGAACAGCGCGACGATCGCCAGCACGCCGACGATCTCGACCGTGACGCCGATCGAGTTGATCCGCGCCATCAGGTCGATGCCGATGACATTGATCAGCGTGGTGACCACCAACAGGATGCTGCCCAGCAGCACTGCGTTGGTCGCGCCGGACGACGAGGTGAGCGCGGTGTCGGTGCCGACGAGCTGGAATCCGCTCCAGATCGACGGCAGCACCACTTGCAGGGCGATCGCCGCCGCGGCGGCCGTGACGATCTGCGCGATGATCATCATCCAGCCCGCGAACCAGCTGACGAGTTCGCCGCCGAGCCGCCGGGACCACTGGTAGATGCAGCCCGAGATCGGGTAGCGCGCGGCAAGTTCGGCGAAGTTGAGCGCGACGAGGAACTGTCCGGCGAACACGATCGGCCAGGTCCAGAAGAAGGCGGCTCCGCCGAACGAATAGCCGAAGCCGAAGAATTGGAAGATCGTGGTCAGGATGGAGACGAACGAGAAGCCTGCCGCGAAGGAGGCGTAGCGGCCGAGCTTGCGGTGCAGCACGGGCTGATAGCCGAACCTGGCGAGGTCGGCGCTGTCGCCGGTCAGGTCGGGCGGCGGGGTCTGGGCGAGCGTGGTGGCCATGGGCGGTCCTTCGGCGTGCGGCCAATAACTATCAGACGACAGTTTTGCCGCCGCGATCGCGCTTTCGGTGACCTGCGTGTATCGCTTTCGAGACCTTGGGTAACTTCTGTGTTGCGGCTATTTCTATCAAGTGACAGAAAACGCACCGCGTGCCGTCGGCCAACTGAGCGCTCGACCACCGCGCCGGACCATCCCCACGCCGACCTGCCAGAATGAACCCGTGGCAAACCTCGGGCCCGGACGGCCGCGTCTCGAACAGCGACGCAGGCGCGGATCGACGCCGCGCGCCGAGATCCTCGACGCCGCAGGCGAACTGTTCACCACCAACGGGTACGCCAACACCTCCACCCGCGCGATCGCCGACGCCGTCGGCATCCGGCAGGCCTCGCTCTACCACCACTTCGCCGCCAAGGACGACATCCTCGACGCGCTGCTCGCCGAAACCGTCGCCGCCCCGATCGAACTGGCCGAGCGCCTGCGCGCGGCGTCCGAACCAGTGCCGGTCCGGTTGTACGCGCTGGCACTGTTCGACGTGCGGCAACTATGTGCGTCCCGCTGGAATCTCGGTGCGCTGTACCTGCTCCCGGAACTGCGCACCGAGCGCTTCGCCGCCTTCCGCCTGCGCCGCGACGAATTGCGCGGACATTACGAGACTTTGGCCGCGCAGGTGCTGGCCGAGGTCGGCGCGGTGAGCGTGCCGGGTACGCAGTTGCTGCCGTTCCGGTTGGTGGAGACGGTGATCAGCATTCGCTCCGACGAAGGAGCCGCGCCCAGGTACGCCGAGCGCACGATCCCCGGGGCGGTACTGCGCACGCTCGGCTGGCCCGGAGATCTCGACCCGATCCGGGCCGAGGCGATCGTGCTGCTGGACCACCTGGCGATGCCCAACCCATGACACGGTACGGCTACCGATTGCGCTCGATCCCCCGGCTCCGATCCTGGCTGTGCAAATAACCCCGCACGACCGACGGAGCATGACCCGGCGACTCCCGCACCGCCGCCGACGGCGGTTCCGCTTGACCGAGCCCGAGAATCTTCACCACCTCCGGTGGTATTCCGCGCGCTTGCAGCCGCGCCAGATGTTCCGCGCGTTCCTTCTCGGCTGCCGCACGTGCCTCGGCCGCCTCTCGGGCCGCCCGTTCCCCGGTGTCGGCGGCCGGTCGTTCTTCCTGCTGGTTAGGCGCCGGGAATTCCTGTGCCACCCGTTCGGCGGCCTCACGTTCGACCCTTGCGCGCTCATCGACCCCGCGTGCTTGCCTGGTTCGCTCGGCTTCTTCTCGCGCTTGTCGATCGCGCTCGGGGGCTTCCGCCCGGCCACGCGTGGCACCATCGCGGAACCTCAGCATAATCCGGAACTTCTCGGCTCGCTCACGCGCTCGCGCAAGCTCGGCGATTTTTTCCCGACGATTCTGTAAAGCCTGGAGCTTCCCCTGTCGAGCTTTCTCGCGGATACCCGGTAATTCGAGCTGCTGCGCTTTACCGCGCTCCACGGCGAGGCCTCTGGCCCAAATCTCGCGGGCATCGGATCGTGATATCAGCTTGTGCTGAAATTGACTCGGAAAATCGCGAATCAAGCCGTCTATCAGTTTTTGCAGGTCTTTCGCGACCGGCTCGCCTTCGACGGATCGCAACATGTGCTGATGGTTCGGGTTCTCTTTGAGGATCTCCCGCATCGCCTCCAGTTGCTTTTTGTCTTTATTTCCTTCGATCCGGCCGGATTTGTCTTCTATGGTGAATGTCCGCGCGCCGACTACTTTGGAGTGGTCGACCCGGATTCGGCCCTTCGTGGTTTCGTATATTCGCGACCCGGGAGTATATCCGTTCTCGCGGTCGCGAAAGAATCGATCGATGCCGTTCTCGAATATCCTGCCGCGTTCATGATTCGGGACCTTGTCGCGATCTCTGTCATACTCGTCCATCGCTGGCCACACCCCCCGGGTGAGCAGAACGCACTGGTCAATTATTTTGTTGGCGAGCCATCATCGAGCAGTCGAGGCTTCTTCGTCAAGTTTCTCTTGGTGATATGCTGCATATTCGCGGAAGGTGGCGGCCATTGTCGAGAACATTCCGTCATAGACATCAGGGTCGAAGTCGATCATGCTTCCCATCAGTCCCCATATTGTGTCTACGTCTTCATCTAGCGTGTCGAATTGTAGGGCCGGATTCACGTGGTCATAAAATGAATGATCACGACCGAACCATTTGTATTCGATCCACTTGGCACCCGTAAATTTGATAAAACACTCACCGATGAAACAGATGAAAGCGTCCGCCATGTCGGCGCTCTCGGGTTTCATCGCTGTAGCCAAGTCCGGAAAAAGTTCGGCAACAATCGAATCGAGCCGCTTGACTTCCTCTGATTCTTCCGGCCACGGCTCCGAAGGAATCTCACGTATGCCTGCATAGTCCATGAACTTCTGGACCTGAGCCGCGCGGCGGTCCGGGTCGACCCATTTGCCCCACTCGGTCTGCTCGACGGGTACGCCGAGATCCATAGCCAACTGCTCGCCATTCCCCACGCCTAGCTCCTTCTCGTCATGGTCCGAACAGGTCAGTGTCGCGCGTACATAGTCACCGGGCAAGGAGCCCTCACCGCTCCAGGTACAACCTCTCATTCGGTAACCTGGGCCAGCACTCGGCATTATCAGGAAGCACGTGCACCGCGTCAACGTAGTGGCGTTTCCGGTGGTCTTCGATGAACGTCAACGCGGCAGTAAGGCAAGCCGTGAAGTCGAGCCGGACGCCGTGCAGGAACAC
This sequence comes from Nocardia sp. NPDC051900, assembly GCF_044452545.1. Lineage (NCBI taxonomy): Bacteria > Bacillati > Actinomycetota > Actinomycetes > Mycobacteriales > Nocardiaceae > Nocardia > Nocardia sp. NPDC051900. The sequence continues at coordinate 342,043 of NZ_JBITBU010000007.1, read as the reverse complement.
CGACAGATGCACATCCGGATCGTTCGGCAGCGGAGAAGTCATCGCGCTTCGCCTCCGTTCATCGGCTATCCGGACCGACACACGCCCGAATGGACTCGACCACAACCATTCCCGACGGACGAAACCTGTCTCGGGGTGTCTCTATCCAATGCCTGACAGCGCCGGACTCAGCAGTGGGCGACGGCAGTGCAACTGTGCCTCCGTCCCGGACAATCGACACGTCGAGCCGAAACATCTCCGCGAAAAGCCGTGTGTCGTCTGGAAGATCCTGCCGCACAATGTAGGTCCACCTGTTCGAGCGAGGATGCGCCACGATCGGCCCTATCGCATCCCTGCGGCGCTGCATGACTTGCCTGACAGCCCGCCCTAGCGGAGCGGGCATGGTCAACGCTCCTACGTGCGACGTGCGCATGATGATGCGCCCCAGCTCGGGCGGGTCGATCACAGCGGGCAAATCACAAACGCGCCGGTAGAAGTGGCAGCGGGACGCGGGTGTATCCCCGAAAGGTGTGTGCTCCATCGTTTTCAGACCTCTTGGTCAGGTTGCTCGGTGTGGGTTCAACCCGGCGGCGGGGCTCTTCCAGCTTGTCCGTGCTGAGCATGTGATCCCAGGCACACAACTCGTCTGGAGGTCGTACGCTTCTCGTACGGACCGTTGGAGGGCACGGGCGAGGGGTGGGTATTGATCGTCAGCACATGGACACGAAAAGAAGTCCGAGCGCTGCGCGAGGTTGCTTTGCGCATGACACAAGAGGAGTTCGCTGAGAAGGTCGGATTTCAGACTGCGACTGTGCAGAAGTGGGAACAGAGGACCACAGCGGAGCGTCCGGTCAGAGGGCGGTCGGCCGAAGCGCTCGACACGATCTACAACGGCCTCGAACCGGCGCAGCGGGAGCGGTTCTGGCATCAGTTGGCAGGTGCACCACCGAAAACCGGAGGGCATCCTGTTCTTAGCGGGGCAGAAACCATCCAGCCCGAACCGGCCAGTGCTGGTGACGGTGCGGTCGGTATGCATGTGCGGGAAGTCGAGGACGATGTGAAGCGGCGTGAGTTCAACAAGCTAGCCGCGGTAGGCGCGGTCGCGGTGCTTGTCCCGGACAGCGCCGACCGAATCGGCATGAGTGATGCCGAACGGCTGTTGGCCGATGTCGATGCGCTCGGTCAGGAGGATCAGCGCACAGGCGGTGCACAACTGGTCGGTTTCGCCGTTGACAAGCTGGCGCACGCCCTGGACCGGCTTCAAACCGGTGTATTCGATTCCGCTACTGGCAGCGCCTTCACCAAGGCGACCGGAGAACTAGCCGTGCTCGCCGGGTGGTTGGCCTATGACGCGGACCGGCACCCGCTTGCGCGCAGGTGCTTTGCTGATGCCATGGCTCTCGGCACCGAGGCGAACGACGATGACCTCATTGCACACACTTGCCTGATTGCGGCGAATCAATCCAGCTCCCTTGCTCGCGCCAATCGAGGAGGAAGCCCCCACAAGGCCCTGCAACTCGCTGATCGTGCCCGCACCTTGATGCGCGGTCGGCCACCAGGCCGGATACATGCTCTGATAGCTGTTCGTGAGGCGCAGGCGTGCGGAATACTCGGTGACAGAATTGCTTTCGGGCGTGCTATCGCGACCGCATGGCGAGAGTTGGATCAGGCCATGCAGTCCGAACCGCTGGAAGAAGTTCCGCAATGGCTGCGATTCGTAACCTACTCGGAGATCGCCGACCACGAGGCTCGCGGCTATGCGGACATCGGCGACCTGCGTCGATCTGTCGAGTTGTACGCGGCTGCCGTCGATCACCCCGCGGCAATGCGTAATGCCACGATCGTCCGCGCATGGTCGGCGGCGACCAGGGCTCGCCTCGGCGATATCACCGGCGCGCTCGAGCACGGCTTCCCGGCGTTGTCGGAACTGTCTGCCATTGCATCGACACGCACACTGCGCCGCCTCGAGCCAGTTCGAGCAGCAGTCGATCGGGTGTCCGCCGGTGTGGAGTTCCGCGAGCTGTACGACTCCCTGACGCGGAAGGCGGTGACCGCGTGACCGGCTTCCCGGATGGCCTGAAATTCGAGCACTACACAGCTGCCGAAGCACGTGCGCGAAGAGAGATCGTCGAGGACGTCTACCGCCATTCATACGTCGATGCCATCGAATCTGGAGATCCGTTCGATTCGCCTTCGGAATTCATGCGCCGGTTCGATTCCTACACCGGTCCCCGTGGCAGCGGCTTCGCATATGTGCTTGCCCGAGTCGAGGGTGAACCTGCGGGGCAGACCTGGGGATGGCCGCTACCTCCGAACGCGCGATGGTGGACAGGACTGCATCTCGACAGCGGCGATCCCGAGGAGTTCACCACCGAAGACGGCGCGCGCACGTTCGGTCTCAGCGAGATCATGGTGTGCGCGGAATATGCCGGGCAAGGCGTAGCGCGGGCACTGCATGACGAACTGCTCGGTTCTCGATCCGAACAGCGCGCGACACTTCTCGTCGAAGCGGACAACGAGCGCGCCTACGCGCGCTATCGGCGCTGGGGCTGGGAAAGGGTCGGATGGCTGCGCCCATCTTGGCCTGACGCCCCCCGTTTCGAGGTGCTGATCCGCGAGTTGCGCTGAGCAGAAACGACGAAAGAAGCCGGCTCGGCTGACCCACCCCTCAGTGCGTCGGCGGCCCGATCTGCCAATGCTCCTGCAACGCGCCCGCGATCTGCGGCAACACGGTCACCGGAATCCGCTTGCGCCGCAGTATCGCCCGGATCTCCGTCACCTGGTCGCGTTTGCGCAGGTCGTACGCTCCCGCGACCGGGCGGACCACCGGGGGAATGGACAACAGCACCAGTTCGCCGTGCGGTTCGTCGCCGCCGATGAGGTCCAGCGCCAGCGACCACCGGGCGCGCTCGTCGAGCGTGAAGCGCCCGGCCACCACGCGGTCCCACGAGATGCTGGAGATCGTCCACGGCTTGCGCCGGTAGATGGCGTGATCGGTGAGGACGACGGCGTCCCGGGTGAACAGGGCGACCAGCACCGCGATACCGACGACGGCTCCGGCCAGCAGGCCGGTGAACACCCGGTTCACCCCGAACGCGGCGACGAACGAACCGCAGATCGTGACGGTGGCAAGGATGCCGAGCACGCTGTAGAACACGGCGCGCTGCGTCGGAACGACACCCGCCCGCACCGTTGTCATCTCACCTACCTGTTCATGGCGCATATCCGGCCACCGTACCGTCTCGCGCTCCGGCCGCGCACCTGGCCGTTCCCAGATGTGACCGGCGCTCAGAGGGTCAGCGGGACCGCGGCCTCGGCCGTGTACACCAGGAACGTCAGGCTCTGCTGGAAGTACAGCTGCACCGACGTGCTGTCGTGCGTCAGGTAGCCGATGGACAGGTCCTGGCCGATGCGCAGATCGAAGTCGCCGCCGCGCGTGGTGAGCACGATCGCGCCGTCGATGGCGGGCGCCCAGATGATCTCCCCTTCCGGGATGAGGCGCTCGATATGCGTGCGGATCATGTGGCCGTGGTCGGAGGTCTCGCTGACCGCGGTGTACAGATCGGCGCTGAGCAGCACCGAGTACGGTCCGTCGACACCGGCCAGCCGCAGGGCGGTCAACGCCTGCGCGATCGCCTCGGGAACCAGCCGGGTATCGCTGGGCAGCGTGATCGGGTCGTTCGACGAGGCGGCGCGGATGCCGGTGATGTGCGCGGCCGGATACCCCTCGAAGATCGCCCGGTCCTCGGCGAACGCGATCTTCTTCGCGGCGTCCTTCACCGGGTCCAGGTCGGCGTCCTGCGCGCCGCGCTCCACGTTGTCGAGTTCCTCGCGGGAGAGCGTGAACGGCACCCGCAGTTCGACCAGCGGCGCGACCACCCGCTGACGGGCGAACACCCCGGCGTCCGGCGAATCGATCGCCGTGGTGTGCCCGGTGCCCACCGCCGAGTAGTCGACGCCGTGCGGGCCGGACAGGTCGACGACGCGCCGGCCCGCGATGTGCCGCTTGAACGTGCGCGTCGCCTCCTCCTCGATGGCCGCCCACGCCTCGGAGGTGATCGGCGCTAGTTCGCGATGGAGGTTGTTCATGACCGGATGCTCCTTTTCAACGAGCCGATACCGAGGGCGCCGTCGCCCGCGGGCGCGGCGGTGCCGGGCAGATCTGCGGGACCGGCGCCGTCGGTGTCCACGGACACCACGGATTCCGCCGCCTCCCACGGCGCCGGGGGCAGATCGTCGAGGAAATCGACGGTGGGTGCGAAGAACGAGGTGCCTGTTTGGGCGACGGAGAAATCCAGGATGCGGTCGTAGGCCGCCTCGTCGGTGCCGAGGAACATCCGGGTGAGCATGCGTTCGGTGACGCTCGGCGTGGCCGCGTAGGCGATGTAGTAGGTGCCGAACACGCCCTCGCGCACGCTGCCGAAGGGCATGTTGCCGCGCAGGATCTGGCGTTCGGTGCCGTCCGGATCGATCAGCGTGTTGACCTCGACGTGCGAGTCGGCCGGCTTGATCTCGTCGGGGAGTTCGAAGTCGTCCAGTTTGGTGCGGCCGATGACGCGCTCTTGCTCTTCTACCGAGAGCGCGCGCCAGTCCGCCAGCGGGTGCGTGTACTTCTGCACGATCACGTAGCTGCCGCCGGTGAAGTCCGGGTCCTCGTCGCCCACCAGCGCCGCCGCGTAGGCCGCGCGACCCTCCGGATTCTCCGTGCCGTCCACGAAACCGAGCAGATCGCGCTGCTCGAAGTAGCGGAAGCCGACCGTCTCGTCCACGATCGTTCCCGCACCGGCCAGCCGATCGCCGATCGCCATGGCCAGCTCGAAACAGGCGTCCTGCACCTCGGACTTGATGTGGAACAGCAGGTCGCCCGGCGTCGCGGGCGCGGTGTGGCGTGCGCCGACGTAACCGGGGAACGGATGCAGCTCAGCCGGTTTCGGGCCGGCGAACAGGCGGTCCCATGCGTCGGAGCCGATCGAGGTGACGCAGGTGAGGTTCGCGCCCGGCAGGCGGAAGCCCACCGAGCGGCGCAGGCCGGTGATATCGGCGAGCAGGTCGCGGACCGTCGCTTCGCCACCCTCGTCGATCGTGGCGACCAAGAAGATCGCGGACGGTGTGAGCGGTTCGAGGATCGGCTGCGGCTCACCCATGATCGACACCCTAATGCCCGACCGGTCCGGCCGGGCTACGGACCCGCATCGTGGTGGCTACATCGCCACCGTCAGCAGGAACGCGACGTCGTCGATCGCCTTGACGCTGTGGCGCGCCTTCGGTATCACGATCAGGTCGCCCTCGGAGCCTTTCCATTCGTTGGCGCCGCTGAGCAGCACCAGGGTGCCGCTGAGCACCTGCAACGTGGCTTCGCCGGTGTTGTCGTGTTCGGCCAGGCTGTGCCCGGCGATCAGGCCGACCACCGTTTGCCGCAGCGTATGCGTGTGGCCGCCATAGATTGTCTGTGAACTGCGCCCGCTCGTGGCGAGGGCGGCCAGCTTCAGTTGCTGGCGCGCTACCGCAGTCAGCGATTTCTTTTCCATGGACCGCCTTTCGCAGAGCACCACAGCCGGTGCCGGGCTGGTGGCAACGGCTCGAGGCGGGCGACCGGACGCGGGTCCGGCCGCCCGCATATCGAGGAGTATGCCCGAGTCCGTCGCGGCGCGGGCCGGGTTCGACCGTCCCCGCCCGTAAGGGCGGCGTTCGCGGAGCCTCTTGGCGTGGCGCGCTAAGCGGGCCGCCGGGTGTAGTGCCGGATGCGGTAGCGCAGGCCGGTGGCCGAGGTGCGCCACGGCTCCGGGTCGTCGGGCCGCCACTGCGGTCCGATCGACGGCGCGAAGGCGTCGCCCTCGACCGCGGTATCGATCTCGGTGACGCGCAGGTCGGTCGCGAACTCGAGTGCGGCGCGGTAGATCTCGCCGCCACCGGCCACCCAGACCGCGTCCGGGGCGCACTTGGCCAGCGCCTCCGGCACCGACGACGCCCGCTCGGCGCCTTCGGCCGACCAGTCCGGCTGCCTGGTCACCACGATATTGCGCCGCCCCGCCAGCGGCCGGAACCGCGGCGGCAGCGAATCCCAGGTCCGTCGGCCCATCACCACGGGATGTCCCCAGGTGACGTCCTTGAAGTGCGCCATGTCCTCCGGCAGCCGCCAGGGAATGGTGTTGCCGGACCCGATCACCCCGTCCAGGGTCTGCGCCCAGATCAGCCCGACCGTCCGCTCGCTCACACCGCCACCGGGGCCTTGATGGCCGGATGGTGCCGGTAGTCGATCACCTCGACGTCCTCGTAGCGGTAGTCGAACAGCGTCGGCGCGGGATGCAGCCGCAGCGTGGGAAACGGGTAGGGGTCGCGGGCGAGTTGCTCGGCGACCTGGTCCAGGTGGTTGTCGTAGATGTGGCAGTCCCCGCCGGTCCAGATGAAGTCACCGGGCGTCAGCTCGGTCTGCTGGGCGACCATGTGGGTGAGCAGGGCGTAGCTGGCGATGTTGAACGGCACGCCGAGGAACAGGTCGGCGCTGCGCTGGTAGAGCTGGCAGGACAGCTTCCCGTCGGCCACGTGGAACTGGAAGAACGCGTGGCAGGGCGCCAGCGCCATCTTGTCCAGGTCGGCGACGTTCCACGCCGAGACGATGATGCGCCGGGAGTCGGGGTTGGTGCGCAGCGTGTGCAGCACCTGGGAGATCTGGTCGATGTGCGTTCCGTCCGGCGCGGGCCACGACCGCCACTGCACGCCGTAGACCGGGCCGAGTTCGCCGTCGGCGTCGGCCCATTCGTCCCAGATGGAGACGCCGTGCTCGCGCAGCCAGCCGATGTTGGAGTCGCCGCGCAGGAACCACAGCAACTCGTAGACGATCGACTTGAGGTGGACCTTCTTCGTGGTGATCAGCGGGAAGCCCGCCGCGAGGTCGTAGCGCAACTGGTGGCCGAAGACGCTGCGCGTTCCGGTGCCGGTGCGATCGGCTTTCTTCGTGCCGGACGTCAGCACCAGTCGCAACAGGTCCTCGTACTGGGTGTCGGGAGCCGATGCCGGATCGAGCGCGTCATGAGCCACGTCTGGCAACTCTAGTCTTCGTGCTCGCACACTCGGCGAGCCGATCGGGCGCGTCCCTGGCCACGCCTGACGACGGTGGCCCGCCGTGGCCCTGGCAAGCTCGAGCCCATGCGCAAGCTCTACGTGATCGGCATCGGTGCAGGCGACCCCGACCAGGTCACCGTGCAGGCGGTCAAGGCGATGCGGCAGGTCGAGACGTTCTTCGTCATCGGCAAGGGGGAGGCCAAGCGGGAACTGGTCGACGTGCGGACGGCGATCCTGACCGAACACATGGATCGGCCGTACCGGATCGTGCCGATCGCCGACCCGCCGCGGGACCGCACGCCCGCCGACTACGTGGACGTGGTCGACGACTGGCACGATCGCCGCTCGGCGCTGCTGGAATCGGCGTTCGCCGCGGCCGACGGCGTCGGCGGCATCCTGGTCTGGGGTGATCCCGCGCTCTACGACAGCACGCTGCGGATGATCGAGCGGGTGCTCGCTCGCGGCGTGGTGCGTTTCGACTACGAGGTGATTCCCGGCATCACCAGCGCGCAGGCCCTGGCCGCCCGGCATCGGATCGTGCTGCACGGCATCGGTGAGCCGGTACGCATCACCACCGGCCGTCGCCTGCGTGACGAGGGACTCGGCGCGGAGAACGCCTTGGTGATGCTGGACGGCGACTGCTCGTTCACCACGATCTCGGCCCCCGACGTGCACATCTGGTGGGGCGCCTACCTCGGCATGCCGGACGAGACGTTGATCGAGGGGCCGCTGTCGGAAGTGGCCGAGGAGATCGTGCGCCGTCGCGCCGAGTTGCGCGACCGGAAGGGCTGGATCATGGACATCTATCTGCTGCGCCGCGCGGGGAGTGATCCGCCCGCTGCCGTGTGAGAACCGGCAGGTTGTCGGTAGGGCTGGGTAGTCTGAACCCCGTGCCTGAGCTACCGGAAGTGGAGGCGTTGGCTCAGTTCCTCCGGGAGCATGCGGTCGGCGCCGTGGTCGGCCGCGTCGACGTGGCCGCGTTGAGCGCCGTCAAGACATTCGAGCCCCCGGTCACCGCGTTGTCCGGTCGAGACGTCACCGGCGCGGGGCGCTGGGGCAAATTCCTCGGCATGGAATGCGACGGGCTGTGGCTGGTCACGCACCTGTCGCGGGGTGGATGGCTGCGCTGGATCGATGAGCCGAGCCCGACGCCGCCCAAGCCGGGCGGCAAGAGCCCGCTGGCGCTGCGGGTGCACTTCTTCACGCCCGAAGGGGCGACACCCGCGTTCGACCTCACCGAGGCCGGCACGAAGAAGCGGCTCGCGGTGTACGTGGTGGCGGACCCGAAGGCGGTGCCCGGTATCGCGCGCCTGGGCCCCGACGCGCTGGAGGTGACCGAGGCGCAGTTCGCCGAGATCCTGCACGGCACCTCCCAGCGGATCAAGACCGCGCTCGTGGACCAAGCGCTGCTGGCGGGCGTCGGCAACGCCTACTCCGACGAGATCCTGCATACGGCGCGGATCTCGCCGTTCGCGAACACCAAGACCCTCCCGGCGGACAAGATGGCCGAGCTGTACACCGCCATGCGCACGGTGCTCACCGACGCGGTGCAACGCTCGGTCGGCCAGGACGCCGCCCGCCTCAAAGGCGAGAAGCGCTCCGGTATGCGGGTGCACGCGCGGACCGGGCAACCCTGCCCGGTCTGCGGCGACACGGTCCGCGAGGTCTCCTACGCCGAACGGTCCTTCCAGTACTGCCCCACCTGTCAGACCGGCGGCAAGATCCTCGCGGACCGGCGGATGTCGCGCTTGCTGAAGTAGCGGCCCGGCTCAGGTCAGCGTCGGGACCCGCACGCCCTGCCAGGCGAGTCGTTTCTCCCGGTCCGGGTCGTGTTCCACGCGCGTGGGGTAGTCGATGATCAGGGTGGACCTGCGGGCCTCCGTGTAAGCGGGCCAGGATGGCAGCGGAGTTCCGGTGCGCGCGAAAGCCAGCCAGTTGTCCTGGAACTGCTCGGTGACCGCCCGCAGTCCGCGCCTGCCGCCCGCGGCGGTGAAGGCCCGGCCGATCGGAGTATCCGTCACGCCGAAGACCGGAACGAGATCGGTCGCGTGCGTGGCGCCGATCCCGGCGAGTTGCAGGGCGCGCGGGGCGAAGTCGTAACGGTAGGCGTAGGTCGGCGCGTGCCTGCTGTGACCTTCCATGACCGTCACCGAAGGACGCCAGAAGGTGTAGTCGCCACCCGCCCGCACCGCGGCCTTCGGCTGGGGATAGCCGGGATACGCCGCCTTGATCCTGGACTCCGCCTCGGTGGAGTTACCGAGCGCCGAGCGCAGCCGGTCCGGGGTGGTGGGCAGTTCGTCGGCGAACCTGGCGAACAGCGTGCCCTCGTCGCGGTTGGTGCCGATGATCAGCGGCACCCGGTGCGCGGAGCCGTCGGTGATCGCGTCGACCGGGGAAACCGGCAGGAACTCGCCGTCCACGACCGGGCACACCGGAAAGGCGCCGGGCTGTTCCCGCACCACCTGGCCGATGGTGCGGTCGACCGCGCGGCGGATGTCGTTGGCGCCTGCCGTGCGCAGGGCGGTGTGCGCGGTGTCCGGCGTGGCGCCCAGCGCGGCGACGCAGCGGCGCGCGAAGCCGCGGGCTTCCTCGGCGGTCACTGCCCAGTCCGCGGGTGGGCTCTGGGAAATGGCTTGATGGAAAAGCCCTTTGGCTTTCGGTGTGGCCAGGAGACCGAGTACGGCGTGCGCCCCGGCCGACTCGCCGAAGATCGTCACGTTGCCCGGATCGCCGCCGAAGGCCGCGATATTGGTGCGCACCCACTCCAGCGCGGCGAGCTGGTCACGCAAGCCGAGGTTCGAGTCGAACGGTTCCTGCGCGGTGCCGAATTCGCTGAAGTCCACGTAGCCGAACGCGCCCAGCCGGTAGTTCAGCGAGACCACCACCACGTCGCCACGCAGCGCCAGTCGCGCGCCGGAGTACAGCCCGAGCGCGGAGGTTCCGATGAGATAGCCGCCGCCGTGGATGAAGACCAGCACCGGGCGCGGGCTCGCCGCCGGTGTCGCGGGCATGGTGACATTGAGTGTCAACGCGTCCTCGCTGGTCGGCTGATAGGCGCGCGGCCCGATCCGCGCCCCGGAGCGATGCTGCATGGCCGCGGAGGTGAAGTCCGTCGCCGCCCGAACGCCGGACCAGGGTTCGACCGGCTGCGGAGCGCGAAACCGCAGGTATCCGATGGGAGGAGCCGCGTAGGGAATGGACCGCCAGCGCAGGACGCGGCGGCCCCGGCGACCGCGGACGACTCCGTCGGCGGTCGCGATATCCGTTGTTGCCACCATTTAGAAATGGTAGCTACGCGCGCCGCGCCTCCAACAGGCGCAGCCAGAACTCGCTGACCGCAGGGAAAGCTGGCACGGCGTGCCAGAGGGTGGACAGCGGCACCCCGCCGACCACGGCGATCGTCGCCGCGTGCAATTGCTCGCCCACGTCGGGCCCCACGAAGGTGGCGCCGAGCAGCGTGTCGGTGGCGCGGTCGATCACCAGTTTCGCGTGGCCCGCGTAGTCGTCCCGGGACAACGCCGACCCGGCCACGTCGATGTCGAGTTCGACGGTCTCCACCGAGTGCCCCGCGTCCCTGGCCACCGCCTCGGTCAGGCCGACCGCCGCGACCTCCGGCGCGGTGAACACCACTTGCGGCACCTTGCCGTGATCGGAACTCGCCACGAACCGCGGATCCTCCAGCGGCTTGCCCTCGGCCCGCGCGGCGATCACGTCGCCGCACACCCGACCCTGGTACTTGCCCATGTGCGTGAGCGCGGCGCGGTGGTTGAGGTCGCCGACCACATACAGCCACTCGCCCTCGACATCGCGCGCGGTGAGGTGGTCGTCGACCGCGATGTAACCATCGGACAGCCCGACCGCGTCCAAGCCCAGCCCTTTCGTGGCGGGTGCGCGTCCGGCCGCCACCACGATCTCGTCCACCTCCAGCGCCGACTCGCCTTCGGGACCGCGCAACCGGACCGTGACGGGACCGCCGTGGATCCGGCCTTCACCGGTGTCCTTCGCGACCGGGCGCTCGACGGAGGTGGGCTCGGTGCGGAAACGCACTCGCACGCCCGCGTCGGTCAGCGCCGCCGCCACCCGTTCGCCCGCGAACGGCTCGTTGGCGGCCAGCAGCGCCGAGCCGCGCACCAGCAGGGTGACCTCGGCCCCGAGCGCGGCCAGCCAGGTCGCCGCCTCACTGGCCACCACGCCGCCGCCGACCACGGCGACCCGGCGCGGGACCTCGTGCAGATTGGTGGCGTCGCGGGAGGTCCACGGCAGCGCGGCGCGCAGGCCGGGCACATCGGGCACGTTCGCGGTGGTGCCGGTGGCGAGCACCACGGCATGCCGGGCGCGCAACTGCCGCCCGTCGACCTCGACCGAGCGCGTGCCGGTCAGGCGGCCGGTGCCGCGAACGACGTCGATGTGGTTGCCGCGCGCCCAGTCGACCTGGGCGGAATCGTCATGGTCGTGCACGAAGGCGTCGCGCCGCCGCAGCACCGCCTCGACGTCGAGGCCGGTGGCCGAAACGCCCGGCATCGCCCGCGCGGCCGCCAGGACGTGGCCCGGTCGCAACAGCGCTTTGCTCGGGACGCAGGCCCAATAGGAACATTCGCCGCCGATGAGTTCACGCTCCACGATGGCGGCCGTGCGGTCGCTGCCCGCGACGGCGTAGGCGGCGGCGTTCTCGCCCGCCGGTCCGCCGCCGATCACGATGACGTCGTAGTCGGTCGGTGTGCTCGACATCGCCCGCGCCTACTGCAGGTAGCCCTCGACCTGCGAGACCGTATTGGCTTGGACCGCGTCCGGGGATTGGCCCTGATCGATCCGCGCCCGGCGGTGACGGAGCAGGTCCCAGGCCTGATCCAGCATCACTTCCAGTTCGGCCAGGCGCTGGCGTTCGGTCCTCGGGTCCAATTCGCCGCGAGTCGCCTGCGAGCGCAGCTGGTGCTCCTGGTCGACCAGTTCCTTGATCCGCGCCAAGATGTCCTGTTCGCTCATGGTCCGTCCTTTCCGGCATGTGCGGGGCTCCGCGTGATCACGCTGCGCTGCCGCCTCCGGGCCTGTTCGCTGACCCCGACCATGCTACGGCCGGACGAGGCACGCGGCGGCCTTCGGGACGGCCGCGGCGAGTTCCGGCCAGGACAGCGCCGTGTAGCCGAGCGCGACGCCGAAGTGGTCCCGGCGCGATCCGAGGTGATGTCTGGCCAACCCGTCCAGCGCGACACCGTGCGCCAGGCCTTCCGCGACCACGCGCAGCTCGTCCTCTGCCGACTCCACCGGCACGACGACGTGCGAACCCGCGTCGTCGCCGAGCACGCCGAGTCCGCGGCGGCGCAGTTCGGTCACCACCAGCGCCCTGCGCGGCGGCAGCATGCGGCGCAGCCTGCGCAGGTGCCTGGCCAGATCGCCGTGTGCGGCGAAAGCGGCGAGCACGCGCTGGCCCGCCGTGCTCGGGCCGGTGCCGGTGCGCTCGCGGTGGGCGAGCACCGCCCCGGCTATCTCCGGAGCGGCGAGCAACCAGCCGACACCGAGACTGGGGGACAGGATCTTGCTAGTCGTGCCCAGGTGGACGACGACGTCCGGAGCCATGGTGGCCAGCAGCGGCAGCGGCGCGGTGTCGTAGCGCAATTCGCCGTCGTAGTCGTCCTCGATGACCAAGGTCCCGGAGCGGCGCGCATGCTCCACCAGCTCGACCCGTCGCGCCGCGGGCATCCGCGCGCCGAGTGGGAATTGATGCGCCGGAGTGCAGTACACCGCTTTGATCCGAGACGGCAGCGCGTCGACGCGCAGTCCGTGCGCGTCGACGGGAACCGGGACGACCTCGAGACCGGCCGCCGCGAATGCCCCTGCGGCGCGCTGATAGCCGGGATCCTCCATGGCGACGGCATCGCCCGGCCGCAGCAGCGCCACGGCCAATTCGCCTACGGCGGAACTGGTTCCCGCCGTCGCGAGCAGCACGGTGTCGCTGCCCGCGCCGATCCCGCGGTGGCGCAGCAGATGCTCGGTGACCGCCGTGCGGAACTCCGGTTCGCCCGCGCGGTCCTTGCGCACGAGCGGGGGGTGGTCCGCCGCGGCGCGCCAGGCGCGGCGCCATGCGGCCGGATCGATGGCGTCGACGCACGGCGCACCGGGGGCGAGGTCGAACAGCTGCGGCGCGGCGTCGGTGTCGTCCACGGGGTCGGTGCGCGCGGGCGCGGCGGCCGGTGCGGTCGTCAGGTAGGTTCCGGAGCCGCGTCTGCCGTCGAGCCAGCCCTCCGCGTGCAATTGGTCGTAGGCGGCGGCGACCACGGTGCGGCTCACGCCGAGCCGCCCGGCCAGCGCGCGAGTGGACGGCAACCGGTCGCCGCCGCGCAGCGGCCCGCTGGTCGCCGCGCGGCGCAGTTGGTCGGCGATCTGCACCGACAGCGGTCGCGCCAGGTCGCGATCGAGGTCGAGGGGAAGGTCGTCCAGCACGGCTCCTCCTCGAAGTGGACTGCTGAGAATCATTTGAATTGGCACTTTGATAATGCCATTAGCGGATCGATGCTGGGTTCATGACCGAAACAGTCAGCCCACGGGCTCCCCTCTCGCCGACGCCGCGCAGCACGCCGACCCGGCTGACCGACCGTGCCCGCACCGATCGCGCCGACTTGGACGCGGTGCTCGACGCCGGGCTGATCTGCCACTTCGGTGTGCTGCTCGGCGGCACGCCGGTCGTGCTGCCGACCGCCTACGGCCGCGACGGCGACACGCTCTACCTGCACGGCTCCACCGGCGCGGGAAACCTGCGCGCGGCGCTCGCCGCCGACGTCTCGGTGGCGGTGACCTTGGTCGACGGCGTGGTCTACGCGCGTTCGGCCATGCACTTCTCGATGAACTACCGCTCCGCGGTCGTGCTCGGCCGGGCGCGGGAGGTGACCGAGCACGACGAACGCCTGCACGGGCTGCGCGTGATCGTCGAGCACGCCGCACCGGGCGCGTGGTCGCGCGTGCGGCCCCCGAGCAAGAAGGAGCTCGCCGCCACGAAGGTGCTCGCTCTCGACCTCACCGAGGCATCGGTGAAGGTCCGTGCTGGCGGCCCGAAGGACGACCCGTCGGACATCGACAACGGCGGCGTGTGGGCAGGTGTCCTCCCGCTGCGCCAGATGTGGGACGCCCCGATCGACTCCACGGACCTGGACCCCGGCGTCCCGGTCCCCGCGGACGTCCTGGAGCGCTCGGCCTCCGTCCGCTGACCACTTGTGGGGTGTGGACGACGAGCACGAGTCCGGAGGTGGCGGCGAGATCGACCGCTGAGCGTGAACGGCCGCTCGCGTTTTCGTGCGCGTCACAGCGGGTGCGGCGCGTCGATCCGCTGCGCGGGCGTGGACTCGTGGCGGGCCGCCGAGGCGGATGGGCGGCAGGCGAGCAGCGCCGCGAAGGCCAGCAGCCAGAGGCTCCACAGCACATAGCCCACGAAGTTGGTCTGCGCCATGAGCGGGATGTCCAGCGGGACGAGTACTCCGCTGAGCACCAGGACGGCGCAGACGTAACCGAGCACGCTCCACGCCGCGGGCATTCTGTGCCGCAACGCGATGGCGACCAAGGCCGTCCACGCGGCGGTGAGGGTGTATCCGGCCGTTTCGCCGAGGCCGGTGCCGAGCACCGCGCCCAGCGCCTCGAAAGTGCGCACGGCCGGGGAGCTGGGGCCTTCCTCGGCGGCCCGCGCCGCCAGCGCCGGAACCGCGACGGGCCAGCGCAGCAAGCCGATCGCCTGCACGGCGGCGGCCGCGACGCCCGCCGCGACGGCGGCGCGCATGGCCGGTGTGCGGTCCAGCTTGCCGATCAGAACCGCCAGCGGCGCCAGTGCGGCGGCTGCGACGGCCAGCACGACGAACCAGGCGACGACGGCGGTTTGGTTGTGCCGGAACAGGGCGAGCACTTCGGCCGCGGGTTCGCGTAACACGTGCGGATAGTCGAAGGTCGAGCCGAGTCCGGCGAAAGCGACGTTCAGGGTGATCGGCGCGGCCACCAGCAGGGCGATGGCGGGCCAGGGGCGTGCGGGCATGGCGTCTCAATTCTGGCTGTACGGGGTACAGGTAGCTGTACGGGGTACAGTCAACTGCGTGGCAACGGCGAAGTCAACACCAGGGGAACGCAGGACCAGGTCCGAGCGACGGGCGTTCAGCGACACGCAGATCGTCGATGCCGCCATGGAACTCATGGACGAGGGCGGTGTCGCCGCGGTGTCGATCCGATCGGTCGCGACTCGGCTGGGCGTGAATCCGAACGCGATCTACACCTACGTCGCGAGCCGGGCCGACCTGGAGCGCGCGGTGGTCGAACGGGTGCTCGGAGCGGTGCCGGTCGCCGTGCTCGCCGACCCGGGCGTCGAACCCCGCGCGGCCGTCCTGGAATTCGCCCGTGGACTACGAACCGAGGTGCGGAGACATCCCGCGGTGGCGGGGTTGATGATGAGCGCGCCCATGGACGGCGACGCCGCACGAGACGTCGGGGAGGCGTTGCTGAACTGTCTGGCCAGAACCGGCCTCTCCGAGGAGGACTGCGCCCGCGCGGCCTACGCCGTGATGGTCCAGGTCATCGGCTCGCTCGCCATGGAGGTCGCGGAAACCGACGGAACACCACCGCTGGCGCCGGAATCCGAGCGGATCGCCGGGCGCGCGGCCGCGTTCGACACCGTCGACGGTGATCGTTGGCCGCGCACCCGGGCGAGTGCCGCCGTGCTGGCGCAGTGGATCTCGGACGCGCAGTTCGACTGGGGACTGCGCGCGCTGCTGGACGGATTGGTGCGGCGCGACGGTCAGAACCAGAACGCGGCGCCATAGCCGGTCGTTTGCGCGGTTGCCCTTTTCGAATCGGCCCGCACGGTGACAAAAGGCATGGCCGAGGCCGGTGAAAGGCAACCGCTGACATTCAACGGGGTATTGGTGTGCGCGAAAGTGTAAGGGAATTCGGATTCCCCGTCGATTTCCGCCGCGCCGACCACCGCCGCCGTGACCGAACCGGGGGCAAGATTCACCGCGAGTTCGCCGGCGACGCCCGCCTCGACGCCGATACTGGGCTGGATGGCGACGGCGGCGCCGACGCTGACGCTCGGCGGCGCCATCAGTTGCAGCGAGGGCATCATCATGTGCTGATCGGGCATGTTCATCTGCAGGGAGGGCGCCTCGAATGTAAGGGAGCCCTCCAGGCCGAAGGAGGGCGCGATCCCGGCGTTGATTCCGACGCTGGGTGAGATACCGATCGAGATGCCGTTGGAGATGTCGACCGCGCAGCCGACCAGATATCCGACGGCGATCTCTCCGCCGCGCAGCGCCGTGGGGCCGTCGAGAGACACCGAGAAGTCTCCGGACACCCGCACCGAGTGCACGAACGGAATTCCCGGCGCGATGTCACCGGCGGCCGCGAAGTTATTGGCGTTCGCCGACGCGATCAGATGCAGTCCACCGGCGTTGATCTCTCCTGGCGCGGCGCCCGCTGCGGAATCGGAAACAGCGAAAGCGCCGGTAGCGGTCACAACCACCGCGATGATCGCGGCGAGAGTACGTGAATGCCTTCGGTTCATCATGCTCCAGTCGAGTATCGATGGAATCGGAACTTCTTGCGCGAAACGGACTTGCACGGCAAATGGGTCGGCGCGGCCCTCGCTCGGCATACGCCGCAGACTTTATCGGGCAGTGCCGCCGCCGACGGTGATCCTGCCGACACGGCGAGTCGGCCGACCCGACCGATCGCGGTCGTCGGCATTCGCGCGAATCGCCGTGACCGGCGAGCGAAACTATCGGATTTCATACCAGGTCGACAAAACTCACCGCTGTTCGCCGAAATTTTGCGCGTGTCGGGTGAACTCGCCGCGCGAAAATCCGTGAGTCGGCTGCGCGCCCGTGGATATGCCCGCCGCTCGGCGGGCGCGCCCGTGGCTCGGCGCGTCAGTTCGCGGGATTCACCACGCGGAGGCGTGCAAGCCCGCGGAATTCATCGCGCGCACCGCCAGTTCGCGCAGCGTACCGGCGGACTCGATCCGCTCCGGGTCGAGGGAGACCAGGCTGAGCACGTAGTCGTCGCCGATACGGCAGAGGTAGCCCGAGAGTCGGGTGCGGGGCAGTCGCGAACTGGTGAGGCCGGGATGGATGGCGCGGGCGGCGACGCCGGTGCAGCGGTGTGGGCCGAGTTCGAGCAACGAGGCCGGAAGCGTGCCGATATTGGAGCACAAAACGTCCCGTTCGCCCGCACCTTTGGACAGTGCGTAGGCCCAGCGGTTCGGAATCACCTGGAGGAGCTCTTCGGGCATGTCGTTCGGCGCGGACATGCGGTGCTCATAGGCGGAACGGGCCAGCGCGCGGATTGTCGCCGGGGTGTCGGCGCGGGTGATCGCGATGCGCGTCATGGCGAGATCGTTGTCGACGCGGGGTTCGTCGCGGGTGTCGACGGGCAGACTGGTCTCGATCGTGTCGCCGGGAAACCCGCTGTCCCAGAGCACGCTCGCGACGAGGTGGATGAACAGGCTGTTGGCTGTGCCGCCGTCGCGCGCCGCCACACGATCCCACTCCGCGGCCGGGCATTGCAGGATCGCGCTGTGGGTCGCGTTGTCGGCCCTGCGCGTCCGCTCGTCCCGGCTCGGCGCGGCGGGTTGCCGCGGAACTCCGTGCCGCAGCGCCGCCGCGGTACCGCGCAGGACGATCGACCACTGGCGGCGGGCGTCGGCCCAATCCGATTCCCGTGCGGAGAGATCCGCCGGACGTACCCGAGCGCCGCCCAGTGCGTCGTCCACCGCGAGCACCAGCGCGCGCCCGTCGGCCAGCACGTGCGAGCACGTGAGGGAGACGACCGAACCGCCGTCATCCAGCGCCGCGGTCGAAAGCCGCCACCCCGGGCCGTATTCCGGATCGAGCCCGGCGCCCTGCGCGTCGGCCCAGCCGAGCAGGTCCGCGACCGGGAGGACGCCCTCGGCGCGGCGTATCGGATACGCCCGGACATTCGGCCGCCAGGCCCGGCGAGCTCCCGGCACGCGCGGGCGAACCACTCTGCGTCCCAACGGGCCCGACCGCAACGCCTCGTGCACCCGCACCAGCAGCGCGGGGTCCACCCGGTCGGCTGTCCGCCACAGCCCCTGCAAGGCGATCGGCGTGCCGAGCCCTCGGTGGCCGCGCAGGAAGATCTCGTCGACGACGCTCAGCCGGCCCATGGGGCTCAGGCGCGAGCGCCGTGCCGGCCCGCGCCGGCCGCGAAGCGCTGCGCGCCGTCCAGCGCGCCGCCGGCCAGCGCCGTCAGCCCGTGGCGGAATTCGTTGCGCAGCGCGGACTCCTCGGTCATCCCCTCCTGCTCTAGCATCGACATCCGGTCCGAGCGCAGGCAGGTCTGCGGCAGCGCGGCCAGTTCGGCGGCAAGCGCCTCCGCCGCGCGGCGGGCTTCACCGGCGGGCACCACGCGATTCACCAGCCCGATTCGCAGCGCCTCCTCGGCGTCCACCGCGCGGCCGGTGAGCACCAGGTCCATGGCGCGGCCCGCGCCGATGATCTGCGGCAGCCGGACGGTGCCGCCATCGATCAGCGGGACGCCCCAGCGGCGGCAGAAGACGCCGAAGGTGCTGTCCTCTTCGGCGACCCGCAGATCGCACCACAACGCGAGCTCGAGCCCGCCCGCCACCGCGTAGCCGGAGACCGCGGCGATCACCGGCTTGGACAGCCGCATCCTGGTCGGTCCCATCGGGCCGTCACCGTCCTCGGCGGCCCGGTTGGAGCGCTCGGTACCGAGTGCCTTCAGGTCGGCTCCCGCGCAGAAGGTGCCGCCGTCGCCCCATAGCACCGCGACCGCCGCATCGGGGTCGGCGTCGAACTCACGGAAGGCGTCGGCCAGCGCCGCGGCGGTCGGCCCGTCCACGGCGTTGCGTGCTTCGGGCCGGTGCAGGATCACGGTCGTCACAGGGCCGTTGCGTTCGATGAGTACCGTCACGCGCTCGACCATACGCCCGTGAAAGCACCCTTGTGTGAAGAAATGAATTCATGCTTCACTTCTTGGGTGGCCTACCGCAGAACTCCCGCTGTGCAGGCCCGCCTGGACGCTCAGGCGGGGCTGATCGTGCAGGCCGCGACGAAGGTGCTTTCGCGCGGCGGCTACGCCGCGCTGTCCATGGCGGCGGTCGCGACCGAGGCGGGCTTGGCCACCGGCACCGTCTACAAGAACTTCGACGGCAAGTCCGCGTTGGTGCGGGCGGTGTTCCGGAAGGTGGTCGCCCGCGAGGTCGCCGCCGTGGCCGCGGCGGGCGCGCTCGGAACGGCCGTCGAGCGGGTCACCGCGGCCGTGGAGACCTTCGCGGGCCGCGCGCTGAAGAACCCGAACCTGGCCTACGTGCTGCTCGCCGAGCCGGTCGACGCGGCCGTGGACAGTGAACGCCTGCACTTCCGGCGGGCGTTCGCCGAGACCTTCGAATCGGCGGTGGCCGAGGGCATCGCGCGGGGCGAGATCCCGCCGCAGGACCCGAGGATCAGCGCGGCCGCGTTGGTCGGCGCCATCGGCGAGGTGCTGGTCGGGCCGCTCGCCGACGCGCCGCACGGCGAATCCGTCGTCCCCGAACTCACCGCTTTCGCGATGCGCGCACTCGGCGTGCGCGACGACCCGGGCGCGGGTGGCGCCCGGCTGGAATCAGGAGTGTCAGATGCAGACGCATGAAGTCTTCAACCAGGTGCCCGACATCGTGCCGTTCGACGTGTCGCGCAATCCGGCGCTGCTCGAGGGTTTGCACCGGGAAGGGGCGGGCTGGGCGGAAGCCGAAGTGCGAGAACTGGGCGCGCTCGCAGGCGGCGCGCAGGCGCAGGAGTGGGGCAGGCTGGCCAACGAATACCCGCCGGTGCTGCGCACGCACGACCGTTACGGGCACCGCATCGATGAGGTCGAGTTCCATCCGCACTGGCACGACCTGATGCGCGTGGCCGTCGAGCACGGCCTGCACGGAGCCCCGTGGCTGGACGACCGGCCGGGCGCGCACGTGGCGCGTGCGGCGAAGTTCTACACCTGGGGCACCGCCGACGCGGGCCACATGTGCCCGATCTCGATGACCTACGCGGTGGTCCCCGCGTTGCGGCACAACCGGGAACTGGCGGCGAAATACGAGCCGCTGCTCGGCTCCCGCGTCTACGAATTCGGGTTGCGCGAGCCGTCCACCAAGGCCGGGCTGATCGCGGGCATGTCGATGACCGAGAAGCAGGGCGGCTCGGACGTGCGCGCCAACACGACCACCGCGACGCCGCAGCCGGACGGCTCCTACCGGATCGTCGGCCACAAGTGGTTCACCTCCGCGCCGATGTCGGACATGTTCCTCACCCTGGCGCAGGCGCCCGGCGGCCTGTCCTGTTTCCTGCTGCCCCGGGTATTGCCGGACGGCACCCGCAACCCGATCCGCATCCAGCGACTGAAGGACAAGCTGGGCAACAAGTCCAATGCCTCTTCGGAGATCGAGTACGAGAACGCCTCGGGCTGGCTGGTCGGCGCGGAGGGCGCGGGCGTCAAGACCATCATCGAGATGGTGAACATGACCAGGCTGGACTGCGTGATCGGCTCCGCGACCGGGATGCGGGCGGGCGCGGTGTACGCGGTGCACCACGCGCGGCACCGGAAAGTGTTCGGCGCCGAGCTGATCGACCAGCCCGCCATGCGCAACGTGCTGGCCGACCTGGTGATCGAGTCCGACGCCGCGACCACCGTGATGATGCGCCTGGCCGGGGCCACCGACCGGGCGGGCGGCGATCCGGCCGAGGCGGCACTGCGGCGCATCGCGCTCGCGGTCACCAAGTACTGGGTGTGCAAGCGGGCGCCCGCGCATGCGGCCGAGGCGCTGGAATGCTTCGGCGGCAACGGATATGCCGAGGAATCCGGTATGCCACGGCTGTACCGGGAGGCGCCGCTGATGTCGATCTGGGAGGGGTCGGGCAATGTCGCCGCGCTGGACGCGCTGCGTGCCATGGGGCGTCAGCCTGAGACGGTCGAGGCGTACTTCAACGAAGTGTCGCTCGCCAAGGGCGAGAATCCGCGCCTGGACGACGCGATCGCCCGGGTCGGCAAGGAGTTGTCGGATCTCAACGACATCGAGTACCGCGCGAGGCGCGTCGTCGAACTCATGGCGCTGGTGCTGCAAGGCGCGCAGCTGGTCCGGCACGGTCATCCCGCCGTCGCCGACGCGTTCTGCGCGACCCGGCTCGGCGACGACTGGGGCATCGCGTTCGGCACACTGCCCACCGGCGTCGACACCGGCGCGATCATCGAACGAGCATTCGTCTGAGCTTGCCGAGCAACCGGGGACCGATTCAGGTGAAGCGGTCCCCGGAGGCGAGGTGTTCGAATCGGCCCGGGAGACCCCACGCCGCAGATCTCAGAGGGCGTCGAGCCAGGTGAACATGTGGTGGAGCAGAGTGGAACGGGCGCCGTAGGCGCAGTGCTCCCCGGCGCCATCGACACTGTGCAGGGGAACCAACGTTGTGGGGCAGGTCAATTCGCGGTGTAGGCGCTCGGGCTGGCCTGCGAAGAAGTGGTCGTTGTCCGGGGCGAAGATGAGGGTGGGCGCCGTGATGCGATCGGCGAGGCCGTCGAGGGTGTATTCCCTTGTGCGGCGCAGATATTCGGAAATGGTGGCGGTGCCGAAGGACCACGGGCCGTTGCGCAGCGCCCACCGTGTGCCGGTGTGGTTGGCCATCATCAGATGTGCGACCGGATCCGCGACGTCATCGCGGCCTGCCATGACCCACTCGGCGGCGACGGCCGGGATGCTCGCGAAGTTCACGTCGTAGTAGCTGTAGATGCCGCCGTCGAGAATCAGCCCGGCGACGCGGTGTTCGAAGGCGGCGGCCCGCGGGGTCAGGAAGCCGCCGAGGCTGTAGCCGTAGAGGTAGACGTGCTCGGCGTCCACTTCTGCCCGCGTCAACGCGTAGTCCACGACCGGGGTGAGGACCGATTCCCAGTCGGGGCGGAAGAACAATCGCTGATGCCGCAACGCGGCACCCTGGCCGGGGCCGTCGTAGGCGAGGACGTTGTAGCCGCGCGGCAGTGCCGCGGCCGCGAGGGCGAAGTACGCCTCCTCGGCCGGGGAATCGAAGCCGCTGGTGAGAATGATGGTCGGCCGGGGTGCGCCGGAGTCGTCAGCCAGGAACAGCAGGCCGGGCAGATGGGTGTCCTGGTAAGGGATCTCGACTGCCTCAACGGGCGTGTCCATGAGTTGGGCGGCTTCGGCGAAGGTGTCCTGGGCCCGTGCGAACAGGTCCTTCGCGACGGGATCGTGGAACGGATCGTCGCGGCGGAAGAACTCGGCGGTGCGGTAGTAGTTCGAGGCGCGCAGCAGCGCCTGTCTACCTCCGAGCGCGCGCGCCCGGTCTCCCGCGACGGTCCACTGTGTGCACCATGCCTCCTCGTCACCGTCGGGAACGGCGCGTGCGACAGCCAGCACCTCGCCGAGATCGGCGCCGCCGAACTCGGCGAAGCAGGCGGTCCGCAGCGCCTCGAAGGCAAAGGACTCGTCATCGAACAGGAACTTCACCGGAATCTCCTACGTCTATCCGACTACGTCAACACGATGGCGTATCGACGTTGAAACCGTAAATTACAACTACGTGTAAACGCAACCGTATCGTCGTGGCATGATGGGGGCATGACAGCCGAACGACGCCGTCCCGCCGGGGCCGCCGTAATGCAACCGCAGGTGACGGAGGCCATCACCGAAGCGGTGCTCGCCGAATTGGCAGAGGTCGGCTACGGCCGGCTCTCGATGGAGGCGGTGGCGCGGCGGGCCGGCGTCAGCAAGCCGACGGTCTACCGGCGTTGGCGATCGAAGGAGGAGATGGTGGCCGCTCTCGCCTCGACTCTGGCGGTCGCGGCCGCCGAGACTCCGGACACCGGCACCCTGCGCGGTGATGTCCGGGCCTATCTGGAGTCGGCGGCGAGCATGCTGTCACATCCGTTGGCGGCCAGGGTTATTCCCGATCTGTTGGCGGAGGCGTCGCGCAATCCGACACTGGCGCAGTCGCTTCTGGTCGGTGCGCGGGACACGCGGCGCGAGCGGGCCGCCGACATGCTGCGGCGGGCTATCGCCCGCGGCGAGCTGCCCGTGGATCTGAACATCGATCTGGCGCTGGACATGCTCGCCGGACCGCTTTATTGGCGGCTGATGATCGTGGGGATCCCGATCGAGCCGGATTATTTGGGCCGACTCACCGACTTGCTCATCGCGGGTTGGCGAGGCTGAGTCCTACATCTCAGGCGGGGCGGGTCAGCACGCGTTCGACCAACGCGGTGTCGCAGTACTCGACCACCTCGCGCAGTTTTCCCTCGGCGACCCGGAAGATGAAGCAGTAGGTCTGGTTGTAGGTCTCCCCGCGCGTGGTCACGGCCTCGGCGCGGGCCTGCACGACGACGCGGTCGTCGGCTGCGACGATCATGTCCGCGGCCGAGCGGTATTCGGCGAACTGAGCCATGAGCGGACGCAGGAGTCCTTCCAGCACAGCTGATTTCGGCTGCCACGTACCGCTCCAGGACCAGTCGCCGGGGAAGACCCAGCGGAAGTCGTCGGCCATGGCGTCGCTGAGTGCGCGGGTATTGCCGAGGGACATCTGCTCGAAGATCTCGGTGAGCAGCCTCTTGTTGTCGATCGCGGTCATGCCCACGACGCTAGGGGCGTCCGAGATATGCGACAAGCGACTGTCTCACATATGTGGTATGAGCGTTGCGCATGGATGAGTTCACCGTCTCCGGTCTCCGCGTGGTGCGGGAAGCCGCCGCCTGCGGGTCCTTCTCGACGGCCGCGGAGAACCTCGGTTACACCCAGTCCGCGGTGTCCAGGCAGATCGCGCTCATGGAGCGGGCGGCGGGCCGCGCGCTGTTCGAGCGACACGCCCGCGGCGTGCAGCCCACCGAGGCGGGGCGGATCGTGCTGCGGCACGCGGACGTGGTCCTCGGCGAACTGGAGCAGGCCCGGCACGACATCCGTCATCTCACGGCGCGCCCGGCGGGCCGCCTGCGCGTCGGTGCGTTCTCCACCGCGATGGCCGCCTTGGTGCCCGGAGCGATCTCCGCGACCCGTGACCGGCAGGTGCGGATCTCGCTGCGCGAGGGGCTCAGTCCCAGACTGCTCACCGCCGTCTCGCGCGGACGCCTCGACCTCGCCGTGGTGACCGCGCCGGACCCCTTGCCCTCCGGCGTGGAGATCGAACCCCTGGTGGACGATCCGTTGCTGGTCGCGGTCCCGCCCACGCATCCGCTCGCGGGCGCCACCAGCGCGACCCCCGACGTATTGCGCGATGAGCGATGGATCGCGGGCAGCCAGGAGCCGTCCGCCACCCTCCTCGGTGCTTGGCGCGACCCGGACTGGGAGCCGGACATCGCGTTCGTCGCGCGTGATTGGTTCGCCAAACTCGGTCTCGTCGCGGCCGGACTCGGTATCACGGTGGTCCCCGGCATCGCCGTCCCCGTGCTGCCGCCGACCGTCGCGCTGCTGCGCATCGACCACCCCGCCGCGGTTCGGCGCACGGTCATCGCGCATCGCGGCGACCGCGGAGCCGCCGATTCTCGCGGTGCGTTCGCCGAAGCGCTGCGCGACCGAGCGGCCGACTTGTCCGCCCAGGTACGCCAGCGCCTTCGCGCCGGCGTGTGATCGCCGCGTTGTTCTCGTGGACCGGAACCACGGGGGCAGCGCCGCGAACGGACACGGCGACAAGCCCGCGTCGCATACGCGTCCGCTCCCGCCCTCCTGGAGCATGATCCGCGCCTTGCCCAGCTGGAGCCGGGCAAGCGCGCGCGGCATCACGCTGTGGACGAGTGTGGATACCTTTGCGAGGCGAGCGCCGGTCAGCGGAAGTGGCGATCCGAAGCGGTGGACCGCCGGTAGTGTGGCGGCGGTGGCAGGGCAGTTCGTCGACAGACCGTTGAGCTGGTTGGTCCGGCGGGTGCTGGATCGGGCCGGGCGGGGAAGGTATCTGCTCGGCATCACGGGGCCGCCCGGCGCGGGCAAATCCGCCTTGTCGATCGCGTTGCGCGACGCGATCAATACCGAGGTGGACGGAGCGGTCGCCGAAATCGCGCCCATGGACGGATTCCACCTGTCCAACGACGTCCTGCGGGCGGCAGGA
Organism: Nocardia sp. NPDC051900; assembly: GCF_044452545.1. Lineage (NCBI taxonomy): Bacteria > Bacillati > Actinomycetota > Actinomycetes > Mycobacteriales > Nocardiaceae > Nocardia > Nocardia sp. NPDC051900. The sequence continues at coordinate 316,931 of NZ_JBITBU010000007.1, read as the reverse complement.
AGCCTTGCGCGCAAGGGTGAGCCGGACACTTTCGATGTCGACGGTTACGTTTCGGAGCTTTGCCGCCTGCGCACCACTCCGGTAGGCGAGCCGGTGCCGTGGCCCACATTCGACCGGTCCATCGATGCCCCGGTTCCCGGTGGCGTGGTGTTCGACCGGCAGTCCATCGTCCTCACCGAGGGCAACTACCTGCTGCTCGACGACTTCGGGACGCGGCGGTGGTCCGCGGTTCGCCCATTGCTGGACGAGTGCTGGTACCTGGACGCCGCCCGCGACGTGATCGAGAATCGCCTGCTGGACCGGCACATTCGCGGTGGCCGCACTCCCGCGGCGGCACACGACAAAGTGCACCACAGCGACTTACGCAACGCTGACCTGGTCGCGACCACCCGCGAGCGCGCCGACCTCTTGCTGCGCTGGCATGCGGGAGGCTATGCGGTGGCCGGTCCGCCCCGGGCATCAGCAGTCGATCCGAGCGTCTCGTAGCCGACGCATCCCTGGGATCGCAACGCGCATCGTCCGGCGCGTGCGGCGTCTCTTGCGCTCCACCTGGGCCGATGATGGAGGAATGACGGAGAATCGCGCAGTCGGCAGGTTGTCGCGTGCCTTGCACAACCTGCTGGCCGTGGTGTGCGCTCTGCTGTTCTACTACTTCCTGCCGCTGAAGGCTTTGCATCTGGGCCGGTTGTCCGGCGTGTCGGCGTTGCTCGCGTTCGTCGTCGGCGTCGCGGGTTTGATCTGGCTGGCCCGGTGGCGCATCCGGCGGTACATCATGGATCCGCGCGCGACCGTCGGGCGCATCAACGACGTCCTGCTCGTGGTCTGTGTCGTCGTCACGTTCTTCGCCCTGTACTACTACGTGCTGGAATCGCGCGCACCCGGCCAGTTCGAGGGCCTGCACACGCGGACCGACGCGCTCTACTACACGATGGTCACGCTGGGCACGATCGGCTACGGCGACGTGCACGCGGTCGGGACCGCCGCCAAGGTGGCCACCATGGTGCAGGTCGCCTTCGACCTGGGCGTCATCGGCATCCTGATCGCGATATCGACCTCACACATCATCCAGCAGTTGAACGAGGCGCAGCGCAACCGTCCGACGGGCGGCGGCGACTAGCGCCGAGCGTCGCACGCGATCAGCGGTTGGCGCGGTACCAGCGAATGAGCGAATCGGTCGACGAGTCGTCCTGCGGTTCGGGGTCTTCCGCCGACGTGAGCAGCGGCGCCAAGGCGAGCGCCTGCTGTTTGCCGAGTTCGACACCCCATTGGTCGAAACTGTCGATGCCCCAGATCGTGCCCTCCACGAACACCTGATGCTCGTAGAGCGCGATCAGCTGACCCACGACCGACGGGGTGAGTCGCGGCGCGAGGATGGTGGTGGAGGGACGGTTGCCCGGCATCACCTTGTGCGGCACGATCGCCGGATCGGTGCCCTCGGCGGCGATCTCCTCCGCGGTCTTCCCGAAGGCGAGCACTTTGGTCTGCGCGAACAGATTGCTCATCAGGATGTCGTGCATGCTGCCGGTGCCGTCGCTGGTCGCCAGATCGTCGGTGGGCTGGGCGAATCCGATGAAATCCGCCGGAATGAGGCGGGTGCCCTGGTGCAGCAATTGGTAGAAGGCGTGCTGGCCGTTGGTGCCCGGCTCGCCCCAGAAGATCTCGCCGGTGGAGGTGGAGACCGGGGTGCCGTCGGCGCGGACCGACTTCCCGTTCGACTCCATGGTCAACTGCTGCAGGTAGGCGGGGAAGCGGGCCAGATCGTTCGAGTACGGCAGCACCGCATGCGATTCCGCCCCGAAGAAGTTCGAGTACCAGACACCGAGCAGGCCGAGCAGCACCGGAGCGTTCGCCTCCAGCGGCGCCTCGGCGAAGTGCCGATCCACCGCGTGCATACCGGCGAGGAACTCCGCGAAGCGCTCCTTGCCGACGGTCGCCATCACCGACAGGCCGATCGCGGAGTCCACCGAGTAGCGGCCGCCGACCCAGTCCCAGAAACCGAACATGTTCGCGGTGTCGATGCCGAACCTCGCGACCCGCTCGGCATTGGTGGACACCGCGACGAAGTGCTTGGCCACGGCGTCCTCACCGAGCGCGGCGACCAGCCAGCGCCGGGCCGCGGTCGCGTTGGTGAGCGTCTCCAGGGTGGAGAAGGTCTTGGACGCGACGATGAACAGGGTGGTGGCCGGGTCGAGCCCGGCCAGCTTCGCGACCAGGTCGGCGGGATCGACGTTGGAGACGAACCTGGCGCCGATGCCCGCGTCCTCGTAGTGCCGCAGCGCCTGGTGCACCATTACCGGACCCAGATCCGATCCGCCGATGCCGATGTTGACCACCGTCGTGATGCGCTCGCCGGTCGCTCCCCGCCACGCGCCGGAGCGCAGCGCGTCGGTGAACTCGCCCATCCGCCGCAGCACCTCGTGCACCTCGGCGCCCGCGTCGACGCCGTCGATGACCATGGTCTCGCCTTCGGGCAACCGCAGCGCGACGTGGCCGACCGCGCGGTCCTCGGAGGTGTTGATGTGCTCGCCACGGAACATCGCGTCGCGACGATCGGGCACGCCCGCCTCGCGCGCCAATTCCACCAGCAGATGCAGGGTTTCGCGGTTCACGCGGTGCTTGCTGTAGTCGATGCGCAGGTCCGCGACCTGGACGGTCAGCTCGCTGCCCCGGGCCGGGTCGTCGGCGAAGAACTCCCTGAGGTGTCGTCCCGCGACGGTGCCGTGGTGATCGTGCAGTTTCCGCCATGCCGCCGTCGCGGTGATGTCGCTGCTCACGTTCGCCGAGACTACAAGCAGGCACCGCCGCGCGCACGGCTGCGGGCGCGGAGAGTCGGTCGAATCGGCGTCGAAGGTGAACACCCGTTGCCACACCGGACTTACCGCGACCGTGCACATGAGGGCACAACGCGCGAGCCCATGCGGTGGAGGGGGTCCGATCCGGGGTCCGCGTCCGTTCCAGGATGACGTCTCGCGGCATAGGCTGGCCGCATGGTGTCCGAACGTGAACTTCTCGAATCCGTGCCGACGCAGTTGTGGATCGGAGGGCGGGCCGTCGACGCCACCGGTGCGGGTACCTTCCCGGTGCACAATCCGGCGACCGGGGAGGTGCTGGCGAACGTCGCGGACGCGACGCCGGAGGACGCGCTGCGCGCGCTCGACGCGGCCGTCGCGGTGCAGGACGAGTGGGCGGCCACGCCCGCCAGGGAGCGCGGCGAGGTCCTGCGCGCGGTGTTCGAGCAGATCACCGCCCGCGCGGAGGAGTTCGCCCTGCTGATGACCCTGGAAATGGGCAAGGCGCTGCCGGAGAGCCGCAACGAGGTGCGCTACGGCGCCGAATTCTTCCGCTGGTTCAGCGAGGAGGCCGCCCGCGTGCACGGGCGCTATCTGCACGCGCCTTCGGGCACCGGCCGGATCATGGTGCACAAGCAGCCGGTAGGTCCCTGTCTGGCGATCACGCCGTGGAACTTCCCGCTCGCGATGGGCACACGCAAGATCGGCCCCGCGCTGGCGGCGGGCTGCACGATGATCGTCAAGCCCGCATCGGCGACGCCGCTGACCATGCTGTTGCTCGGCAAGCTGTGCAGCGAGGCGGGACTGCCCGACGGCGTGCTTTCGGTGCTCACCTCCAGCCACTCCGGCGCGGTGACCCAACCGCTGATCGACGACGCCCGGCTGCGCAAGCTCACCTTCACCGGCTCCACCGAGGTGGGCAAGAAGCTGGTGGAGAAATCCGCGAACCGGCTGCTGCGCACCTCGATGGAACTCGGCGGGAACGCGCCGTTCGTGGTGTTCGCCGACGCCGACGTCGATGCCGCGGTACAGGGCGCGATGCTGGCGAAGCTGCGCAACGGCGGCGAGGCGTGCACCGCCGCCAACCGCTTCCACGTGCACAACAGCGTGCTCGAGGAGTTCACCACCAAGCTGGTCGAGGCGATATCCAGCAGTGTGCGGCTCGGGCCGGGCGCCGACCCGGACACGACGCTGGGCCCGCTGATCAACGAGGAGCAACTGCGCACGGTCGGCGAATTGGTCGACGACGCCGTCGCGAAGGGCGCACAGGTGCTGATCGGCGGCAAGGCGCCCGACGGCCCCGGCTGGTACTACCCGGCCACCGTGCTGCGCGACGTCCCGCCGCAAGCCAGGATCCTGCGCGAGGAGGTCTTCGGCCCGGTCGCGCCGATCGTCGGCTTCGACACCGAGGAAGAGGGGCTCGCCGCCGCCAACGACACCGAATTCGGGCTGGTCAGCTACGTCTACACCCGCGACCTCGATCGCGCGCTGCGCATCGCCGAGGGTTTGGAATCCGGCATGGTGGGCGTCAACCGCGGCGTCATCTCCGACCCCGCCGCCCCCTTCGGCGGCGTCAAGGAGTCCGGCTTCGGCCGGGAGGGCGGCACCGAAGGCATCGAGGAGTACCTCTCCACCAAATACATCGCGCTCACGTGAGCGAGTGCCGCGGATTCCGCGCCACTGAAGGCGATCGATCGCGCACCTGAGGGTCGAATCCGGCCTGTCGGCGCCGACCGCGCAGCCCCCTGCTTTCCGGGGGACGACTTCGTCGATCATCGACACTAGCCTCTACCTGAGGTCCGAGGAGGCGGCGAAGGGGCTGACTGTGAGAAGGTGCGGGTGCCGGTGACGCCTGATTGAGCAACGGCATCGTCAGAGCCTTCTTGCGGGCCGTGGACGATCTGAAACGGCTGACCAAGAGGGAAGCCGAGGGCCTCGCGGACATGAAAACAGGCGCGGCCCGCGCTTCCCGGCAAGTCGTCGATGTGCACACGCACGGTGACGCCGACGGTGCGCTCGCGATCCGACGCGCGGCAGGTGGCGATACCGGTCCCGGGCGGGATCTGTGCCCCCCGCCGCCGGACCGAGCGTCGCTGAGCCGGGCCGGACAGAGACTCGAAGCCGAACTGAATCGACGTTTCGGCGAGAACGGACCGACCGACGAGGACCTGTATGACTTCATAGCCAACCGTCGGCTGTCCCGGCTGGAGCAATACGCCATCATCGACCGGAGAATCGAGGAAACAGCGGCTTCTCTCGGCCGGGACAGCGCCGACCTACGCGAGCAGATGCGGCGTGAACTGAAGGACGCGCTCGACGGGAAACCGCTCGCCATCCGCGTCCGCGACGACAAACTCGTGGCACTCCTCGAGGAAGGGCGAATCAGGGGCAGCCGCAACCCCGTGGGCGTTCGCGCTCATGCCGAAGAAGAGTGGTTCGGCCCGCACGTCCACGACAACCCGCCCGTCTACGGCTACGTTGCCGTGGACGGAGTGCGTCCTTCCCAAGATGGCATGATCGATGGGTTGTCGGAGCTGAACTACGGCGACAATCAGATCTACCTGAAGCCGGAGGTCCGGTCACGAACGACCATCACGTTCGGTGACTCGCTGGTGGAAAGGGAACGGGCGATACCCTCCCCCCTGGACAACCCGTCGGAATATTCCTATGGCGTCGGAGTGCGCGATCTCGCTCCTATCGGCCGCGACTATCTCGGAGCAGATTTTCGCGCCAGCCATTTCATCGAAGCCCAGATGTTCGATCTCACAACCGCGGACATAGATTTCATCGGGTTGCACCAGTCACCCAGTCCGGCGTTGCGACAGGCGCTGGACCAATCCGGAGTGGATTGGCGTGTCCTGACCAATCGCACGATCGCGGCGGAGGGCAGCCCCGCGGAACGAGCGGCCGCGATCGAACGGACGAATCAAGACCTCGAGCATCTTCGCCATGTGCATCCCGTTATGCGCTCGCATGCCGAACCGCTCGAAGCAGAGCTGAGGGCCGACCTGCGGGCACTGAACGATTCCACCGCAGGTGATGGACCGGCCGCGGCCCCCGGATAGCGTCGGTGGGGCACCATCCACCGAGCCGACGGCCTGGAGACCGTCGGCCCCGGGTGGTAGGCGGCCCGGGCGGACATGAAGCGACCGCCCCGGGTGGCATAGCCCGGGGCGGTCTATTCGAAAGCGACGGTCTCGCGAGCGCCGCGTGGGGTCAGATCAGTGGCCGAGACGACCGCGGCCGAGGCGAAGCAGCAGCATGGCGAGGGTGTGACCCTCTTGGCCGAGCTCGCTGAAGCGCTCCAGCACCTTCATCTCGCGACTGTGCACGAGGCGCGGCCCGCCTGACGCCATGCGCGTCCGGCCGATGATCCGGGAGATCTCTGTCCGGCGCTTGATCGCGGCCAGGATCTCCGCGTCGAGACGGTCGATCTCCTTGCGGAGCTTGTCGATCTCGGCCTCGGTCTGCGGCAGCGCGGATTCGGACCCGGTCGTCGTGGCAGGGGTGCTCATCATTCATCTCCTCGTGTCAGAACATGGATCGGCGGGTGCCGACGGCTCGTTACCGATCAGTTCTTTCACCGTGAAACAGACCTGGTGGGGCCTTGTATTGTCCCCCCAGAAGGCGTGCTCAGGTACAGGCTCCGCGATCCCGGCGTTCGGCTGGCAGCCGAATCGGATGTCTTGCGAAAGCGCTGAGCATGTCGCCAGTGTGCCACGGGCAGGGGGGTATGCAAAACGTATACGTTTGGCAATGTCTCGAGAAACGCAGGTCGTTTCGCCCGCCCTTCCCACCAGGGGGAGTTCACCCGCCGTTCAGTCGACCGGCGCCGAACCGATACCGATGGCACCCGGGGCTTCATCTCTGTCGGTGCCCGCCGGTAGCGTGGATGGACGATGGACATCACGGTGGCTCCCAAGACACAGGGCGGTCGGGTCGTGCACCCGGATCCGACATCGAAACCGCAGCTTGCCGGCGGTAACGCGGTGGAGGGGTGGCAGCCTGCCTCCGTTCCCGAGGCGCCGCCCACGGACGCCGAGCGCGAACGGCAGCGCGTCGAGCGGGAACAGCGGCGCGCCGAGGAGGCCGAGCGCCTGCTCGACGGCCTGAATCCGCAGCAGCGCGCGGCGGTGGTGCACACCGGATCCCCGCTGCTCATCGTGGCGGGCGCGGGCTCGGGCAAGACGGCCGTGCTCACCCGCCGCATCGCCTACCTGCTGGCCGCCCGCGGCGTCACGCCGGGCCAGGTGCTGGCCATCACGTTCACCAACAAAGCCGCCGCGGAGATGCGGGAGCGGGTGACCGGGCTGGTCGGCCCGCGGGCGAACGCCATGTGGGTGTCGACGTTCCACTCCAGTTGCGTCCGCATCCTGCGGACCCAGGCGGCGCTGCTGCCCGGCCTGAACTCGAACTTCTCGATCTACGACGCCGACGATTCCCGGCGCCTGCTCACCATGATCAGCCGCGACCTGGACATCGACGTCAAGAAGTACTCGGCGCGCCTGCTCGCGACGGCGATCTCGAACCTCAAGAACGAACTCATCGACCCGGCCCGTGCCACCGCCGACGCGGAATCGGACGACACGGAGCTGCCCGGCCTGGTGGCCAAGGTCTACACCGAGTATCAGCGCAGACTGCGCTCGGCGAACGCGCTGGACTTCGACGACCTGATCGGCGAGACCGTGGCGCTGCTGCAGCACCACCCGCAGGTCGCCGAGTACTACCGCCGCCGGTTCCGGCACGTGCTGGTGGACGAGTACCAGGACACCAACCACGCGCAGTACGTCTTGATCCGCGAGCTGGTCGGCCACCACGCGGAAGGCGGCGACGAGGACCGGGTGCCGCCGAGCGAACTGTGTGTGGTGGGTGACGCCGATCAGTCCATCTACGCTTTCCGCGGCGCGACGATCCGCAATATCGAGGAGTTCGAGCGCGACTTCCCCGACGCCGAAACCATTCTGCTGGAGCAGAACTACCGCTCCACCCAGCACATCCTCTCCGCCGCCAACGCGGTGATCTCGCGCAACGAGAACCGGCGCGAGAAGAAGCTGTGGACCGATTCCGGCGAGGGCGACCTGATCACCGGTTACGTCGCCGACAACGAACACGACGAGGCGTCCTTCGTCGCCCGCGAGATCGACCGGCTGGTCGACCAGGGCGAGGCCAACTACGGCGACGTCGCGGTGTTCTACCGCACCAACAACAACTCTCGCGCGCTGGAAGAGATCTTCATCCGGATGGGCCTGCCCTACAAGGTGGTCGGCGGCGTCCGCTTCTACGAGCGCAAAGAGGTGCGCGACGTGGTCGCCTACCTGCGCGTGCTGGAGAACCCGGAGGACGCGGTGAGCATGCGCCGCATCCTCAATACGCCCCGCCGCGGCATCGGTGACCGAGCCGAAGCCTGTGTGGCGGTCCATGCCGAACAGCGCGGGATCGGTTTCGCCGCCGCCCTGCGCGACGCCGCCGAAGGCAAGGTGGCGCTGCTGAACACGCGCGCTCAGCGCGCCATCGCAGGCTTCCTGGAATTGCTCGACGACATCAGGGCCGCGGGCGAACAAGCGGAGTCCGACTTCCCCGACCTGGGCAACGTCGTCGACGCGGTGCTCGAGCGCACCGGTTATCGCGCCGAGTTGGAGGCGTCCGACGACCCGCAGGACGGCGCCCGGCTGGACAACCTCAACGAGTTGGTCAGCGTCGCGCGCGAGTTCAGCTCCGAGGCGCACAACAACGCGGAGGCCGCCCGGCAGGAGGGGCTGTTGCCCGAGGTGGGCGAAGGCGAGCCGGATCCCGGTTCGCTCGCCGCGTTCCTCGAGCGCGTCTCGCTGGTGGCCGATACCGACCAGATACCGGACGAGGGCTCCGGGGTGGTCACGATGATGACGCTGCACACCGCCAAGGGGCTGGAATTCCCGGTGGTGTTCGTGACGGGTTGGGAAGACGGGCAGTTCCCGCACATGCGCGCACTCGGTGATCCGACCGAGCTGGCCGAGGAACGCCGCCTCGCCTACGTCGGCATCACCAGGGCCCGGCGGCGGCTGTATCTGACGCGGGCGGTGGTGCGTTCCGGCTGGGGCCAGCCGGTGTCGAACCCGGAATCGCGTTTCCTGCAGGAAATTCCGGGTCATCTCATCGATTGGCGTCGGCTCGAGCCCGCCGGTTCACCCGCGACGAGGGGTCTGCGGCGGCGTGGCGGGGACGACGACGGGCTGGAGCGGGACTGGACCCGCGGCGACGGCTGGGCGGAGCCGCGTCCCGGCTTGCGTGATCGCGGTCCGCGCAGGCCCGCTCCCGGCGGCGCGACCCGCAACAACACGAATCTGGTCCTCGCCGTTGGCGATCGGGTCAGCGACGACAAGTACGGTCTCGGCCGCGTGATCGCGGCGGAGGGCTTCGGCCCACTGGCCACGGTGACCATCGACTTCGGCACCGCGGGCAAGATTCGGTTGATCCCGCAATACAGCCGGACGTTGGTCAAGCTATGAGCCGCGTGGGCCTTTCGACCCTGCCCTTGCCGGTGTCGCGCCGGTAGCGTCCGCCGCGTGGATACGATCGCACAGCATCTCCTGTGGTTCCTGCCCATGCTCTGGCTCGGCATGGTGTTGGCCATCTCGTTCCTGGAAGCGCCGCTGAAGTTCCGCGCACCGGGGGTCACGCTGCCGCTGGGGCTCGGCATCGGCCGCCTCGTGTTCCGCGCGCTGAACACCGTGGAGGCCGTGCTCGCGGTGCTGCTGGTGCTCGCCGCAGTGATCGTCGGCCCCGGCGCGGCGACGTGGGCGTGGCTGGGCCTCGCCGCGGCAGTGCTGGCCGTTCAAATCGTGGTGGTGCGCCCGCCGCTCTCACGCCGCTCCGATCGCGTGCTCGCGGGCGAGGAACTGCCGCGCTCCCACGCCCACTACTGGTACATCGGCCTGGAGGGCGTCAAGGTCGTCGCGCTGGTCGCCCTCGCGATCGCGGCGGCGCCGTAGAGCGGCCGCTGTCCTCCGTCCGTCACCACCATGCGCGCAGACCCGGCCCTTCTCGTGCTCTTTCTCGACACTCCGACCTTCTCGCGCTGGTGCGTCATTCTGGACCCATGACGATCTCGCCCTGTGCCGTTGCATGGTCTGATGCGCTTCCGGAACGCTCAACGGCGTTTCGGGAGCTTCTTGCCAACCGGCAGGCCACAGCCCGGCGTCGGGCCGCTCGGCGCTGATCCGTTCGCGTTCGCGGGCGGCGCGCCACTCGGCGGCTACGCGATCGATGATCGCTTGCGCCGACATGTCGTCTTGCTCGCCGTCTCGCCACCAGTTGAACCCCATCGCGTGCACCCCTGCTGTTCTCGCTCGTCAAAGTTCGCTCTGGACTGGGAAAACGGCTACAGCGCGTCTACCGATCCACGCATGGGGACGGACGGGGGATTTGCTCCTGACATCGGGGAACGTCTGCGAGCAGCCAGGCAGGCGGCGGGGCTCTCACTGGCCGAACTGGCTGCCCGCATATCGTTCTCGCGCAGCTACCTGGGTCATGTGGAGACCGGAACGCGGCGCCTCGGCCGATGTGGTCGCCGCCTACCTGCGCGCATGCGGCGAAATGACATGCGACCCTGTCACACTGGTCAGTATGTTGGGCCGAGCGGACGTCGACCGGCGGTCGTTCCTGCGCACATCCGTCTACAGCGCCGCGCTGTCCGCGACAGCGCTGGTGTCACAGTCCGATGTGGCCCGGTTGATGCGCATCGACGAATCCGCGCACGTAGGCATGCCGGAAGTCCGTGCCGTCCAGGGAATCACGGATGCCTTCCTGCGCATGGACGAGGTCAAGGGCGGCGGCATCGGCCGAACCGCCGTCGCGGAGTTCCCGAGTACGCTCTCCAGCCCAGACCAGTGGTCGTGACCTCCGCCCGGATGGGTTCGGCGCACGTCGGCATGCCGGACTGGGCGCGCGGCACCCAGAACGGCCGCGCCAGTAAATCGGGTGACGGCTTGCTCGTATGGTCGTAGCCTTCGCGACGTAGCCCGCTTGTACCGTCGAGGACGCCTGATGATCAGCGAAACGATTCCCATGTGGACCTCCCAGCGCACGCTGGTCCCCCTGCGCGATTTGCTCGAGTTGTTCCCGCCGAACGACTGGCGGTGGGTGGTCGAGGAGTTCGACGGGACGTTCGGTCGATTGTCCACCGGAAGCACTCGTCCCGCCTGGGCACAGTTCCAGGAGATGGTGTCCGCCGGTGCAGTGGCATTCGATTGGGATGGAATCCGACAGTTCGCGGACGGTGTCGATCAGATGATCGATGGCCGGATTGTCGCGACCGATGAGAACCACACCACTGTGGTTCGGTTGGACGCGTTCGACAGCACTGAATACGAAATCGTCATCGATCCGGGCTGGGGCGGAGCGGCTGCGTTCGTTTCCGCTGTCCGGTCCAAGTGGGCTCCCCGGGACGCATCGTAGGGGAGCAGTCCGGGGGCTCCGACGCTGCGTAGACGTGAGCGATACGGGTGCGTACTTCCCTGGCGTGGACCATCCTGCCGGAGAGGCCGCATGACCGGTCCGTTTCGCGGTGTCAATGCGGCAGCAGGTCTGCCAACGCCTTGTCGAGGGTGGGGTAGCGGAAGGTGAAACCTGCCTTCTTCAGTACCTCCGACGTGGCGTGACGGCCGGTCAGACCGAGGGCCGGATCGGAGCGCAGGAGGAGCGCGCCTAGCTTCAGCACGAATTCCGGGGTCGGCGGCGCGGGCGGCCGGTGCAGGCGCTTGCGGAGGACGCGCATCAGCTCGCGGTTGCGGACCGGCGTATCGGTGGCGGCCACCAGGATTCCGTTCGGCAGTTCGAGCGCCGGATCGAGGCCGAGTGCGGCGCGGACGATCGCGAGCCAGTCCTCGATGTGGATCCAGCTGAACCACTGCTCGCCGGAACCGACTCGACCGCCGAGGCCCGCTCGGGTGAGCTGGGAGAGGCGTCGCAGGGCGGGCGCTTGTGGGTCGAGCACGATCGAGGTGCGCAGAATCGTCCAGTGCGCCGCGCGAGCGGAGTCGAAGGCACGCTCCCACGGTTCGGCGACGCCGGTCATCTGCGGCAGCCCGATCGGCAGGGGAGTGCTTTCGGTGCAATGAGTTTCGCCCGCATCGGACCAGATCGCGGTAGTGCTCGCCTGCACCCAGTAGTCGATCGGCGCGTCCAGCGTCGCGGCGGCGGCAACCAGAGCGCGGGTGGAATCCACTCGGCTGGAGCGTAATTCGGCGACGTTCTCCGGTGTCGGTCGGCAGTCGACCAGCTTCCCGGCGAGGTTGACGATCGCGGTCCGTCCTGGATTGGAAAGTGCCGCAACCCATTCGCCGACCGAATTGCCGTCCCACTCCGCTTGATCGAACGGCAGCTGGGGATCGCGACGGCGGGTGAGTATGACGGCGCGATGCCCACGACAGGTGAGGTCGGCGGCGACATGCCTGCCCAGCCCGCCGGTGCCGCCCGGGATGACCACCGTGAGCGCGTCGGCGGCGGGCTCGAGTCCGGCCGAGCGGGCCAAGCGGGCGAAACACACCCGCACATCGGTTTCCAGGAACGCGGCCTCGAGCAGCCGGGCCATACCGGCCGACGCGCCGAGGAAGGTCAACCGCTGGGTGATTTCGGTGCCGCCGTCGCGCGGCGTCAGCGTCCAGGTCAGCCGCATCCGCCCGAGCGGTTCGGGTTGCTCGATCCGCAGCTCCCGTTCCGGCCGGACAGCGGCGACGATGAACGGCAGCACGGCGCGCCCGTGCAAAGCGCGGTGCGCCTGCCCCTGCGGCACATAGCTTCCCGTACTGCCCACTGCGACCGGACTGTCCAGCCGCACCGACGCGATCCCCGGGTTCCATTCCGGCCATCGCGGCGGATCGGCGAGTACCTCCCAGATCCGTTCAGCAGGCAACGCGATGAATTGTGTGTACGTCGTTGTACGTCGTGCCATGGGCTCGACGCTAACCCGATGTCTGCCGCGGGGGAATCGTGTGCATCGTCATGTACCGCGACACACCTCGACCCAACGAGAATGCGCTGGCCAGGCTGCGCGGGCGAAGTCTCGCGCCACAGGGGGGCGCGCGATCCACCTCTAGCTTGTGCGATCCATGGTCCGCCGGGTCGCGGCCAGCCGACTGGGAAGGCGCGTCAGGCACGCGTCAAGGCGTCGCTCAGTCGCGCTGCGGGCCGAGGCTGATGCCACGGGTGGCCAGCCAGGGCAGCGGGTCGACCTTGTCGGTGCCGTTCAACCAGACCTCGAAGTGGCAGTGCGGGCCGGTGGAGAACCCGCGGTTGCCGATCGTGGCGATCTGGTCACCGGCGAGCACACGCTGGCCCGCCGACACCGTGGCGGTGTCGATGTGGCCGTAGATGGTGACGGTGCCGTCGTCGTGCAGCAGGCGGACCCACATGCCGAAGCCCGAGGCGGGACCGGCCTCGATCACGGTGGCGTCGGCGACGGCGTAGATCGGGGTGCCGATCGGGCCCGCGATGTCGATGCCGAGGTGTTGCACGCCCCAGCGGGCGCCGAAGCCGGAGGTGAAAGTGCCCGCGGCGAACCTGGTGAACAGCGGCCGAAGCTTCGAGGCCTCCTGGGCGGCGAGGTCCTCGGCGTACTTCTGGCCCTTTTGCAGGATGTCGTTGAACTGATCGAGGTTGGCCGGCGCGGAGACGCTCAGCACCTGCGGTGAGTCCGGCGCCGCCGTCGGGTCGGCAACGTTCATCGACTGCGCGGCGATCTCGTGGATCTGTCCGGCGGCTTCGTAGTCGACCGCCTGCGAGGGCTGGTCGGGCGAGGCGAACGCGGCCTGTCCGGCCGCTACGACAGCGCCAGCGGCGACGGCCGCCACCGCGGCGCGTCCCTTGAGCGCGGCGGGCGGCGCGGCCACCCGGTGCGCGCCACCGCGCTTGTTCGTGGCGCGGCGCCCCGGGATGACGGTCGGAAGAGCGCGTGCGCCCGGCTCCTCGTCGGACTCGGATTCGGGCTCGGCGGTCTCGGTCGCCCAGGACTCCTCGGGAGCCCAGCAGCCGGTGTCGGACACCCAGGCCCGCTCGTCGGGCGCCCAGGTCTCCTCTTCGGCCCACGCCTCGCCGGAGTTCCACGCCTGGCCGGAGTTCCAGGACTCGCCGGAGTTCCATGCCGCACCATCGGACCAGGCCTCCTGCTGGGCCCAATCCTGTTGCGGCCAGGAGTTGTTCGTGGCCCAGGAGTTGTCGGACGTCGCGTTCGCGTGGACCGGCTGGTCGTAGCCCCCGTCGTGGACGGGCGACTCGGTCTCGAAACCGTATCCGGCGCCGGCGGCCTGCAAGTCGTACTCGCCCTGCGGAGCCTCGTACCCGGCGTAGTGCGGGTCGAACGATGGCTCGGCATAGCTCGCCGGGGCGAAGGACTCGTCGTCGGGGCGGTAACGATGTCCCGTCCGCGAGCGATCAGTGGGAGCGAAGGTGGAACTGTGGTTCATCGGCGGTGCCACATCGTGAAGCTGGTGGAACTCGAAAGCCGCTTGACCAGCGGCGTCGATCGGTCGAATGCGGAGCGGCTCTCCGTCTGCGGAGCGCTGTGCTGCGTCAAAGCTTGCCGTCCTCCTAGTCGTGACCGTGTTGTGACATCGACCGCATTGACGGTAACGAAACGATTGAGCCGCGACAAGCGGTGCGCAGCTTCCGTAACAAACATGTGAGATTCATCACGCTTAGCCCGCGGAATATCTCACTGCGGTATGGGCACCCCTGAGAGGTCGTTCAACGACAAATTGTAGTAGATTCCGGCGCGCTCCCGGGTTCGGTCCTCTACCTGGCGCGGTGTCAGCAACCTACTCGCCAGTAGTGTTGGCCAGCGGTTTTGCCGCTCCGGACGACGCCGGGTGACCTGCGCCACTTAGGATGAACGTGGCCGATTGGCCCTCCATGTGACTGGTTAGAGTCCGACCCGACCCGCTTCCGACGTCGGGCCGCCAACAAAGACGTTGTCATCACAACGCAGACGAGACGGTGAGTACATGGATCTCTTCGAATATCAGGCGAAGGAGCTCTTCGTTAAGCACGGAGTGCCTTCGTCCGAGGGCCGCGTCACGGACACGGCCGAGGACGCCCGCGCCATCGCGGAGGAAATCGGCAAGCCGGTGATGATCAAGGCTCAGGTGAAGGCCGGTGGCCGTGGCAAGGCCGGTGGCGTCAAGTACGCCGCGACCCCGGACGACGCGCTCACGCACGCGCAGAACATCATCGGCCTGGACATCAAGGGCCACATCACCAAGAAGATCCTGGTGGCCGAGGCCAAGGACATCGCGGAGGAGTACTACATCTCCTTCCTGCTGGACCGGGCCAACCGGACCTACCTGGCCATGTGCTCGGTCGAGGGCGGCATGGAGATCGAAGAGGTCGCCGCGACCAAGCCGGAGCGGCTGGCGAAGGTTCCGGTCGACGCGGTCAAGGGCGTCGACCTGGCGTTCGCGCGCTCGATCGCCGAGCAGGGCCACCTGCCCGCCGACGTGCTGGACGCCGCGGCCGTGACCATCCAGAAGCTGTGGGAGGTGTTCGTCGCGGAGGACGCCACCCTGGTCGAGGTCAACCCGCTGGTGCGCACCCCGCAGGACGAGATCCTCGCGCTGGACGGCAAGGTCACCCTCGACGAGAACGCCGGATTCCGCCACCCGGAGCACGAGGCGTTCGCGGACAAGGACGCGACCGACCCGCTCGAGCTCAAGGCCAAGGAGAACGACCTCAACTACGTCAAGCTCGACGGCGAGGTCGGCATCATCGGCAACGGCGCAGGCCTGGTCATGTCCACCCTGGACGTCGTCGCCTACGCGGGCGAGGGCCACGGCGGCGTGAAGCCGGCCAACTTCCTGGACATCGGCGGCGGCGCCTCGGCCGAGGTGATGGCAGCGGGTCTGGACGTCATCCTGAACGACAGCCAGGTCAAGAGCGTGTTCGTCAACGTGTTCGGCGGCATCACCGCGTGCGACGCGGTCGCCAACGGCATCGTGAAGGCGCTGGAGATCCTGGGCGACGAGGCCAACAAGCCGCTGGTCGTCCGCCTGGACGGCAACCGCGTCGACGAGGGCCGCAAGATCCTGGCCGACGCAAACCACCCGCTGGTGACGCTGGCGCAGACAATGGACGAAGGCGCCGACAAGGCCGCCGAACTGGCAGCCGCCCGATAACGACGGCCGAGTAAGGACGAAAAGAAATGTCTATCTTCCTGAACAAGGACTCCAAGGTCATCGTCCAGGGCATCACCGGCGGCGAGGGCACCAAGCACACCGCGCTGATGCTGAAGGCGGGCACCCAGATCGTCGGCGGTGTGAACGCGCGCAAGGCGGGCACCACCGTCGCGCACGCCGACAAGGACGGCAACGCGGTCGAGCTGCCGGTGTTCGGCACCGTCGCCGAGGCCATCAAGGAGACCGGCGCCGACGTGTCCATCGCGTTCGTGCCGCCGAAGTTCGCCAAGGACGCCATCATCGAGGCCATCGACGCGGAGATCCCGCTGCTGGTGGTCATCACCGAGGGCATCCCGGTGCAGGACACCGCCTACGCGTGGGCCTACAACGTGGAGAAGGGCGGCAAGACCCGGATCATCGGCCCGAACTGCCCCGGCATCATCACCCCCGGCGAGTCGTTGGTCGGCATCACCCCGGCCAATATCACCGGCAAGGGCCCGATCGGCCTGGTGTCCAAGTCGGGCACGCTGACCTACCAGATGATGTACGAGCTGCGCGACTTCGGCTTCTCGACCTCCATCGGCATCGGCGGCGACCCGGTCATCGGCACCACCCACATCGACGCCATCGAGGCGTTCGAGAAGGACCCGGAGACCAAGCTGATCGTGATGATCGGCGAGATCGGCGGCGACGCCGAGGAGCGGGCCGCGGCCTACATCAAGGCCAACGTCACCAAGCCGGTCGTCGGCTACGTGGCAGGCTTCACCGCCCCCGAGGGCAAGACGATGGGCCACGCGGGCGCCATCGTGTCCGGCTCCTCGGGCACCGCCCAGGCGAAGAAGGACGCGCTGGAGGCCGCGGGCGTGAAGGTCGGCAAGACGCCGTCCGAGACCGCCGCGCTGGCTCGCGAGATCCTGGAGAAGGCCAGCATCAGCGCCTGATCTCCGCACCGTGCACGAAGGCCGCCTCCGAATTCGGGGGGCGGCCTTCGTCATGTGTGGCGGGGGCTCAGGCTTGGGCAGAAGCCGAGCGTCCGGTCCAGCCACTCGCGGTTCTCCTCGCTATCCATCACGAGGCAGCCGGGCGGATGGTTCATCTCGTTGTCACCGGGAATTCCCCGCTATTGAGAATCCGTGTGGTGTGAAAAGCGCCATCGCGGGCAACAGTTTCAAGGAGCGGTAGGTGGTCTCGCTAGGAGCTTCGCGCCGGACACCGCCGCGACCTGCCGTGATGCGGGCGAATCCGCTCGCCGCGGCCGTCGCGGCGGGATGACCTCGGCGAGGGAGTGCAGTAGCGTCAGAAGTAATCCAGCCGTGAAGACCATGTACGACTCGATTTAGGAGACGACGACATGTCCTACCCGACCGGGGGCTCTGGGTACAACACACCCTCGCCCTCAGCGCCATCCAGCCAGAGTTCGGCCGCGGGTGGTGCCACTTCAGGTTCGAGCGCTACCGGTTCCGATGCCAAAGGTCTGCCGTTCTTCCTGGTGGTCGGCGTAGCGGCGCTCGGCGTGATCAACTTCCTGCTCGGCTTCCTGCCGTTCCTGGGCAGGAAGCCGATCGATATCGGCGGCCGCACGGTCAGCACGACGGAGACGGCCAACCTCTTCGAGGTCGCGTCCGGCTCGCCGCTGCTCGGCCTGCTGCTGCTCGGCGGTCTGCTCGCCGGACTGTCGCTGCTGCCCAAGCAGAACTGGACCGGTGCGGCCGCGGCGGCTTCGACCGCGGGCTTCGTCGCGTTGCTGTTCCAGTCGTTCAACTTCGGTTCGGGCAGCGAGCTGAAGGTCGGTGCGTTCGTCCTGCTCGTGCTGTCCTTCGTGCAGGCAGCGGTGGCGATCGCCGCGACGCTGTTCGAGGTGGGCATCCTCAAGGCGCCCGCGCCGCGCCCCGCCGCCGCGCCGAGCGGGTTCGGTCAGGGCGGCTACGGCCAGCAGCCGTCGTACGGACCGGGGCAGCAGTCCTACGGGCAGCCGGGTCAGCAGCCCGGCTACGGCGCGAGCCCCTACGGGCAGGCCGGGTACGGCGCGCAGTCCGCGCCGCCGCAGTTCCCGTCCCAGCAGGGGCAGCCGTCGCCTTACGGGCAGAGCCAGCCGAGCTACGGACAGAGCCAGCAGGGCCAGGCGTACGGACAGCCGCAGTCGCCTTACGGGCAGAGCCAGCCGACCACGGCCTACGGCGCGCCCCAGCAGCCGGGTTCGCCGTACGGCGCGCAGCCGCGCCCCGACGAGAGCGTGACCCAGCACTTCGGCGGCCAGCAGCAGTCCGGTCAGCAGTCGCCCTACGGTTCCCCGAGCTACGGCCAGCAGCAGGCTCAGACCGGCCAGCCGAGCCAGCAGAGCGGTCCGTTCGGCGGCGAGCAGAGCGGCGACCCATCCTCGGACGCCACCCAGGCATTCCGCCCTTCGGACGACAAGAACAAGTAGGGAACTCAGCGGCGTCCTCCCCGGTGCGGCGATCGCGTGCCTGCGGCGCGCCTGACCCGTTCGCGCCGGGGAGGATGCCACGCTGAAATGCCATGAGCTCCTCCAGAAACTCCTCGGCCCGCCGGATCGGCGGGCCGCGCTCGTCGCAGCCGCACCCCGACGCGGACGAAGCCGGGTTTCTGTCCCTCACCCCGGAGCGGTCCAGGGTGCTCATCGCCGTAGCGGGCCGCCCGTCCGCCTTCGGGCTGACCACCCTCGTCGTCCTCGTGCTCGCCACGCTCCTGGCGGCGGGCAGCGATCTGGACGGCGCCTCCGGCGCGATCGCCGCCTCCTGGTTGGGCGTGCACCAGGTTCCGCTGGTGATCGGCAAGACCTCGCTCGGCTTGCTTCCGCTGTTGCCGACCGCCCTGCTGGTCTGGCTGGCCGCGCGGGAATGCGCGCGCGCCGTGGAACCGCAATGCACTCGAGCGGATCTCGGGTGGATCGTCGGCGCCGCGGTGGGCGGTCCGCTGCTGGTCACCATCGTCTGCCTCGCGGTCACCGAAGACGCTTCCGGTGTCATCGCGCTGCAACCGCCGAACACCCTCGCCGCCTTCGTGTGGGTCGCCGCGTTGTATCTGCTCGCCGCCGCCATCGGCATCGCCGTCCGTCTCCGGCGCGAGTTGTTCGTGCTGCTGCGCCTGCCCGATTGGGCGGTCTCCGGCCTCTACGGCGCGGGCCGGTCCGTCCTGCGCCTGCTGGGTTGCGCGAGCGCCGTGGTGGTGGTGTCGTTCCTCGCCCACGTTTCGCGGCTCGGTGACATGTATCAGTCGGCGGGCAATGTCGGCGGCGTCCTCGGCCTGACGCTGCTCTCGCTGGCGTATCTGCCGAACCTGGTGATCCACACCGTCGGTGTGCTGGTCGGTTCCAGCGCGCAGATCGGCGTCGCCTCGTTCGGGGTGTTCTCCGTCGTCGGCGGCCCGATCCCGGCGTTTCCGTTGCTCGCGGCAGTGCCGACCGGTCCGGCGGCGGGTTGGTGGCCGGTGGTGCTGATGATCCCCGCGGCGGTCGGCGTGCTCGGCGGGCTGGACATCGCGCGCACTTCCACCGATCGGATCGGTGCGCCGTGGGCCACGCTCGTCTCCGCCGCGCTCGCCGCGCTCGCGCTGACCGTGGCGGGCGCGGTCGCGGGCGGCGAACTCGGCGAGGTGGGCCGGGTCGGCCTGCACCTGCCGATCTTCGCCTCGGTCACGTTCGCCTGGCTGGCGATCCCCGGCTACGCGGGCCTGGCGTTCGCCCGCTGGTTCCTCGTGCCGGTCGGCGTCCCACCGGCGGACTACACCGATCCGTACGACGATTACCCCGACGACGACGCAGACTACGACGGCTACTACGAGACCGACGACGGCGACTACTACGAGGACGACGACTACTACGACGACTACGACCGGCCCGCGCTGGAGGCCCCGCTGGACGCCGAACTCGTCGACGAGCCGCCCGCGATCGAGACCGTCGGTCGGTCTCACGACCACGCCGCGGGCGACATCGTCGACGCCGAAGTGGTCGAGGCGGACCTGCCGGACAGTGACCGGGTGGACGGTCGTTAGGCTCTAACCCGGCGGTGCCGCATCCGTCCGCTATCCGATCGATCAGGGAGTAGAGCGCTGACGTCCCCGTATGCCTCGTGGAAGCCCGTGACGACGCCGGCCACCGTCGTCGTCCTGGCGTCGGGCACCGGTTCGCTGCTTCACGCCCTGCTGGACGCCGCGGCCGCGCCCGGCTATCCGGCGAAGGTCGTCGCGGTCGGCGTCGACCGGCTGTGCGCGGCCACCACCCATGCCGACGCCGCGGGCGTACCGCATTTCCGGGTGGCGCTGAAGGACTTTCCGGACCGCGCCGCGTGGGATGCCGAGCTCACCGAGGCGGTCGCCGAGCACCAGCCGGATCTGGTGGTGTCGGCGGGCTTCATGAAGTTGCTCGGTCCCGCTTTCCTGGACCGGTTCGGCGGACGGATCATCAACACCCACCCCGCCCTGCTGCCCGCGTTCCCCGGCGCGCACGGCGTGCGGGACGCGCTCGCCTACGGTGCGCGGGTCACCGGCTGCACCGTGCACCTGGTCGACGAGGGCGTGGACACCGGGCCGATCCTGGCGCAGGAGGCGGTGCCGGTGCTGCAGGGTGACGACGAGGCCACCCTGCACGAGCGCATCAAGATCGTCGAGCGACGGTTGCTGGCGGAGGTCGTCGCCGCCGTCGCGACGCGAGGCATTGTCTCCGATGGACGAAAGGCAGTTATCCCAGATGAGCGAGTTCTCCGGTGAGTGAACGCAAGCCGATCAGCAGGGCGCTGGTGAGCGTCTACGACAAGACGGGTCTCGTGGAGCTCGCGACCGGTCTGCACGCGGCGGGCATCGAGCTGGTCTCGACCGGGTCCACCGCGGGCAGGATCGCGGACGCGGGCATCCCGGTGACCAAGGTCGAGGACCTGACCGGGTTCCCGGAGACCCTCGACGGCCGGGTCAAGACCCTGCACCCGCGGGTGCACGCGGGCATCCTGGCGGACTCGCGCAAGCAGGAGCACGTCGATCAGCTGGTCGAGCTCGGCGTCGAGGCGTTCCAGCTGGTGGTGGTGAACCTCTACCCGTTCACGCAGACCGTGGCCAGTGGTGCGACGCCGGACGAGTGCGTGGAGCAGATCGATATCGGTGGCCCGTCCATGGTGCGCGCCGCGGCGAAGAACCACCCGTCGGTGGCGGTGGTCGTGGACAGCGGCGACTACGACGACGTGCTCGCCGCGGTGAAATCCGGCGGCTTCACCTTGGCCGAGCGCACAGCCTTGGCGGCCAAGGCTTTCCAGCACACCGCGAGTTATGACGTGGCGGTCGCGAGCTGGATGACCAACGTGCTGAGCGCGGGCGACACGGCCGAGGACACGGCGGTCCGGTTTCCCGAGTGGCTCGGCGGCACTTGGGAGCGGTCGGCGGTGCTGCGTTACGGCGAGAACCCGCATCAGTCCGCGGCCCTGTACACCAACGGCGACGGCAGCCCTGGGCTGGCGCAGGCGCGGCAGTTGCACGGCAAGGAGATGTCGTACAACAACTACGTCGACGCCGACGCGGCCTGGCGCGCCGCCTACGACCACGAGGCTCCGGCCGTGGCGATCATCAAGCACGCCAACCCGTGCGGCATCGCGCTCGGCGCCGACATCGCGGAGGCGCACCGCAAGGCGCACGCCTGCGATCCGGTGAGCGCGTACGGCGGGGTGATCGCGGCGAACCGCGAGGTCACCGTGGAACTGGCCGAGCAGGTCGCCGAGATCTTCACCGAGGTGATCGTCGCGCCGTCCTACGCCGACGGCGCGGTGGAGGTGTTGCAGCGCAAGAAGAACGTGCGCATCCTCGTGGCCGAGCCGCCGACGCGCGCGGGCGCCGAACTGCGTCCGATCAGCGGCGGCGCCCTGCTGCAACAGCGTGACGTGCTGGACGCGCCGGGCGACGACCCGGCTCATTGGACCTTGGCCGCTGGCGAGGCCGCCGACGCGGAAACGCTCGCCGATCTGGCGTTCGCCTGGCGCGCTTGCCGGGCCGTGAAGTCCAACGCCATTCTGCTCGCGCACGACGGCGCTTCGGTCGGTGTCGGCATGGGCCAGGTCAACCGCGTGGACGCGGTGGGTCTCGCGGTCCAGCGGGCCGGGGACCGGGCCAAGGGGTCGGTGGCGGCCTCCGACGCCTACTTCCCGTTCCCGGACGGTCCGCAGACCTTGATCGCGGCCGGTGTCCGCGCCATCGTGCAGCCCGGCGGTTCGGTGCGCGACCGGGAGACCATCGACGTCGCCCGCGAGGCGGGCGTCACCCTCTATCTCACCGGGGCCCGCCACTTCGCCCACTGAGTTCGATGGTTCCGCGACGCCGCGTCGGATCGAGGATCCGGCGCGGCGTTCTTCGTTCGATTCCCGCCCGTATCGCGCGGTCGGGCAAGGGTTTCGGTGGTCCCCTCCGAGAACTGTGCTCGGGCGCATCAGGAGTCGTGCGAGGCGACCCGTCGCAAGCCGGCAGCTATTCGGTTACGAGTGAACAGTGCGGGACCAGCCTGTCGTGCGCACCGAGCGCTAGACCGCGCTGAGCACCGTGCGGTTTCCGAGTGGCTCTTTCAGCGGTACCTCCAGCGTGCCGAAGACCGCGATCATCGCGCACATCCGGCCCACCGCCTCGGCGCGGCTGCCGGAGCGCAGTTCGACCGTGACCGTCGACGCGGTCTCGGTGACCGTGGCGTCCACGCCGTAGCACTCCGGCGAACCGGTTTCGAAGTTCACGGCTATCTTGTTGTCTCCCAATCGAGTCCACGATCGGAATGGGATCGGATGCGCGCCGACGATGGACGGGTCGGCGGTGAATTCGTTGCCCTGGCCCCCGCGCGGGTCCTCGGTGGGCGTGTGCGCCGCCGCGCTCGGAGAGGCGCTCGTGCTCGGCGTTTTCCCTTCGTCGTCCGAGCCGCCGCAGCCCGCGGCGGCAAGACAGGCGAGCACTACGGCGACAGCTGTGGCGGCGCGTCCGGCCTGGATCCGATCCATACCGACACCCTAGTCCCGGCGTCGGTTCACATACCGCACAGCGGGTGCGTCGTGCACTGGGACGAACCCCACAGTGAACGTTCCGCGAACCCTGCGCGTAATAGCTCCCAAAGTCGTTCGGGGGCAGTAAGTTCTGCGGGGATGCGCGCCGGAGCCGTTGCGGCGCTCATCATGTCGGATGCTCTACCAGCTTTTTCCGGAAAGGAAGTATCGTGGTCGACACGCTGCGCGTAGGCGAAGAACTCGGGCGAGGGCAGTCCCTCCAGGGCGGGGCTTACACCCTCACCCTCCAGGACGACGGCAATCTAGTGCTGTCCGAGCCGGGCGGGAATGTCGTGTGGGCCACCCAGACGCACGACCAAGGCGTGGAGCGGGCCGTGCTGCAGCACGACGGCAACTTCGTCCTCTACAAGAGCGACGGCGCGGTCTGGGCGACGGAGACCAACGACCAGGCCGCCGATCGGCTGGTCGTGCAAGCGGATCGCAATGTCGTGCTGTACGGCACGGACGGCAGCGCGCTGTGGGCTTCCGGAACCGACACCGACACTCCGCTGCCCGCCCCGGAGCCGGAAGCGGAACCGGTGCAAGAGCAGGTCGCGGCTCCCGCCGCCGAGGAGGTGCCGCCTCCGCCGCCCGCGCCGGAGCCGCGCACCTACACCGTCGAGCCGGGCGACACCCTGTGGGCCATCGCCGAGCGTTTCTACGGCGACGGCAACCGCTACCAGGAGATCGCGGACGCCAGTGGCATCCCGAACCCGGACGCGATCAACCCCGGCCAGGTCCTGACCATCCCGTGACCCGGCCGGTTCGGTAGCGACGACGACAAAGACCCCCGGTGCTCGCGCATCGGGGGTCTTTCCGGTTCGCTCGTGTCGCGGAGTGCGTTCAGCGGCTGGTGAACGGCAGCAGCGCCATCTCACGGGCGTTCTTCACCGCGACGGCGACCTGGCGCTGCTGCTGCGGGGTGAGCCCGGTGACCCGGCGGCTGCGGATCTTGCCGCGATCGGAGATGAACGTACGCAGCAGGTTCACGTCTTTGTAGTCGACCGTCTCGATGCCGGCGGCGATGAGCGGGTTCTTCTTCGGACGGCGGGCCTGCTCTGCGCGAACCTTCTTCGACGGTGCTCGCTTGACTGCCATATGACGAGTTCCTTCTCACGAGATCAGTGGTTGTCTACCAGCTCGATTTGTGCACACCGGGCAACTCGCCCCGGTGGGCCATCTCGCGCACACGCACACGGGAGAGTCCGAACTTCCGGAGGTGACCGCGCGGTCGTCCGTCGGCGGCGTCCCGATTGCGCAATCGTACCGGACTGGCGTCGCGCGGCTGCCGCCGCAGTTCGGCCTGGGCAGCCGCGCGTTCGGCCTCCGGTGTGCCCGGCTTCCGGATGAGCTCCTTCAGTTCGGCGCGGCGTCCCGCGTAGCGCGCCACGATCGTCCTGCGCTGCTGATCGCGCGCTATCTTCGACTTCTTCGCCATCTCAGCGCTCCTCACGGAAGTCGACGTGTCGGCGCACCACTGGATCGTATTTGCGCAGCACGAGGCGGTCCGGGTCGTTGCGGCGATTCTTGCGGGTCACGTAGGTGTACCCGGTGCCCGCCGTGGACTTCAGCTTGACGATCGGGCGGATGTCGGTCGATTTCGACGCCATGGGTCGCTCCTCAGATCTTGTCGCCACGGGCCCGGAGCCGCGACACCACGGCCTCGATCCCGTCCCGATCGATGGTCTTGATGCCCTTGGCGGAGACGGTCAGCGTGATGCGCCGGTCTTCGCTGGGCAGGTAGTAGGTCTTGCGCTGGACGTTCGGGTTCCAGCGGCGGCTGGTCCGCTTGTGCGAGTGCGACACGGACTTGCCGAATCCGGGCTTGCGCCCGGTGACCTGGCAGTGGGCCGACATCCGGACTCCCTCCAGTAGTTGATAATCATTTTCGACAACGGCTGCTCGACAATGTACCGTTGCCGTACAGCAAATGAAAATCATTACTGAAAGGGGTTCCCGGTGGCTGCGGATTCCACCCTGGTCCCATCCGGCTCCGACCGCAGAACGCCCGTGCTGGTGCTCGCCGGTTTCGCCGGACTCGCCGCGGCGGGCGTGGATCGCGCGGCCGCGGTGCTGGGTGCGGCCGCGGGCACCGTCGTGGTCCGCCACGATCTGACCCAACTGCGGGAGGGCGTCGTGCGTCGCACGGTGCGCACCGCGACGCAGGAGACCTCGGCCGTGCTCGAACTCGCGCACGGCTGTGTCTCCTGCACCCTGCGGATGGATCTGCTTCCGCTGCTGTGCACCCTTTCTAAGCGGCAGTCGGTGGATCGCATCGTGCTCGCGCTCGACCCCGCGTTCGAGGCCGAGGCGGTGTGCCGAGCCATCGAGCAGGTAGTGGTCACCGGCGTGCACGGTCGCATCGACGGCCCGGCCGGGCGCGACGTCCGGGTGGACGCGGTCCTGACCTGCCTGGACGCCGGCGTCTGGCTCGCCGACGCGACCGGTGACGAGACGCTCGCCGAACGCGGTCTCGCGGCCGCCGAGGACGACCGGACGGTGGCGCAGGTCGCGGTGGGGCAGGTCGATTTCGCCGATGCCGTCCTCGTCCTCGGCGCCGCCGCGGACGGAGCGCTGCTCGTCGACGCGGCGGTCGAGCGAGGCAAGCTCGCCGCGGTCCTGGCCAGGCTGGTTCCCGGCGCGCCGATCGCCTGGGTGGACGAGCCGGGTTCCGTCACGCCCGCGCTGGTCGAAACGCTGCTCGCGCGCGTCCCCGCCGATTCGCGCCGGGGGCGGGTCTTCGACGCGCACGCACCGCTTCTGCGTGGCCGGCCGCCCTTGACCAGTGACTACGGCGTCGAACTCGTGGAGTTCGCCGCGGCGCGGCCGTTCCATCCCGCCCGCCTGCACGAGGCGCTCGACGTATTGTTCGACGGCGTCGTGACCGCGCGCGGCCGCCTGTGGCTGGCCACCCAGCCCGACGAGGTGGTGTGGCTCGAATCCGCTGGCGGTGGCCTGCGGGTGGGCGGTGCGGGGCGCTGGCTGGCCGCGATGCCGGAAGCGGAACGGGCCGAGGCGGACCCGGAGCGTCTCGCGATGGCCGCCCTGCGCTGGGACGAGCGATTCGGCGACCGGGACGTCTCGCTGTCGATCCTGGTCCACGACGCCGATCCGGCACAGATCCGGGAGGCGCTGCACTGGGCGCTGGTGGAGGACGACGAATTGCGCCTGGTCGAGCGCGCGCCGGAGCGGGTCGCCCGGTGGGAGGACCCGTTCGGCGAGTGGCACGCCGATCCGTGCGCGAGTGACGGGGAGGCGGGGCAGCCCGTGCAGGACCTGAAAACCCCGAAAGGAGAGGCGAAATGAAGAAGGGTATCCATCCGGACTATCACCCGGTGGTCTTCGAGGACGTGAGCACCGGCAAGCGGTTTCTCACCCGGTCCACGGCAACCGGTACGCGCACCGTGGAGTGGGTCGACGGCAACACCTATCCGTTGCTGACGGTGGACGTCACCGCCGATTCGCACCCGTTCTGGACCGGTGCGCACCGCGTGCTGGACGCCCAGGGGCGGGTGGAGAAGTTCGAACGCAAATACGGCAAGCGCGTGCGGAAGGAGGCCTGAGATGGCGGTGCCGAAGCGGAAGATGTCGCGGTCGAACACCCGTAGCCGCCGGTCGAACTGGAAGGCCGCACCGGTGGATCTGGTGGCGGTGACCGTCGGAGGCGTCGTGCGTCGGGTGCCGCGCAGGTTGGTCGCGGCCGTGCGGCGCGGCTTGATCGACGTCGAGAAACTCTGAGCGGTAGGCCCGCACGGAGATCGTAGGAGCTTCCCCGCCCGAGGCCGCGAGCGACGGCCGATTGCTCGACCGATGCCGACCTCGCCTCGAACGGGCCGGATACTGGTCTACTGTCCGGAAACAGGCACGTCGGTGCCCTTCGGAAAAAAATTTCCGGTCGGTTATCGACAGTATAGCTATCTTCTAGCTATCAATGTGGCCCGCATCACGTCGCACTATTGCGCCGGAAGTGATTGCGGCTGGATAGCCATACGCGGAATCCCGGACTGTCGGTCGGTTTTCGGCCGAGGAAAAGTTCGCCGAAAATGATGCGCGCGCAGCCCGATACCGGTACCCTCGTCGTCGAGGGCGGGTTCTCTTGGTTTCCGAGAGAACCCGCTCATCGCCAATTTCGGGGCCGTTCAGCCGGTTTCGCTCGCCCCGTCAATCCCGCTCACCGAGCCGCGCGCGTTCATCGATCGCGCCGGTGTGGGTTCGGTCTTGCGAGGTCAACGCCGTAGGCCCGGCGTCGCCGCCCGGTGCGCGCCGCTCGCCGTCGTGCCCGGGCAGGCCGGGAAAGTCCGGCAGCAGCGCCTCGAGGCGGGCCAGCTGTTCACCGACAAGCGCCGCGGGACCCTCGATCAGCGACAGCGGCCACGGCCAGTGTCGTCCGTTCCAGCGCTCCACCTGCTCGGTCAGCTCGGCCGTCGTCGCCTCCAGTTCGCTGATCTCGGTACGCAATTCGCCTACTTGCGTTCGCAACTCGGCGGATTCGCGCTCCAGCGCGGCTATTCGGGTCAGCGCCGCGGCCAGTCCGTCCACCAGCGTCCGATTCCGGCCGTCCGCGTCGGCGCCCAGCTGCGGCCAGCCGGACAAGTCGGGTCCGCGCAGCTGAATCTGGATGTCGCGCAGCACTGCCTCTTGTTCCGGCGTCACGTCCGGCTCCTCCTGTTCCACGAAATCCCACTGGCCGAAATCGATCGTCTCGGCCTCGTTCACGTCACAGCGCACGCCGCCGACCGTCACCTGGCGGCGCGTCTGATGAATGGCACGCCTGGTCTCCACGTTCGTGCCGGACCAGGCGTCGGTCTGCCACGCCCAGGTCGCGTACCCGGCGTCCAGTGCGCGGCTGACCGCCCAATACCCGCCGTAGATACCGACGTTCGCGCGGCCGAGCACGGTCGCGGCGCCGTCCAGATAGGCGTTGACGCGCAACTGGTCCTGTTGCGTCGCGTCGAAATCCGCGGAGAAATAGATCGGCCGGTCCACCCGGCCGCCGCAGCGCAGCACCTGGGCGAGGGCCGCACGCGCGTCGACGATGCCCGCGCCGTAGCCGTCCAGCATCCGCGCGGCCGTGGTCTCCCAGTTCGAGACGAGCGAGATACCGTGCGCCCGCAGGTCGTTCGCTTCGGACGGAGTGAGCAGCTTGCCGGGCAGGCTCGGGCCGCCGTCGGACAGATACCGCACCACGAAGTCGTACCCCGCCGCCCGAATCGCCGCGCCCCCTGGACGACCCGCGGCGTAATCGAGACCGAAACGCATGGCTTCCACTGTAAGTGGGCCGGGCGAGTGAATCCGTGGCATCGCCGAATCCAGCCCGCCCACGGGGATCGGTCAGCGGAAAACGGTCGATCCGCCCCGAATCGCGCCGCGAAACCGGATCAGCGGGCTGGCTCCAGCTTCGGCCTGCGCGGCTTCGGTGGTGCGGCCAACTCGCGGCGATCCGGTGCGATCAGCACCGCGGAGATCGGCACGGTCAGCGCGAGCAAGCCGATGACGAACATCGGGAACACGAAGTCGAACAGCTCCACGCCGTCGGGCACCTTCGCCGACCGATTGACGTCGAAATGCAACGCGGCCACCGCTGTGTAGTAGGTGGCGGCCACGCCGACGCCGAACAGCAGCACCGTCGCGGCGCGGGCCATCGGGAAGCGCAAGGTCTGGAACAGCCACAACGTCGCCGTCGCGGTGATCACCCCGATCACGGCGGAGACGACGGCCAGCCAGGTCGTCACGCCCACCGAACCCTGGATCTCCAGTGAGCCGATGCCCAGGTAGTGCGTGACGCCGATGCCGAGGCCAAGTACCAAGCCGCCGGGCAGCAGCAGCGCGAGCCGGGGCGTGCGCCCGATGATCAGCAGTGCCGCGAAGACGGCCACGATGGACACCACCAGCGCCGCGACCAGCCTGCCCGGGTCGTAACGCATCGCGCTGCCGGGCACTTTCAGGCCCAGCATGGCCACCGAGGTGGCCAGCCACGCACCGACGCCGCCCAGTGATATCGCCGCCGAAACCAACCACACCAGCCGGAACTGGACCGAGCGCGCGCCGTGCACGATGCAGGCGAGGCCGACCACCGCGCCGAGGACGGAAATGCCCACCGACAGCCCGACCAGCCAATAGCCGAGCGCGAACTGGTCGACGGACGTGGTGGCGGCACTACCCGCGGCCAGCACCGCGACCTCACGCATGGCGGGCCGTTCCTTCCAGTTCGCTGGCCTTCAGCTGGGCGATCGCGTACTCGGTGACCGCGGCGAGCGCCTGGCGCACCTCGATCGCGTTGCGCGCGTCGATGTCCACGATCGGGACGCCCTCGCGCACCGAGAGCGCCTCGCGCAGTTCCGCGATGGGGAAACGCGGTGCGTCGGGGAAGCGGTTGACCGCGATCAGGAACGGCAGCTTGCGCGCCTCGAAGAAGTCGACCGCGGCGAAGCTGTCCTCCAGCCGCCTGGTGTCGATCAGCACCACGGCGCCGATCGCGCCGCGGATCAGGTCGTCCCACATGAACCAGAACCGCCGCTGGCCGGGCGTGCCGAACAGGTAGAGCACCAGGTTGCCGGGCAGGATGATCCGGCCGAAATCCATGGCGACCGTGGTGGTCTCCTTCTCCGGCGTCTCGGCGAGATCATCGATGCCGTCGGAGTAGCGGGTCACCATCGCCTCGGTGCGCAGCGGAACGATTTCCGAGACCGCGCCGACGAACGTGGTCTTACCCGCGCCGAAGCCACCCGCGACGACGATCTTCGTCGAGGCGACCCGGTTCTCGAAGCCATCCGGGCCGGGGGCGTTGCCCGATCCGAGATTTCCACTTGGCCCGGGGTGTCCACTGGGCCCCGGATTCCTATAGGGCGCGGAGTCCACGCAATGTCCTTTCCATCAGGGAACGGCGCTCGTCATAGCTCGCCTCTTCGGTCAGGGTCGAATGCACGCGCATGGTGCCGTCGACGACCAGGTCGCCGATCACCACACGGACCATGCCGAGCGGCCGGTCCAGATGTGCCGCGATCTCCGCGACCGACAACCGATGTGTGCCGAGTCGCAGTATCTCGGTACGGATGTCGCCGGTCGGCCAGTCGAGATGTGCAGTGTACGACAAGGTTTCGATGACCGCCTCCAACGGCAGGTCGATCGCGGGTTCGGTGCGCCCCGAGGTCAGGGCGTAAGGCCGGACGCGCGTGGTGGGTCGTGGTCCGGGACCGTATGGGTTGGACATCTCACGCTCAGACAGCGGTGCGCGCGGTGGCGGTGACCACCGAGCCCACCCGATCGACCAGCAGTGCCATCTCGTAGCCGATCCGGCCGATGTCGTGCGTCTTGTTCGCCAGCACGGCCAGATGCGAGCCGTTTCCGACGCTCATCACCAGCAGGTAGCCGCGCTGCATCTCCACGATGGACTGCATCACCTTGCCGCCGTCGAACAGCGACGCCGCGCCCATGGAAAGGCTGGCGAGTCCGGCCGTGACGGCGGAGAGCTGTTCGGCACGGTCGCTGGGCAGGTGCGGACTGGTGGCCTGCAACAAGCCGTCCGCCGATACGAGCACCGCATGGGACACGCCGGGCACATCGCGGGTGAAGCGGGCGACCAGCCAGTTCAGATTCTCGTCCGTGGTGCTGTTTTTCGCGTTGGTCATGCAAGCCCTCCGTCGTTGTACTGCGCATTGGCCCGCCCGCTGCGGACCCCACTGAGATGCCTGGTCAAATTGTTGCGGATTTCTTCCGGATCGCGCGGGCCCGCGTCGTCCGCGGGCGCCAGGCCGCCGGGCACCAACTGGGCGCCCGGCCTGCGAATCGGCAGCCCGCCGACAGTGCGCGCGGTGGTGGTCGGATGGCTGGCATCCTCGGCGGCCAGCCAGCCCGCGTCACCAGGCGAGGACCACGAGCTTTCCGGCGATTGCGAGGTCGAGGGCTCGACCAGCCATTCCGAGACCATGCGTTGATAGATAGGGGTCGGGGAGGCGCCCGCGACCGGCTGCAACCGGGAGGAAGTCACCGTCGCGGGTTCCGGCGCCGCCTCCTGCGGTGGCTCGACGGGCGCGGCCGGCTTCCGGATGGGCAGACCGGAGCGGGCGGTGGTCTGCGGCGCGGGCGGCTGGCTCGGCACGGTGGGTGTGGGACCGGTCGTCGGCTCGTCGTCCTTGACCTCGGTCCACAGATCGGTGCGGGTGGGGTGCTGCTCGACGGCGTGCTCTCCCGCGGTGGGCGTCACCGCGGCGAACGGACCGGTGGGTGTGCGGTCGTCCGCGCGCGGCGTGAGCACCGGCCACGGCTGGGTTGCGGGCTGATCCGCCGGGTTGACCGCTCGCCCGACCGGCGTGGAGACCGTGGGCTGGTCGGGAGTGTCGGCGACGCGGATGGCCGGACGGCGCTGCGGCAGGCCGGAACTCGTCACGCCGAAACGCGCGGTGTCGCGCTGTGGCAGGCTCGGCACCGGAACCAGGTTGCGCGGCTGCGCGCCGGTGGGCGGCGTGACCAGGGAGGGCAGCTGGTGCTCGGCGGTGATATCGAGCGGCTTGCCCGCCGGATCGGTGACGTCCATCGGCGGCGCGACCAGCGCGCCGGGTAGGTGCACGCTTGCGGTGATGCCCGGTTGCTGCGCCATCGTGGACGTGCGGCGCAGGCTGACCGTGATGGTGTGCCGCTTGGCCAGGCGGCCCACGACGAACAGGCCCATGCGGCGCGCGGTCTCGACGGTGACCTCACCACCGGAGGCGAGCCGGTCGTTGGTCGTCTGCAGGTCTTCCAGGGACATGCCGAGTCCGCGGTCGGTGATCTCGATCAGGTAGCCGCCGTCCACCGCGCGCGAAACCATCACGGTGACCGGCGTGGTCGGCGGGGAGTACCGCAGCGCGTTGTCGATCAACTCGGCGAGCAGGTGCTCGATGTCGACGGCCGGCTCGCCCGCGACGATGCCGTCGGGCACCGCGCCGATCTCGACGCGCTGGTAGTCCTCCACCTGGGAAACCGCGCTCCACAGCATGTCCGACAGCGGCACCGGGTGCAGCTGGCCGCGGCGCAAGGCGGTACCGGCGAGCACCAGCAGGTTGTCGCCGTTACGGCGCATGCGGGTGGCCAGGTGGTCGAGGCGGAACAGGCTCTGCAACCGGTCGGTGTCGTCCTCGTCGTGCTCGAGGTCCTCGATCAGCGCCAGCTGCTGCTCGACCAGCGATTGGCTGCGGCGCGAGAGGGTCTCGAACATGTTCCCGATCTGCAGGCGCAGACGGGCCTGGTCGGCGGCGAGGTTGAGCGCCTGCTCGTGGATCTCGTCCACGGCGCGGGCCAGCTGGCCGATCTCGTCGGTGGAGTGCACCGCGACCGGGGTGATCTCGGGCGTGGTGCCGCCCGCACGCACCACGGCGAGTTCGTCGGGCAGCTTGATGTGCGCGACCTCGAGCGCGTCCCGCCGCAGGCGGCGGACCGGGACGACCAGGGTACGAGCGACCGAGAGCGCCAGGGCGAGACCCGCGAGCAGCATGCCGATGACGATCGTCGTCTCGCGCAGCGCACCGGCTTGCGCTTCGGTGGTGCGCGCGGCCAAGGCGCTGTCGATGGTGTCGATCAGCTGCGCGGTGGTCTTCTCATAGGTGTCCGAGCTGATCAGCAGCGAATCGATGACGGCGGGATTGGTCGCCGGATCGGCGGCGTTCTGGCTGAAGGTGCCGAGACGCGTCTGCACCGCGTCCAGCAGCGGGCGCATGTTGCCCGCGTAGTCCGGCAGGATCTGCGCGTACTGGTAGATCATCGTGATCTCGGCGCCCGCGGCGACCAGCACGCGGGGCCGCACGCTCGGGTTGCGGCCCGCGTCCGGCGAGCCGATCAGCATGCGCTGCTGGGTGAGCACGCGCCGCGCGGTCTGCACCGAAGCCAGCTGCAGGAAGTACCGCTGGATGACCAGGTCGTCCACCGACGGCGAGAGCGCGAGCGCGTTGCCGATGCGGACCATGATCTCGTCGGACTGCTCGCCGACCATGGCGGGCGAGCCGTTGCGCAGGCTGTTGCGCATCGTGGTGCCGGTGGCGATGGCCGAGGCGAGTTCGGAGGTGACCCGGCCGCTGACCTTGGTGGTCTGCAAGGCGCCTTCCAGCTCGGCCAGTGCCTGGTCGAACTTCGTCAGCGCGGCGTCGGTCTGCGGGTCCGCGGCGTTGCCCCAGGTGGCGGTCGCGGTGACGCCGAGTTGCTCGGTGGCCGAACCGAACTTGACGATCGGCCGGATGATGATGGCTTGTTCGGTCGCCGCGTCCAACTGCGACATGGTACGCAGCTCGTTGTTGATTCGGAGCACGGCGAAGACCGTCGCCAGCAGCACCGGAAGCACCAGCACCACGCCAACCTTGCGGGTGACCGACCAGTTCGACAGGCTGAATTGCCAGGACCGCGGTGCAGCTTCCATCCGCTTCCGTCGCCTCCGCTTCACCAGTGACCTCGGGCGCGCGTGGCTGTTCGGTATTGATTCAACCCGCAAAGAACCAACTAGAGGTCTTCTTTTTACCGCACGGAACATACCGTGCAGAGTGGTCATCGGCAATCCGGGGGAGCCGCCGCGCAAATTACCGAATATGGCTATAGAGAACGAGTTTCGCGGTGGAATGCGTAAGGGACGCGTCAACTTCTCCGCGGGGCCGTGGAAGACCCTGGTCACCCCCGGTTGACGGGGGCGACGCGCCGTGGCGTGTCGTGGCTGCTCACCACGGCGTGTCGGGAGCGCCCTCTCAGTTACCTCTCAGTCGGTGCGGTCAAACTGGTGGCATGCGCATTCTGGTGGTCGATGACGATCGGGCGGT
Organism: Nocardia sp. NPDC051900; assembly: GCF_044452545.1. NCBI lineage: Bacteria > Bacillati > Actinomycetota > Actinomycetes > Mycobacteriales > Nocardiaceae > Nocardia > Nocardia sp. NPDC051900. Next base: position 283,209 of record NZ_JBITBU010000007.1, on the reverse strand, counting down.
CCGGGAATCGCTGCGCCGGTCGCTCACCTTCAACGGCTACTCCGTCGATCTCGCGGTGGACGGTGTGGACGCGCTGGAGAAGGCAACTGTCCAGCGACCCGACGCGCTCGTCCTGGACGTGATGATGCCCCGGCTGGACGGGCTCGAGGTCTGCCGCCGTCTCCGGAGTACGGGCGATGATTTGCCGATACTGGTTCTCACCGCGCGGGATTCGGTATCGGAGCGGGTCGCCGGGCTCGATGCCGGGGCGGACGACTATTTGCCGAAGCCGTTCGCGCTGGAGGAACTGCTGGCCAGGCTGCGCGCGCTGTTGCGGCGCACGGCCGCGGGCCCGGGGGACGCGTCGGAGGCGATGAAGTTCGCCGACCTGTCGCTGGATCCGGTGACCCGCGAGGTGTCCCGCGGCGCCAGGCAGATCAGTCTCACTCGTACCGAGTTCTCACTGCTGGAAATGCTGATGGCGAACCCGCGCCGCGTGCTCACCCGTAGCCGCATTCTCGAGGAAGTCTGGGGCTACGATTTCCCGACCTCGGGAAACGCGCTCGAGGTCTACATCGGTTATCTGCGCCGCAAAACCGAGGCCGAGGGCGAGCCGCGGCTGATCCACACGGTGCGCGGCGTCGGCTATGTGCTGCGTGAAACGCCGCCGTAGGTCCTCGGTCATGGCACGAACACCTCCCAAGCGTCCCGCCGTCGCCGCACTCGGCCAGCGTCCGTCCGAGCCCGTGGACATGCGGCCGCCCATGCCGTTGACGCGGTCGGTCTCTCTGCGGTGGCGGGTGACGCTGCTGGCCGCCTCCGTGGTGGCGATCGCGGTGGCGGTCACCTCGATCGCGGCGTACGCGCTGGTGGCGCGCGCGTTGTACGCCGACGTGGACGCCCAGTTGCGCAGCCGGTCCACGGCGGTGATCGCCAGCAACCCGTACGGGTTCAACAACCTGAATCTGATGGTCGCCGCCGCCTTCTACGACGACACCGGCATCGCGCTGATCTATCCCGATCTACGGCGCTGGCTGCCGCCGCAGTCCACCGATCCGCCGGTGGGGCCGCAGGAGGTGGCCGTGGCCCGCGGGGAACGCAGTTCGTCGCTGCGCACCGACGGCGATCAGCGCGTGCTCGCGGTCTACACCAACTCCGGTGCGACGCTGGTCATCTCCCAGCGCCTGGACCGCACGAGGGAGGTGCTCGACCGGCTCGCCTGGCTGTTGTTCGTGGTCGGCGGCTGCGGCGTCATACTGGCCGCCGCGGCGGGCACGGCGGTCGGCCGCACGGGCCTGCGGCCCATCGCGCGGCTGACGGCGGCCACCGAGCGCATCGCCCGGACCGACGACCTGACCCCGATCCCGGTGACCGGTGACGACGAACTGGCAAGGCTCACAGAGAGTTTCAACACGATGCTGCGCGCACTCACGGAGTCGCGCGACCGGCAGCGCAGGCTCGTCGCCGACGCCGGGCACGAGCTGCGCACGCCGCTGACGTCCCTGCGGACCAACATGGAACTGCTCATCGCGTCGAGCCGTCCCGGCGCTCCGCGCATCCCGGACGAGGACATGGCCGGACTGCGCGCCGACGTGATGGCGCAGATCGAGGAGTTGTCCACGCTCGTGGGCGACCTGGTCGATCTCGCGCGGGAGGACGCGCCGGAGACCGTCTACGAGCGCGTGGATCTGGGCGAGGTCGTGGAACGCGCGCTCGAGCGCGCCCGCCGTCGCCGCACCGGCATCGAGTTCATCGCCGACCTACGGCCCTGGTTCGTCTACGGGCACGAGGCGGGCTTGGAGCGTGCGGTGCTGAACGTGCTCGACAACGCGGCCAAGTGGAGCCCGGCGGGCGCGCAGGTGCGCATTCTGATGCGGGAGAGCGGCCCGGGGTTGCTGGAACTGTCCATCGACGACGCCGGTCCCGGTATTCCGGCGGCGGAACGCGAGCTGGTGTTCGAGCGTTTCTATCGGGTCATGTCGTCGCGATCGATGCCGGGCTCGGGCCTCGGCCTGGCGATCGTCAAACAGGTGGTGACGAAACACGGCGGTACGATCGCCATTGATACCTCGCAACGCGGCGGCGCCGTCGTTCGCATCGTGTTGCCCGGCGAGCCGGGCGCGCCGGTATCCGATTGACGCAATAGCGAGCGGCGGAACTCCATTTCCGACACAATCTCGAGTTCTGTGCGGAATATTCGTCGTCGGTGAGGTATTTCGGACAATGCTCCGATTGGTTTGCGGCAGGATTTGAGACATCAAGTTGCTGGTGATTCTATTTCGCACCGGCTCCTTGGCAGCTCTCGGAAAACTGAAAGCGCGGTCTCAGTCCGCTCTCAGTCCCCGCGGCCAACCTGGACGAGACGTGAGCAGAAACGAGGAGTCCATGACCGAGGATTCGAAGGATCGCCGGGAGCCGGGTGCGCCGGACGCGAGCGCGTTCGGGCCGGGGGAGGCGCACGCCCCCGGTTACGGCCCGCAGGCAGCGCAGCATCCCACCGCGCAGTTCCCTCCGCAGCACCATCCGGCCGCGCCGTTCCCCGGGTATCCGGCGTCCTTCGGTCCACCGGCCGACGTCACGCAACCGCACGGCCCCTACGGCGCACCGCCCGCACCGGCCCGGCGTCCGTTCCGCGCGGGCCTCGCCGCGGGCGCGGTCGCGCTCGCGCTGGTCAGCGGCGGTATCGGCGGTGCGGTCGGTGCGCTGGTCACGCACGGCGACGACGGTCGGGCACCGGTGACCAACGCGCTGGACGCTCCGAAGCCGAACGTGAGCAACGCCGTGAACGCTCCGGCCGGTTCCACCCAGGCGGTCGCGCAGAAGGTGCTGCCCAGCGTCGTGATGATCAAGGTGGCCAGCAGTAAGGCCGAGGGGGAGGGCTCCGGGGTGATCCTGTCCTCCGACGGCCTGATCCTGACCAACAACCACGTCGCCGCGGGCGGCGGGCCCAGCGCCAAGATGGAGGTCGTGTTCTCCGACGGCAGCAGCGCGCCCGCCACGCTGGTCGGCGCCGATCCGGTTTCCGACCTGGCCGTCATCAAGGTATCCGGGAAGACCGGCCTCACTCCCATCGAGCTGGGTGGCTCGGCGAATCTGCAAGTCGGCCAGCCGGTCGTCGCGATCGGGTCGCCGCTCGGCCTTGCGGGCACGGTCACCACGGGCATCGTGTCGGCGCTGAACCGGCCCGTCGTGACCACCGGCGACGGAAGCGAGGCGGGCGCCGCGGTCAGCCCGGTGATCGACGCGATCCAGACCGATGCCGCGATCAACCCGGGCAACTCGGGTGGCGCGCTGGTGGACGGCAGCGGCAAGCTGATCGGCATCAACACCGCCATCGCGACGCTCGGGCCCGCCGAGACAGCGGGCGGCCAGACCGGATCGATCGGACTCGGGTTCGCGATCCCCGTCGATCAGGCGCGCCGGGTGGCCGACGAACTGATCAAGACCGGCAAGGCCACCTACGCGCAGATCGGGATCACGGTGTCGCGGCAGCAGGACCCGGCACAGCAGGTTTCCGGGGCGAAGGTTCGCGACGTCACGGCGGACGGCCCCGCCGCGCGCGCGAGCATCCCGCCGGGGGCGGTCGTGACGAAGGTCGACGACCGCCCGATCGATTCCGGGAACGCGCTCGTCGCCGCGGTGCGCTCGCACCAACCGGGAGACAAGGTGAAAGTCACCTACACCGATGATCAAGGCAACAATGCCAAGACCGTCGAGGTGACCCTCTCCGGCGCGCCCGCGGACGGCGGCCGGTGATGCGCGCGGTGCCCGGCGGGCCTGGGCCGATGATCGATGTGGACGCCGACGTTCTCGGTGCGGCCGCCGAGTTGCTGGACGCAGGCGCTACGGTGAGCACCATGGAAATCGATGCTCCTGTGGCGGGGCGTGCTCTGGTGGTGGTCGTGGACGATCGGACGGCGCATGGAGGTGTTGACTCGCTCGGCCCGCTGGTCACCGAGCTGCTCACCGAAGCGGGTTTCCTCGTGGACGCGTCGGTGTCGGTGCAGGCCGACGAGGTCGAGATCCGCAACGCGCTCAACACGGCGGTGATCGGCGGCGTCGATCTGGTGATCTCCGTCGGCGGTACGGGCATGTCCCCGCGCGACGTGACGCCGGAGGCCACCTCGCAGGTGCTCGACCGCGAGTTGCCGGGGATCAGCGAAGCCCTTCGTTCCTCCGGCCGGGTGGCGGGCTCGCTGGACGCGGGCCTCTCCCGCGGTGTGGCAGGCGTGTCCGGAAGCACCTTGGTGGTCAACCTGCCCGGCACCCGTTCCGCCGTTCGCGACGGCATGGCGACGCTCGGCCCGCTCGCCAGCCGGGTGATCGGTGAACTCTCCGGATTGGTCGAGTAATCACCGCCCCCACGCCTTCTGAGCACCCTCGCCCGGCGGCGCGCCGGGCGAGGGATGCCGCGCGCTTGGCGAAGGTCTTCGGCGACGCGCTGCCCGACACCACCGCCGACGAGCGCGACGAACGCGACGACGTCCGGTCCGCTGACGACTGGCTGCGCGCCCAGGTTCCCCCACATCACGGCTGAGTCCGTTATCTACGTAGTAGCTACGTAGTCCTTTCCCCGGCTTCGAAACACGCCAGTGATCATTTCTGACCGGAAGTAATCCGGACGAGATCCTTACGGTCGTGTCCCGTATCCGTACGCTGGCCCTTCTGTGCCGCCATCTCGGTTTTCTCACCTGAACCTGCTGTAGCGAACCGGTATTTATGCACGTCAAGCCATATTCGGATGTGCGCAAGTGTGATGCGGGTCACCTTGAACTTTACGAAACTTTTCGTTGCGGCGGTCGTTACGAACCGTTTAATCTCCCATCGAGCCATTCACAATGGGACCCGCAGTCGTGGGTGCCGGCACGCGTGAAAGCCCACTCGGCGGAACCCGGCTCGGTTCCGTTGCCTCCCTGCCCGTTGCGCCGAAATAACAACCGGTTACACATCGGCAACAAAGGGGCGACACACTGAGCTGGGCCTGAGAGGACCACTGTCCAGCCTCGATGGTCGAGGTTGACTGTTTGAACCTGATGAGGGGAAGTATGAGCGAGAACCGCACCAAAGGTCTGCGCCGCGGTGCCCGCGTCGCGGGCGTAGGCGCTGCCGCGGCTGTTGCCATGGGCCTGCTTTCGACCGGTGCCGCCAATGCCGATACCTTCGTGCCGTTGCCGGACGGCCAGAAGGTAGGGCCCGGCGTGACGATCACCCGGAACGGAGAGCGGGCCCTGATTTCGCCGTCGCTGGCCGCCAACGGCGCAGGCCGGGTGGTCTGGGTGTCGGGCAACGCCGTCGCCGATGTCGCCGAGACGCCGGAAGGCACCGTCGGCCCCAACAACGGTCCGACGGGCAACCCCGGAACCAACAACTCCTCGACGCATGGTTCGTCGCAGTTGAGCACCGGTTACATCGTCGGCTGCCAGGTCAGCATCGCCGACGACGCGATCTCCGCCGGTGTGTCGGGCAGCGTGAACCTCAGCGGCGCCAGCGCCGGTGGTTCGATCGGCGTCAACCTCGGTCCCGGCGAAGTGAAGTTCGTTCAGATCGACTACAAGGACATCCTCAAGGCCGGTGTCTACTCCGTCGAATACCAGGATGCCGAGATCCAGATTCAGGGCTGCGCGGGTTACGCGCAGGCGCGTTCGTACACGGTCGTCGAGATCATCGGCGATCACTACTCGAAGACCACCCTCTACGGGATGCCGTTCAGCATCGGCTGACGTCTGTCGAATCCAACGAACCATCTTCCCGCTGAAGCGGACTCAACCCTCGAGGGATATCAAACCATGATCAACCGTAAGAACCTGGCGCGGATGGCCGGCCTCGGCGCCGCTGCCACCATCGCCATGGGCCTGTTCTCCACCGGTGCGGCGAATGCCGACACCTTCGTTCCGCTGCCGGGTGGGGAGCTGACCAAGACGCTGTCCGATGGCACCGTTGTGACCATCCGTCTGGTCGGCG